>NZ_CP049357.1:2780000-2807500 GCF_011067105.1 Deinococcus wulumuqiensis R12 | reverse complement strand
GATGATGTCGCCGTGCCACAGCAGCAGGTGGTGGGCCGTTCCCAACACGAACAGCAGCAGGTGCCGCCGCGCGAAGAGGGCCGGGCCGTGCCGCCGGTACAGCCCGTAGGCCCCCCAGCCGAAAAGCATGGCGAAGATACTGATGAAACGCCCGTTGGCGAACACGTCGATCAGGACCTGGGCCACGCGGTCCAGTCCGGTCTGCCGCCACTCCAGATAGCCGGCGAAGTCCTGCATGTTCACCGTCAGGATGCCGAGCAAGGCCACGCCGCGCAGCACGTCCGGCAGCAGGGCACGCTCACGGACCGGCACCGGGGCTTCGGGCGAAGGGGAAGCGACCTCAGCCGAGGAAGCAGGAGGGAAGTGTGTCACGGGGTCAGCGTATTCCTCTCGCCCGTGCTTCTCTCGCCCATGAAGCCGGCAGTACGCGGCAGGCGGTGTCATACGGGTTTGAACTCTACTTCACTTCGCGCATTCAGGAAAAGCGCCTGAATACGCTCCGCTCCGTCCAAACCCGTATCTTCTTCTACTCGCTTCGCTCGGAAAAATAGATTTTATGGAAAACCTATTTTTCGAAGCTGTATCATACGGATTCCGCTTAATTCCTGCACAGTCGGGAAAGCGCCGCCTGTGCATCCATATCGCAGAATCCGTATTTTTTCCTACTCGCATCCGCTCGGATTGAATCTGAAACTACCAGATTCAATCGGAATCCGTATCAGAGATGCCGTTCCCAGGTCACCCACATCGGCTCGGTGACGTAGCCCAGCCGGGTATTCACGCGCAGCATCGACAAATTGAGCACCGTGCCGCCCGTACCCGCCACCACGTAGCCCTCGGCAGCAGCCCAGGCGAGCGCATGCGCCTTGAGGACCGTGGCGAGACCGTGTGAACGATGCGCGGGGTGGGTGGCCGTGAAGTCACTTTCCACTTCGCGGGCCGTCTGCAAGGGATGATGGCCGGGTAGCGTCAGACGGGTCAGGCCTACGGGTTCACCCCGGTCACGCACCACGAAGACCGCTTCTTCGCTCAGGGTGCGCTGCCAGTCCTCACGACTCAGCGGCGCGGAGGAAGTCGTCGGATTCCTCGGCACATCGGCCTCGCCCTGCCGGTGAAGCCGGTAGAGCGCGTCCCACTCGGCTTCTGTGGCGGCATTGTCCCAGCGCCCGACCTCGTAACCTGCCACGAACAGCTTTTCGTCTAGAGCAGTTCTCCGAATTACGTGATGCGCGGAACAGCGCCCCGCATCACTCCATTCTCCGCCCTGCTCAGTGTTTTGCACTCGCTCCGCTCGCCAAAAAGACGTTGCGTCTTTTTGTCAAATGCTCTAGGGCGCGAAACCGCTCAAAGTCGAAGGTCGTCAGGTCGAGGTGGGCGCCCCAGGATTGCCAGGCGTTGCGAAAGCCCGCCGCCGCGAAGAAACGCATCTGCTCGGGCCAGTCTTCGCGGGTCACGCCCAGCAGCCGTGAGAACCCTGGCGGCAGGTCGGCCAGCAGCGCGAGGTAAAGAGGAGAAAACGCCGCGCCCTCGCCCGCGAAGTCCAGCCGCAGTGCGTCGGGGGCACCTGCGCCGAAAGGGGAGGCGTGGACGGCAGCGACGACCTCTCCCCCGTTCTCGGCCACCAGACGGCGGCGCTGCGGGTCGCTGGACACCCGGAACTGTTCGGGCCGGGAGGTCCACTGACCGCGCACGCTCCCGGTGACGAGCCGGGCGACGGTGGCGGCGTCGGCTTCCCGGAATGGACGGACCTTCACGCCTCGCGCTCCCAGGCAATCCAGTCGGGTTCGATGTTCGCGCCCAGGCGACGCAGCACGCCGAGGTAGGCGGCGTCGCGTTTGCTGCCCGCCACATTGAGAAAGGGCAGGCCCCCGGCTTGCAGGCTGCGGACCACCCGGGCAAGAAGGGCGGTGGCGAGGCCCTGGCGACGGTGCTCCGGGTGAACGACCAGCACCGCGTTCCAGGCACCCAGGCGCGAACGCTCGGGGAGGGCGAGGCCCACCGGCGTTTCGCCGTGCCACGCCAGCCAGGCGGCGTTCCAGAGGGCCTCCTCGTCGGTCAGGTTCTCGGTCGGCAGGCTCTCGGCGGCGGGGTCGATGGTGGGCGGAGCCGTCACCTTGTCGTGGCGGGTCAGGGCGTACAGGTCGGTCAGGCGGGCGTCTTGCCGGAAGGAAGCAGCGGGGGTGAGCCAGTGGCCCTGGCGGGTCAGCGCGGCCTCAAGGCGGGCGGTGTTCGCCTGCCAGTCGCGCAGATGCCCGTCACTCAAATGAAAGCCGCCGCCGAACGTGCGGTGAACTTCGCGGAATCCCAGCGCGGGGAGGTCCGGCCAGGTGGGGAGGTAGTCCTCGCGCACGCTGGCCCACAGGTGCGAACGCCCAGCGGCGCGGGCCCGAAGCGCCAGGAAGTCCAGCAGGGCCGCCGCGCCCGCGTGGTGGTCAGGGTGAAGGTGCAGGCCCACCCAGGCGTGGTCCGGGTGAAACTCCGGCAGCCAGAACGACCCGAGGCCGGTGACCTGCCCCGCCGTTTCACCCACGACATAACCGTGAGCCGGAGCCGCAAAGCGTTCCGCGAGCTTTTGCGCCGTCGTGTGAAAGTGCGGCTCCCCGGTGGCACCCAGCAGCAGGGCGGCCAGAAAGGCGTCGGCAGGCTGGGCCGGGCGCACATGGAAAGGGGGAAGGTCGGACATGGGGTCATCCTGGCAGGCCCCGACTTGCCGGGCGAATCCGGACCCTCGGCCAAATGGCCTAGTGGATGCATATGCACCTGGACTTTCCTGGCATTCTTCCCCCGGCTCAAGCTCGGCTCAATGATTCTGGGCCGCATACTCAAGCGACATTCACAGAGATGCTTGACAACTTTACGCACCGGGCGTATTCTGTCCTTACCGGAATGAAAGCGCCGTGGGTGCGCTTGCAGGTCTGCCCGGAGACAGTCGAGTTCCAGAGACGGTCCAGTTCAGTCATCAACCGCGCCTTCCTTCGTTGGTGGGCGTTTTTCTTTTGGCCGGGTGGCCGTGGCTCCGGGTCCGGTGTCGCCCGGTAGACTGCGGCCATGTCAGACGGAAACGTTTCGCAGCTGAGTGTGAACACGATTCGCACCCTCGCCATCGACGCGGTGCAGGCCGCCAACTCCGGCCACCCCGGTGCGCCGCTCGGCATGGCCCCGATGGGCTACGTGCTGTGGCAGAAGTTCCTGCGTCACAACCCTGCGCACCCCGAATGGCCAGGCCGCGACCGCTTCGTGCTGTCGGCCGGACACGCCAGCATGCTCATTTACAGCCTGCTGCACCTGACCGGCTACGAGGCGATGACGCTCGACGACATCAAGAACTTCCGGCAGTGGGGCTACCACACGCCGGGCCACCCCGAGTTTTTCCACACCAAGGGGCTGGACGCGACCACCGGCCCGCTCGGTCAGGGCGCGGCGATGACGGTGGGCATGGCGATGGCCGAGGCGCACCTCGCCGCCCGCTACAACCGCCCCCAGTTCCCCATCTTCGACAACCACACCTACGGCATCCTCGGTGACGGCGACCTGCAAGAAGGCATCAACCACGAGGCCGCCGCGCTCGCCGGGCACCTGAAACTGGGCAAGCTCATCTGGCTGCACGACGACAACCAGGTTCAGCTCGATACGCCCACCGACAAGGCCGAATCGGAAGACACCGCCGCCCGCTTCCGCTCCTACGGCTGGAACGTGCTGAAGGTCGAGGATGGCAACAATCTGGACGAAATCGCGCAGGCCATCGAGCAGGCCCGCGCCCAGAGCGAGCGGCCCACGCTGATTCAGGTTCGCACCGTCATCGGCTTCGGCAGCCCCCGCGCCGGAACGAGCAAGGCGCACGGCGAGCCTCTGGGCGCCGAGGGCGTGGCCGAAACGAAAAAGGCGCTCGGCTGGGAGTACCCGGCCTTCACCGTGCCCGACGAGGTCGCCGCGCACATGAACGCCCGCGCACGCGGCGCACAGCTCGAAGCCGACTGGGAAAAGCTGATGGCCGACTACCGCGCCGCCCACCCCGACCTCGGCAAGGAAGTGGACGCGCTGCTTGCCCGCGAGTTGCCCGCTGACCTGATGGCCGCGCTGCCGGGCTACGAGGAAGGCGGCAAAGCGGTGGCGACCCGCACGGCCAGCGGCGACGTCATCAACGCGCTCGCCAAAGTGGTGCCCGGGCTGATGGGCGGCAGTGCCGACCTGAGCGGCTCGACCAAGACCACCATCAAGGACGGCGGCGAGATGCAGGCCGGGCAGATGGACGGGCGCAACGTGCTGTTCGGCGTGCGCGAGTTCGGTATGAGTGCGGCGGGCAACGGCCTGAGCCTCTACGGGGGCCTGCGCCCGCTGGTCGGCACCTTCCTGGTGTTTGCCGACTACCTCAAGCCCGCCTTCCGCCTCAGCGCCATACAGATGCAGCCCGTGACCTACGTGCTGACCCACGACTCCATCGGGCTGGGCGAGGACGGCCCCACCCACCAGCCGATTGACCAGCTGGCGATGCTGCGCGCGGTGCCCGGCGCCCACGTCATCCGTCCCGCCGACGCCAACGAAACCGCCGCCGCCTGGGTGATGGCGCTGGAATACGACAAAGGCCCCACCGCGCTGGCCCTCTCGCGCCAGGATTTGCCCATCCTGCCCCGGAACTTCGATGGCGTGAAAAAAGGCGCCTACGTGGTGCGCGACGCCGAGAATGCCCAGGTGATTCTGCTGGCGAGCGGCTCGGAAGTCAGCCTGGCCCTCGACAGCGCCGCCAAACTCGCCGAGGAAGGCGTGGCGGCCCGCGTGGTGTCCATGCCCTGCATGGAAGTGTTCCGCGAGCAGGAGCAGGGCTACCGCGACAGCGTGCTGACCCCGGGCGTGAGGCGCGTCGCCATCGAAGCCGGCAGCAAGCAGCCCTGGTACGAGTGGACGCTGGGCGGCCCGGTCATCGGCATGGACGGCTTCGGCGCGTCGGCCCCGGCCAAGGTGCTGTTCGAGAAGTTCGGCTTCAGCGTGGAGAACGTGGTGAAGGTGGTTCGCGCCGCGCTGTAAGGGGAATCAGGAACCCCGCCTGCCTCCACACGGAAAGCAGGCGGGGTTTTTATCTGTGGCTTACTTCGCGGGCTGGGCAGGCGTGCTTTTCCCGGTAAAAATCAGCACGTCGTAGGCTTTGGGAAGAACATCGAAGGTGTAGCCCATCGCGCCCGGGATGCTGCTCTGCCCGATGCCGCGCACGGGGCGCAGCGTCGCCAGATAGTCACGGAGGACGGGGACCTTGAGCGCGTCGGCCAGGACCAGCGCAGCGGGGGCCGTCGCCAGCGCCTCGGGGCTGTCGGGGTGGGAGGGAGCGACGGTCACGGCCTGCATCCCCTTGTCCTCCTGACCCATCTGCACGGCGCGGATGCTGCCGCTGCTGAAGGTCAGCCCGACGGTGCGGTAGTCGCTGCCCAAAGCGGCGGACAGCTGTGCACCCATGCCGGTCTGCGACAGGACGTCGGGAGCTTTGCTGACGTGCCCGTTGTGCGCCCACAGCATCACTTTGCTCTGCGGGTTGGCCTGGAGAAAGCCCAGCAGGTTCTCGGCCATGAAGTCGTCCCGCGTGCCCTGCCCGCTCGCTGCCAGGACCGCCTGCTGCACGGTCCGCGCGAGCGCCTGGGCCTCGGCGCGGTGGGGGGTGTCTTCGGGCAACTCGGCAGCCGCCTGGACGAGGGCCGCCGCCTGCTCGGTGAAGGCCTTCTGTTCGGCGGGGTCTTTGACGAGTTCGTCGATCTGGTAGGGCTTCAGGTCGGCGAAAGGCACGGCAGCGGCGGCCAGCCCCGGCACGAGCTTGACCAGCACGCCCGCGCTGCCGCCGGGATCCTGCATGTCCACCGCCACGAAGGTCAGGGCGGGTCTGTCGCCGCGCTGCGCGTTGTAGTCCCGTATCCAGACGAGCAGGTCACGGATTTCGGCGGTGCGCCACACCATGAAGCCCAGCCCGCCCACCGCCGCCTGAAGGTCGTCCGACTCGCCCGAAATGTAGGCGTTGATGGCCGGTGCGCCGGTGGGGTTGGACTCGAAGGCGAGGGTCGTGAAGCCGTGGTGCTCGACCAGCGCCCTGAAGATGCGCGCCTTGAGGACGAAATGTTCGTGCGTCCCGTGCCTGCCCTCGCCTGCGCCGATGAGACGGGCCTGGGCCAGCGGGGCCAGAAACGCGAGGTCACTGGCCGCTGCCCCCACGTTCAGACTGACCGGCTTCAGGAGGGGCCGGAGCGCGGTCTGGAGCGCCTGCCGCTGGGCGCCGGACAGGGGGGCAGGGTCGTTCATGACCTGTTTTTGCCCGGCGAGGTCCACCGTACTGCTCAGCGTCCTGCTGCCCACGATTTGCCAGCGCCCGCCCACCTTCTGCCAGGTGTCGAGCGTGTCGCCGGTTTGCGTGAAGGGGACTTTCTGGCCGCCCATGTCGTACTCACCCGTGCTGGTGGTGCGGCTGGTCACGTCGTAGCTCTGGCCCTGACGCTGGACCTTGAGCAGTTCGGTGCCGACGGTCTTGAAAGTCAGGCCCTGCGTGGCCTGGGTCAGCAGTTCGCGGCTGAGCGGTTCGTAGCGCGGCCCGTAGCCCACGAACTGCGGAGCGTAGACGTTCAGGATGGACGCCGAATCGCCCGTCCGGATGGCCTGCGCGAGTTGCTGGTAGCTGCGGCGAATCACGGCCTCGTCCGGGTTGCCCTGGGCACCTCCGGCGAGGGCACCCGGCAGCAGAGCACCGAGCAGCAGGGCGAGGGTGAGGGCAAAGACTCTGTTCATGAACTGATACGGATTCCGATTGAATCTGAAACTACCAGATTCAATCCGAGCGGATGCGAGTAGGAAAAAATACGGATTCCGCGATATGGATGCACAGGCGGCGCTTTCCCGACTGTGCAGGAATTAAGCGGAAACCGTATGACCGCCGGGCAAAGACGACGAAAAGGAAGACGGGACAGGCGGGGTCACTCGGCAAAGTCTTTTTCGCTGAGTGCAGCCACGATACGCGGCAGATAGGTGTAGGCGGAAACCAGCGTGAGGAAAAAGACCACGTTGGCGGTTTCGGCGTTGCCCTCCGGGAAGGGGTTGAGGGCCGGAGACCGCTTCAGGAAGCCACCGCCCAGGATATAAGCGGCGAACAGCAGCCAGAGCGCCCAACCTCCGCTCAGGTTATAGGCGCGGGCGATGAACGCATTGCGCGAATGCCGCTCATATTCGTCGAGCTGGCCTTCGCTGCGAAACAGCCGGTTCCAGACCCAGGCGTCGGACACCAGTTGATGCAGGCTCAGGGCGATGACCGGCAGGAGCAGCAGGGGCCAAACGCCGCTCCAGCGTTCGCTGTCCAGGCTGGGGAGCGTGAGTTGCAGGGCCAGTACGCTCACCCCCAGCGCGGCGGCCCACCAGCGGCGGCGCGGCAGGGGCTGGGTGCGGCTAAAAGGCTTGGCGAACAGAATCATTCCTCCTCCTTTCCGTAAACCTGAAGACTGAGGGCAGGCAGCGGCTCCAGCGAGAACAGGGCTTCTACGGGCAGCCCGAACACCCGGCTCAGCCTGAGCGCCAGTTCCAGACTGGGGCCGTAGTCGCCCCGCTCGATAAAGCCCACCGACTGCGGGTTGATACCGACAGCTGCCGCGAGTTCGGCCCGACTCATCCCGCGCTCGGCCCGCAACGCGGCCAACCGGTTGTAAATCGGAACCTCCTCTTTTCGTTTGGCGACCACATCGGTATGTTATGTAAACATAACAAAGAAAGTCAAATGCATAACAGTGGCCCCCTCCCCCAGGTTGTCCCAGGGAAAGGGGGCCGCTGTCCGAAAGGTCGTCAGCCCTGGGGCAGCTCCACGTCGAACAGCGCCCGCACGAACTCGCGGCTGTCGAAGGGTTGCAGGTCGCCGGGCTGCTCGCCCACGCCGATGAACTTGATGGGCACGCCCAGTTCGCGCACGATGGGCACCAGGATGCCGCCCTTGGCCGTGCCGTCGAGCTTGGTGACAATCACGCCGGACAGCGGGGTGGCCTCGTGGAACTTTTTGGCCTGTTGCAAGCCGTTTTGCCCGGTCACGGCGTCGAGGACCAGCCACACCTCGGCGGGTTCGCCGGGGTCGGCCTTGTCGATGACGCGCCGGACCTTCTTGAGTTCTTCCATCAGGTTGTGCTTGTTGTGCAGTCGCCCCGCCGTGTCCACCAGCAACAGGTCGGTGCCGCGAGCTTTGCGGGCGCCCGCTGCATCGAAGGCCACCGCCGCCGGGTCGCCGCCGTCCACGCCCTGAATCACCGGTACGCCGAGGCGCTCCCCCCACACGCCGAGCTGCGTGCCTGCCGCCGCGCGGAAGGTGTCGCCTGCCGCGAACATCACGCTCTGGCCGCGTTCCATGTAGTACTGGCCGAGCTTGGCGATGGTGGTGGTCTTGCCCACACCGTTCACGCCGATGACCATCACGACGTGTCCTTTGGGGTCCACCTTGGAGCGGCTGACATCGGGCGAGAAGCCGAGTTGCCGGAACTGGGCGCGGCGGGCGTCGGGTTCGAGTTGCAGCGTGAGCGCCTGCATCAGCGCGTCCTGAAGGCGGCCCTCGCCGTTCTTGCGGATGTCCTCGATGATTTCCTCGGTGGCGGCGCGGCCCACGTCAGCGGCGATCAGGGCGTATTCGAGGTCCTCGATGCTGTCCATGCGGGTAAACGCCTCGCGCACGTCCTCGTTCAGGGAACCGGCCGTGCCGCTGAGCTGCTGGCGGGTCTTGCTCAGGCCACTGCGCAGGCGGTCGAGCCAACTCATCGCCGCACCCCGGCGCGAACTTGAGGAAGGGAAACTGTCATAACCTCAGCATACCGCGCTCAAGTGAAGCGGACCGTCCGGTTCTCCTCATACGGATTCCGCTTAATTCCTGCACAGTCGGGCCTATACAGTTGGGAAGGCGCCGCCTGTGCATCCATATCGCAGAATCCGTATTTTTTCCTACTCGCATCCGCTCGGATTGAATCTGAAACGACCAGATTCAATCGGAATCCGTATCAGCCGTACTGCGCCTTCCACTGCTTTTTCATGGCCGCGTACTCCTCGTTCGCCTCGGCCTCGTCCCATTTGGCCTTGAAGATACGGGCGGACTCGGCTTTTACCGGGTCTTCGGGCTGACGGGGCAACTCGGCGCGGCCATGTGCCCCGGACTGCCCCTTTTTGTCCTCGGGCACGGGGCCGTCGTATTTCTTGCCGCCCTTGTGGTTGGCGTAGCGGCGGGCACGGGTAAAGCCCATCTGCAAAAACTTGCGGGCCATGTCCGCGCCCACGAAGTCCCCGGCGGCGAGGTAGTCCAGAAACAGGGCATAGATTTTTTCGCTGCTCTCGCGGGCCGCGTCCGGCGTGGCAAAGCGCCAGTGCGGCAAAATCTCGCCCTTGTACGGCTGCACGAGCAGCACGCCCTGTTCGCCCCGGCCCACGCGGTAGAGCTGCGGCTCCTTTCTCAGGTCGTGCTGGCGGTAATCCACGTCGTAGTCGAAGTCGCGCTCGGATTTTTTGGTGGGGCCTCTGGAGACGCGTGGGGAGTTTTCTGGCATGGGTTCCTCTGAAAAGACGCTGGTCTGGACGCCCCCCCCGCCCCCTTGCTACGCAAGGCCCCTCCCCCGCAGGTGGGGAGGGGTCGGAGGCAGGGGCCTGGAGCGTGCAGCCTCAGTTCATGCGGTCGTCGTCCATGATGGCCTGCAGCATCCAGCGAATCTTGTCGATGGTGGCCGCGTAGCCGTTGTACATGTCGGCGGTGGCGGGGTCGTTGGCGTCGTCCACCGTCTGCGAGTCGTCGCGGTAGGTTCTGCCGATGGCGCTGAGGTCCGCCACGAGGTCGGCCACCTGGGTGCGGGCGTCGCGCACGGTTTCCTGCGGCACCTGAATGGCGCTGTAGCGGGCGATGTCAGCGGGCGCGGCGATGGGGCTGCCGCCGAGGGCCACCAGACGCTCGGCCTGCTCGTCAATGGCGGGGAAAATCTCCGCGATGAACTCGTCGTAGGCGAGGTGCAGGTCGCGGAAGAAACGGCCCCGGATGTCCCAGTGGTACTTCTTGAACTTGAGGTACAGGCTGATGGTGGTCGCCAGGTTGCGCTGCAGCGTTTCGGCCACCGTCTGGAACTCTTCTTCGCCAAGGTAGTGGTGGTCCACCAGCGCGTTGTTGACGGTGCGCAGGTGAGCGGCGTCGGCTTTGGCCTCGCCCTTGGCGGTCACGCCCTGGGCGCCGCTGGCGGGCACGCCGCTCTTGTCGGACTTGCGGGCCGCCGTCTTGCTGACCGACTTGGCCGCACTCTTGCCACTCTTCTTCGTCATGGCTGCACCCTACGCCGGGGCCGCGAGCCGCGCCCATAGCCGTTTTCTTCACGTTTGGGCAAAGAGCAACCGCTGGTCCCGCACGTCCAGCCGCGCCCACCCCGCCGCCAGCCCTTCGGTGAGGTGGGCACTGACCACGGCGCGGTTCAGGACGACGGCTCCGGCGTTCGTCATCTGCACACCCAGTGCGGTGCAGACGCGGGGCAGGAGTTCATCCACCGTCGCCGCGCCCCCGGCCAGCGCGCCTTGCACGGCCCCGGTGGTGCGTTCGTAGGCCCGCAGGTTCAGGCGGGCGAGTTCCGGCAAGTCGGACGTGGGGCCGCCGTGACCGGGCAGCACCACGCGCACGCCGGACAGCTCGCCCAGGGCCGCCGCACTCGCCTTTTGCGCGGCGCTGTCCACGCAGAAGGTCAGGGGATGCTTGCCGCGCGCCTCCGGCCCGAACAGGGCGTCGGCGGCGTAGAGCACGTCCTGCACGCGCACCGCGTACATCTGCGCGGCGTGACCGGGCACGGGAATCAGTTCCACCTCGGCCCCGACCAGCGTGTGCTGTCCGGCGTCCAGGGGCTGAGCAGGCGAAGCGGGCGCGAGCAGAAACTTGGTCTGGAGTTCACGCGGCGGCATCGCCCCGAACAGCGACAGCGGCTCCAGCACGGGAAAATTGATGACGGCGGCTTCCAGCGGCGGCGCGTACACGGGCAACCCTAGAAACTTTTTCAGGATGAAGGCGTTTCCGCCGTGGTGGTCGGCGTGGCTGTGGGTGTTCAGAATGGCCGCTGGCACCAGCCCCAGCCCCTCCACCTCGCGCAGCAGCTTGCGGGCGTGCGAGTCGTCCAGGCCGGTGTCGATGAGAAGGGCGCCGCCAGAGCCGTTTTCGAGGACCACGCTGTTGACGGCACCGAGCAGGGCGTGGGCGCCGGGACCGAGTTCGCTCAGGGGCATGAGGTCAGAGTAGAGCAGGCCCCCGACGCCTTACCCTGAGAGCATGTGGGCTTCCAGTCGCGCTTCCTCGGTTCCCGGCAGTGTGTTTTCTCTGATGGACGCGGCGGGGGTGCGGGCGCGGAGCCGGGGGCTGACGCTGACCGACCTCAGCATCGGTTCCAGCGACCAGCACCCGCCCCAGAGCGTGCTGGACGTGCTGCGCGAAGCCACCCACGATCCGGCGACCTACCGCTACCCCCGCTTTTCCGACACGCTGCCGCTGCGGGCCGCCGCCGCCGAGTACCTGACGCGGCGCTTTGGGGTCCGCCTGAATGCCGAGACCGAGGTGCTGCCGCTGATTGGCGCCCAGGAGGGGCTGGCACACCTGCTGCTCGCCGTGACCGACCCCGGCGACACGCTGCTGCTGCCCGACCCCTGCTATCCGCCGTACTGGGGCGCGGCGGCGGTGGCGGGGCTGAACGTGGTGACGCTGCCGCTGACGCCGGAGCGCGGCTTTCTGCCCGACCTCGCCGCCGTGCCGGAGAACGTGCGGCCCCGCGTGCTGCTGCTCAACTACCCCAACAACCCGACCTCGGCGGTGGCGACGGCGCAGTTTTTCCGCGAGGCCGCCGCGTGGTGTCGTGAGCGGGGCACGCTGCTGATTCACGACCACCCTTACGCCGAATTGACGTTTGGAGACTACCGCGCTCCCTCGGCACTGGAAGCGGGCACGGCGGGCGTGGTCGAACTGCACAGCCTGTCCAAGACGCACCACCTCGGCGGCTTCCGGGTGGGCTTCGCGGCGGGGGACACAGGCGCGGTAGGGGCGCTGGCCCGCGTGAAGGGCGCGGTGGATTTTCACCCCTACCTCGGCATTCAGCGGGCGGCGGCGCACGCGCTGGGCCTGCCCGACGAGGTGGGCCGGGCGGGGGCGCGAATCTTCGAGGAGCGGCGCGACGCACTGGTGCCCGCCCTGCGCGACCTGGGCTGGGAAGTCCAGACCCCCCAGGCCAGCATGTACGCCTGGGCGCGGGTGCCGGGCCTGCGGGACAGCGTGGCTTTTGCGGTGCGGGCCGCCGAGGAAACCGGCGTGGTGGTCAGTCCGGGCCGGGCCTTCGGGGAACGCGGCGAGGGCTTCGTGCGCTTTGCGCTGGTGCAGCCGCCGGAAGTGCTGCGGGCAGCGGCGCGGAAGCTGGGCACGGTGGGGGTTGGGGGTTGATGGTTGTTAATGGTTGATGGTTCCGCTGCGCTGATGGTTGATGGGAAACGACTTGCTCCCGGTCATACGGATTCCGCTTAATTCCTGCACAGTCGGGAAAGCGCCGCCTGTGCATCCATATCGCGGAATCCGTATTTTTTCCTACTCGCATCCGCTCGGATTGAATCTGAAACGACCAGATTCAATCGGAATCCGTATCAGTCATCCGCCTTCAGCCTTCAGCCATCTGCATCTTCAGCACCCGCACCCGCCCCGTCAGCGCGTCGAAGGTCCAGAGTTTTCCCCGCAGCGGCTCGCCCACGCCGCCCAGCACCAGCAGGGCTTGCAGCGCCATCAGGTCGCCCACGAGATTGGGCACCGGCCCCAGCACGCCGAGTTCGTCGCAGGAGGTGTCGTCTTCAGGGGTGGGAAACAGGTCGCGCAGGCCGAAGGCGGGGCCGAACACGCTGCACAGGCCGCTGACGCCGCTGGCCGCCCCCCAGACCCACTCGCGGCCCAGTGTGCGGCAGGTGTCAGCGATGAGGTAGCGGGTTTCAAAGTTGTCGGTGGCGTCCACCGTCAGGTCGTGCTCGGCAATCAGGGCGGCGGCATTTTCGGCGCTCAGTGCGGGCGCGGCCTGCACCTCCACGAACGGGTTGACCGCCTGAGCGACGGCGCAGGCCACCTCAGCTTTGGACCGGCCCACGTCTGCCGAGGCGTAGAGCTGCTGGCGGTGCAGGTTGGTCACCGAAACGGTGTCGCTGTCGGCCACCGTCAGCGCCCCCACCCCCGCCCCGGCGAGCTGGCGAATCACCGGCCCGCCGAGGCCACCTGCGCCGACGACGAGGACGCGGGCCGAGCGGAGTTTTTCCTGCGCCCCGGCCTCGGCCCACTCCGGCACCAGCAGGGGGCGCGAGACGCGGCGCAGCTCTTCGCGGGTCAGGGTCGTGGCGGTCAGGGTCATGGCGTGCAGGATAGGCGGCGGGCGGGGGCGGCTCCCGGCCCTTCTCCACCTTTCGGCAGACGCGGCGGGGCGTGCCGGCCCCTACAATGCGGGCTGTGGTTTCGCTCGCCGTGGTTTTCGTGCTCTCGTACCTGCTGGGGTCGCTGGTGGCGGGCGTGCTGTACTCGCGCCGCCGTGGTGAGGACATCCGGGGACGCGACCTGCCGGGCGGGAGCGGCACCTACCGGCAATACGGCCCCGGTGCGGCGGTGCTCGTCACGGCGCTCGACGTGCTTAAGGGTGTCCTGGCTGCCGGGCTGGCGCTGTGGCTCGCGCCGCAGTCCGTCCCGCTGGCGACGGCGCTGGCGACCTTCGGGGTGGTGTTCGGGCACTGCTACCCGGCCTTTTTCGGCTTTCGGGGGGGCGGCGGCATCGCGCCTTTTCTGGGGGCCATGCTGGTGACGGCTCCGTGGACCCTGCTGGTGACGGTGGCCTCGGCGCTGGCGCTGATTCCGCTCTACCGGGCGACCCTGCAACCCCGGCTCAAGCTCAACGCCATTCCCTTCGTCACGGCGCTGGCGGTACCGGTGGGCGCCCTGGTCGCGCTGCGGCTGGGCGGGCTGGCCGAGTTCCTGGCCGGAAGCGCGGCGATGGGCGTGCGGGCCGCACACCTGCTGGCGGAGAAACGCGCGTGAGGCGCTGCCTGCTGCTGCTCCTGGCGCTGGGCGGAACGGCGGGCGCCGAACTGCGCGTGGACGGCCACACGGTCCGCGCCCTGTCGGGTGAGCAGGTGACGTGGCAGTGGACCTTTGCGCCCGAGCTGGGCGCGGTGAGTCGCCCGGTGCGGCTGGACGGTCAGAACTACGTGGCGGTGGGGCCGGTGGTCTACGCCCTGAGCGACGAGGGCCGGTTCCTGGGCCGCGCCGACCTGCCGGGACGGGTCACCTCGCTCGACAGTTCCGGGGGCGCGGTGCGGGTGTCGGTGGGGGGACCGGGCGGCAGCGAACGCCTGACCCTGGGCGCCCCGAGCGGCGACACGTTGCCGGTGGAGGAACGGGTGGTGTTCGCGCCCGACCCGGCGGTGACCGGCTGGCTGGCCCGCTTTGCCGACGCGCTGCCGGAAGGTGACGTGACCCGTGCGGGGGCGCAGTTTCCGGCCAACCCGTTCATCGCGCTGCGCGAAGCGGAGGCGGCAACGGCGCGGGGCGACGACTACGCGGCCCTGAGCGCCGTGCGCCGGGCGCTGGCGGTCACCTTGCCCTTTCCGGCCTGGACACAGCTCGCCGCGCGGCTGGACCGGGCGGGGTTTCCGGCGGCGGCCAACCTCGCCCTCGACCGGGCCAAACGTGACGCGGCGGCGCGGGGCATCGACCCCGCCGTGCCGGTCAGCCGCGCCGCGCTGTTCGCCTACGGCAACCCCAGCGGCTACGTGGACACGCTGCTCACCCAAAACCGCCTGCCCCGCGCCGAAATCTGGATGAGCTTTCTGCGTGAGCTTTATCCACGTTTCGAGGGCGGCGACGCGCTGTACCACCGGTACGCGGACGTGCTGGAGGCCCAGGGCCGCGCCGGGGAAGCCGAGGAATGGCGGCAGTTCGCCCGGTCGCTGCGGGCCGGGACGCTCTACAACCTCGGCCCGAACGACACCGGGGCACTGCGCGACGTGGCGCGACTGGCGACCTTCGCACTCATGACCGCGCTGCTGGCCGCCGTGCTGACCCTGAGTGCGCGGGCGTGGCCGACCCAGCGCCAGGACCTCGCCGCCCTGGGGGGCCGCTGGCGGTCGTGGCGCCGCCCCCCCGAGCGGCTGCGGCGCACGGCGCTGGCCTACGCGTCGTTCAGCGAGCGGCTGCTGCTGCTCACGCTGGCGGCGGGCCTGCTGACGGCGCTGGGCGGCTGGCAGTGGGCCAACCTGACCGGGCGGGCGCTGCGGGACCCGGCCCTGGGCACCGGCACGTACAGCGCCAGCCCCCTCCTCAACCACCCGGCCATCAACCAGCCTGGCCTCAACAGTCCCGCCCCGGGCGCCGCAGGCGGAGCCGACCTGCAACCCGTCGCCGCGTCCTACCTGCTCGCCGGACTGCGCACTCAACTCGACGGCGACCTCGCCGCCGCCCGCACCCTGTATGGCCGCGCCGGGACCGACGCCTGCGCCCTGAACAACCTCGGGGCCATCGCGCAGAGCCGCGACGACCTGCCGCAGGCCCGCAGCCTCTACCAGCGCGCACTCTCGCTGCAACCCGACCTGAGTGCCGCCGCCTACAACCTGGGCCGCAACCCCGGCACCCCGGAAACCACGTTTCAGCGCACCTACCGCCCCGGTCAGCCCCGGCTGTGCTACCCCGAACGCCGCGCCCTGGCCCGCAGCGTCAGCGGCGACCTCGGCAGCGTGCTGCGCGGCGCGGTCACCGACCCGCTGGGCTTTCTGGCTGGGCGCCGCGCCCACACCCGCCTGAGCTGGGGACTGCTGGCCGCGCTGCCGCTGCTCGGCGTCCTGCTGGTGCTGCTGCTCATTCCCCGCGCCGCCGACCGCAGGCGTCTGGGCCGCCCCGCCGCCTTCCGGGCATTTGCCACGCTGTTGCCCGGCGCCGGGCTGCTCGGCAACGCCTGGGGCGGAGTGCTGCTGGTCGCCTGGGCCGGGGTGGCCGTCGCGCTGCTCGCCCGCTGGCTGCCCTTTCCTACCCTGCCACTTCAGGCGGCCCCGGTGCGCAGTGTCCTCTGGCTGGCCCTCGGCGCCCTGTACGCGCTGAACGTGCTGGCCCTGCTGCTCATCGAGGCGGCACATGCCCGCAGGCGGCGGCAGGGGGAACTGGAAGGGTAAAGGTGGGCGGGCTGCGCCATCTGGCCGATGCCCGAACAGACGCAGGCGCCCCAAACTGCAAACGCATGACCGACCAGGCCCAGTACCAAGACCCCCGACTCGTTCCCCTTTACGACCTCATCAACCGCTGGGGCGCCGATGACGATTTTTTCCTGACCCTGGCGAACGAGACGCCGGGCTGCCGCCTGCTCGACCTCGGGTGCGGCACCGGGCGCCTGACCACGGCTCTGGCGCGGGCCGGACACCACGTCACCGGCATAGACCCCGCGCTCGCCTCGCTGCAAGCCGCGCAGCGTAGGCCAGGAGCAGGAGGGGTGCGCTGGCGGCACGGCACAGCACAGGACGCCCCGAGTGCAGCATTCGACCTCTGCCTGATGACCGCGCACGTGTCACAGATTTTTGTGGGGGACCGCGACTGGCACGGCGTCTTGCGGCAGGTCCACCGCGCCCTCGTTCCTGGCGGGCGGCTGGCCTTCGACATGCGCGACCCGGCGGCGCGGGCCTGGGAAGCCTGGGATTCGGCGGGCGAGCGCGAAGTGTGGTCCCTCCCGGACGGCACCGAGGCGGAAACGTGGTGTGAGGTGCTGGACGTGTCCGGGCACGTGGTCCGTTTTGCCGAGCACACCCGCTTCCTGCCCGGTCAGGACGTGCTGACCTCGACTTCTGCCCTGCGTTTCCGGAGCGAAGCGGAGCTGCGAACCAGCCTGCACGCCGCCGGTTTTGAAGTGGAACACATCTCCGGCGGCTGGCGCGGCGAGCGCGTGGGCGAGGGGTGCGGGGAACTGGTCGTGGTGGCGCGGCGTTCATAGGCTGCCCGGCCTCTCCGCCATCCGGCTTACCTTCCGCCTTACGCTGTGGGCGTAAACTCTCGGCATGCTCAAGGTCCACTCCGAATTCCAGCCGTCCGGCGACCAGCCCACCGCCATCGCGTCCATCGTGGAAGGGCTGGACAGCGGGCTGAGGTACCAGACGCTGCTCGGGGCGACGGGCACCGGCAAAACCTACAGCGTGTCCAAAATCATCGAGCAGACCGGGCGCCCGGCCCTCATCATGGCCCCGAACAAACTGCTCACCGCGCAGCTGGCCTCCGAGTTCCGCGAGTTTTTCCCCGAGTCGGCGGTGGAATTTTTCATCTCCTACTACGACTACTACCAGCCCGAAGCGTACGTGCCGGGCAAGGACCTGTTCATCGAGAAAGACGCCAGCGTGAACCAGGAAATCGAACGCCTGCGTCACTCCACCACCCGCAGCCTGCTGACCCGCCGCGACACGATTGTGGTCGCCAGCGTGTCGTGTATCTACGGCCTGGGCGACCCCAAGGAATACACCGCGCTCAACGCCATCGTGAAAAAGGGCGGCGTCATGCCCCGCGACGAATTGCTCGGGCGGCTGGTCAACATGCAGTACGAACGCAACGACATCGAGCTGATGCCGGGGCGATTCTCGGTCAAGGGCGAAACCGTCACCGTCTGGCCCGCCTACGACGAGCAGCCGCTGCGTATCGAACTGTGGGGCGACGACGTGGAGCGCATCAGCGTGGTGCATCCGCTCACGGGCGAGCGGCTGGGCGACCTCGACGCCACCATCGTTTACCCGGCCAAGCACTACGTATCGAGCGCAGGCAACATCGAACGGGCCATCGTGACCATTCAGCAGGAACTCGACGAGCGGCTGGAGTACTTCCACAGCACCGGCAAACTGCTCGAAGCGCAGCGGCTCAAGGAGCGCACGCTCTATGACCTGGAGATGCTCAAGGTGCTGGGCTACTGCTCGGGCATCGAGAACTACTCGCGCCACATCGACGGCCGCGCCCCCGGCGCGACGCCCTACACCATGCTCGACTACTTCCCCGACGACTTCATCACCTTCATCGACGAGTCGCACGTCACGGTGCCGCAAATCGGTGGCATGGCGAACGGGGACCGCGCCCGCAAGCAGACGCTGGTGGACTACGGCTTTCGCCTGCCCTCGGCGCTCGACAACCGCCCGCTGAACTTCGAGGAATTCCTGTCCAAAACCGGGCAGACGGTGTTCGTCTCGGCCACGCCCGGCCCCTTCGAGAACCAGGTCAGCGATAGCGTGGCCGACCAGATTATTCGCCCCACCGGACTGGTGGACCCCGAAGTGACCATCCGGCCCATTCAGGGACAAATCGAGGACCTGCTGGGCCGGGTGCGCGAGCGGGCCGAGCGCGGCGAGCGCACGCTGGTCACCACGCTGACCAAGCGGATGTCCGAAGACCTGACCGAGTACCTGCTGGAAAAGGGCGTCAAGACGCGCTACCTGCACTCGGACATCGACTCGGTGGAGCGTCAGGTCATCATCCGTGACCTGCGGCTGGGGCACTACGACGTGCTGGTGGGCATCAACCTGCTGCGCGAGGGGCTGGACCTGCCCGAAGTCTCGTTGGTCGCCATTCTGGACGCCGACAAACCCGGCTTCCTGCGCTCGGAGCGTGCCCTGATTCAGACCATCGGACGCGCCGCCCGCAACGTCAACGGCGAGGTGATTCTGTACGCCGATACGGTGACCCCCGCCATGCGCTACGCGATGGACGAGACGATGCGCCGCCGCGAAAAGCAGCTCGCCTACAACGAGGAACACGGCATCACCCCGCGCACCGTGACCAAGAGCGTGCGTGACGTGATTCGCGGCGAGGAAGTCGAGGGCGAAATCACCTCCGACAATGTGGGCGACGACCGCGACCTGCTCACCGCGCAGCTCACCGACCTCGAACTCGACATGTGGCAGGCGTCCGAAGCGATGGACTTCGAGAAGGCCGCTCAACTGCGCGACCAGATTCGGGCGATTGAGGCCAAGCTGCAGGGCAAGGAATTCAAGCAGGCGACGGTGCCGGGGCAGAAGGCGAGGAAGCGGGGGCGGCGTTAGGATGAGAGGAAGCGACCGGTTTTTCCCGGCTCTGGCGGTGGTCCTGGCCTTCGTCGTCGTCGCCCTGACTCTAGGCATGACGGGCAATACAGCCGTCGTCTTTGCATTCTGCTTTCTGGGCGCGGTGATATTCGCCGCTCAGCGCCGGTAGGGGGGCAGCCCTAACCTAAAGCATTTGATACCACTTTGAAAAATAGTTTGGATACCCAAACTATTTTTCCGAACGGAGTGAGTAAAAGACAGTACGGAAATGAACGGCGCGTAAGAGGTGGCGGCGCTTTTCCGACATCTCTGAAGAATAGTTCGTTTCCGTATGACAGAAGAAAGCGGAGCGTTTCTGTCCAAGCAGGACGAAGAATGGAGCGGGTGGCGGTGCTGTCAGGGCGCACGCGTCATTCGGAGAACTGCTCTAGCCTTATCCGGAAAATCCTCAACGGTGAGCAAGAGTTGTCATCCGAGACGTGGTTTTGCCCCCTCTCCCCTTGCGGGGGAGGGCTGGGGAGGGGGGTAACGCAAATGGCGTCCCAGCGCAATGGAAATAAGATTCCCCTGTATTTTCCGGATAGGCTCTTAATTCGGAGAACTGCTCTAACGCAGGCGTCTGAGGGTACAGGTGTCCAACCCCGCTTTCCTGGCGATGGCGTACACTTCGGCGTCCGTGTAGTCGTCATTGGGGTGTCGCTGCGGCAACAGCTTTTCCAGCCTGTTCCTGTCGCCGGTCAGCAGGAAGCCCCCAAGCACCCGGCCCTGGCCGTACCGCGCGATACACAGAAAAAACGGGCGCTGCGCCGAAGCGACAAGGTAGTGCGGCTGCACATGGGCCACCATCCGGCCCTCTTCCACCTCTGGCCCCGAAGCGCCGAACAGCCTCATGCCCTGGCGGTCGGGGCTGCGCCTTTCTTCGTTTCCCACGGTCAAGGTCAGCTTCTCCCCCGTCTGCGCCGTTCGGTACGAGACTTCCCAGACCTGTCCCGGCGCCAGCGGAAAGGCCGCACGCGGACCGGCCCCTCCTGCGAAGGCACTCACCAGCAGTGAAAGGAGAAAAGAGGCGGCTCCTCTGTTCATAGGGCCAGTGTAGCAGTTGCTGGCCCGCCTCCCCCAACTCAGCGGGAAAGGCGGGCCAACACGTTACAGCCGCTTACTTCAGGTTCAGCGTGCAGGTGCCGACTTCGACCCCGGCATCCTCGAAAGCCTGGGCCAGCCCCTCAGCCGTTTCAGGTGCGTCGCCTTCCCCGTCGAGCATCGAGAGCTGCTCACTGATGCTGTCCATGTCGCCCGACACCAGCACGCCGGTCACGGACTTGTCCTGCACGAAGCCCATGCACACCTGCAGGTCGCTGTCCTCTTCCATGCCGGTCATCACGTCGGCGGCAAAGACCAGTCCGGTTTCAGGGTCGTAGCTCAGCGGCCCGAGGTCGCTCTCGAAGCTCCAGCCGTCGTCCCATTCGGGAGCGGCGTCATCCAGGACGAGTTCGCGTTCGATGCTCTCGCCGCCTGCCGTGGTGCCGCTCAGGACCCAGGTCTGACCGGGTTGGAACACGGCGTCGGCAAGCAGCGCAGGCGCGGCTGGCGAGGTCACGGCAGGGACAGGTGCCGGAGCGGGTTGGGGGGCCGGGACCGGCTTGGGCGCGGGTTTGGGCGCGGGCGCGACCGGAGCGGGGGCCGGACGCGGCGCCGGGCGGGGGCCTGCCCCCCCAGCGAACGCGGCGGGAGCGAGGGTCAGCAGGGCAGCAGTAAGCAGCAGGTGGCGCATAGGGACACATCCTTAGGGAGAGGGGCGAAAAGTGACGGGACGCTCAAACTCTACTCGTGTGGTTTCAGTCCGGCCTTGATTAAACGGCCACGTCCTGCCCTTGCGGGGCGCCCTCGACTTCCTGACGCTGCCGGGGCAACAGCAGGTTCGCCACGATGCCCACCAGCGCCGCGAGCGCCATGCCGTGCAGTTCCAGTTTGGTCCCGGCCACGCTCAGCGGAAAGCTCGCGCCGCCCAGTCCCAGCACCAGAATCAGCGACACGATAATCAGGTTGCGGCTGTGAGCGAAATCGATTCTGGCTTCGGCCAGGGTGCGAATCCCCACGCTGGCAATCATCCCGAACAGCAGGATGCTGACGCCGCCCAGCACGCCCTGCGGCAGACTTTTCAGGACCGCCGCCAGCTTGGGCGAGCAGCCGAAGAGAACAGCGAACACCGCGCCGATCTGAATCACGCGGGGGTCGTAGACGCGGGTCAGCGCCAGCACGCCCGTGTTCTCGGCGTAGGTGGTGGCGGCGGGGCCACCCATCAGGGCGCTGCTCATGTTGGCGACGCCGTCCGCGAACAGAGTGCGCGACAGGCCCGGTTTTTCCAGAAAGTTCTTGCCGACCACCCGCCCGTTGACCACCACGTCGCCCACATGCTCGATGAAGGTCACGACAGCGACGGGCGCGATGATGGCGACGGCCCGCCAGTCCAGCGCCGGGCCGTGAAAGTCCGGCAGCCCCAGCAGCGGCGCGGCGGCGATGTCGGCCAGCGCCTTCCCGTCCACCTGTCCGGACAGCAGCGCGGCCAGGTAGCCCGTCACCACGCCGACCAGAATGGGAATCATGCGAAACAGCCCGCGCCCGTAGATGCTGGCGACGATGGCGGCCAGCAGCGTGACGAGCGCGATCCACCAGTTGTTCTTGGCCTGGTTCACCGCCACGCTGCTCAGCCCCAGCCCGATCACGATAATCACGGGACCCGTCACCACCGGCGGAAACACCCGCAGCAGCCGCTCGGTGCCGAACAGTTTGACCAGCACGGAAAACAGCACGTACATCAGCCCCGCCGCGATCAGTCCGCCCGCCGCCGCTGCCGGTCCCATTTCCTTGACCACCAGGGCGGTCGGCGCGATGAACGCGAACGAGCTTCCCAGGAAAATCGGCACCTGTCCCCGCGTCAGCAGGTGAAAGAGCAAAGTGGCGACCCCCGCGCCGAACAGCGCCACCGAGGGCGAGAGGCCCACAAGAATCGGCACCAGCACGGTGGCCCCGAACATGGCAATCGAGTGCTGCAAGCCCAGCACCACGCGGCGGGTGGGCGGAAGGTCGGTGACGGGCGGCGCGGTACGTGTCATATGAGAAAGTTTAACGTCCCTCCACGCTTTTCCTCTGTGCCCTCTACCCTCTACCCTGCTCCCCATGAATGCCAAAGGCGACCTGATTGCCCGCCTCGTCTCGCTGGGACTGGGCACCCCCACCTTCGAAGCCGAGGCGCACGGTCCCGCCCACGAACGCACCTTTCACGTCAAGGTCTGGTCGGGCGGACAGGTCATCAGCGCCGCCGAGGGACGCACCAAGAAGGACGCCGAACGCCTCGCCGCCGAACTTGCCCTGCGCGGTCTGGACGGTCAGAGCGTGCCCCCAGCGGTCACGGCCACCGCAGCGCCGCAGGGAGGAGCGTGGCCGATTTACGCGCAGGTGCTGGCCGAAGCGGTGGAGGCCGCGATGGAATTTGCCCGCGAGGACGCCACGCTGGATGAGGTGCGCCGCGACGCCGGGCGCTTTTACCGCGAGTTGCTGACCGACCTCGGGCACGGCCCGGAAGAAGCGTGAAGCCACTCGTGAAACCGCTGGCGCCTGCGGGCGTTCTGTTCGACATGGACGGCGTGCTGACCGCCAACAACCACTTTCACCGCCTGGCCTGGAAGGAAGTGGCGGCAGAGTGGCTGGGCCTGACCCTCACCGAACACGACCTGGACACCAAAGTGGACGGCGGGCGCAACCCAGAAATCGTGGAGCGGCTCACCGGACAGGTGCCCGACCCCGAGTGGATGGGGCGGTTTCACGAGGCCAAGGAAGGCCGTTACCGCCAACTCGCCGCCGGAGTGCTGCGCGAAGTCGCGGGCCTGAACGGGTATCTGGACGCGCTGGACGCACGCAGCATCCCCTTTGCCCTGGTCACCAGCGCAGACCGCACCAACGTGGAATTCGGCATGGCGCAACTGGGCCTCGGCCCGCGCTTTGGGCGCCGGGTGACGGGCGAGGAGGTCACCAACGGCAAGCCCCACCCCGAACCGTACCTGCTGGGAGCCGCGCGGCTGGGCCTCGACCCCGCCCGCTGCCTCGCCCACGAAGATGCCGTCAGCGGCGTGAAAAGTGCGGCGGCGGCAGGCTGCACCGTCATCGCCCTGACGACCACGGCCCCGGCTCAGGCGCTCCTGGACGCGGGGGCGGCCCTGGCGGTTCCCGATTTCACGGGCTGGCGCGGGTGGCTGGCCTAAGCGCATGAAAGGAGCCGACGCCGAGGCCCGCGCCGCCGCGCATCTGGAGGGGCTGGGACGCGAGATTCTGGCCCGCAACTACCGCATTCCCGGCGGAGAAATAGACATCGTGAGCCGGGAGGGGGGCGGCACGCTGGTCTTTACCGAGGTGCGGCAGCGCAAAAGCAGCCGCCACGGCAGCGCCGCCGAGAGCGTCACCCCGCGCAAACTGGCGCTGATGTGGCGGGCCGCGCAGACCTATCTCGTGCGCGAGTACGGGCGCGACGACCTGCCCTGCCGCCTGGAAGTCCTGACGATAGACGGAGCAGCGGAGACGGGTGAATTGCGGGTGATGGCGGTGGAGGGGTAGGCCATCTTTTCCCCCTCGCCCCTTGTGGGAGAGGGAGGGAGGAGCGCAGCGACGGAAGGGTGATACGGATTCCGATTGAATCTGGTAGTTTCAGATTCAATCCGAGCGGATGCGAGTAGGAAAAAATACGGATTCTGCGATATGGATGCACAGGCGGCGCTTTCCCGACTGTGCAGGAATTAAGCGGAATCCGTATGAGGGGGCGTGCAAACCAACCTGCCACTCCCCCTCAGCCTTCTCCATCACCCGTCACCTCTCCCGCCGCAGGGCCAGCGCCAGCAGGAAAATGGCGGTGTTGACCAGCACGATGGTCGCCCCCGGCGCGGTGTCCAGGTAGTAACTGGCGTACAGCCCGGTCACCCCGCCCAGAATGCCCAGCGCGGCGGCGAGCAGCGTCATGGTCCGCAGGCTGCGCGAGAGCAGGCGGGCGGCGGCACTCGACGTGATCAGCAGGCTGACGCTGAGGGTGGTGCCCACCAGTTGCACCGTCAGCACGACCACCAGCCCGATCAGCACCAGCAGCAGGTTGTTCAGCCGCGTGACCGGCAGGCCCACGGTCTGCGCCTCGGTGGGGTCGAAGGAGGCGAGCAGCAGCTCCTTCTGAATCGCCGTGAGCAGCCCCCCCACCCCCAGCGTGACGGCCAGGGCGCCCCACAGGTCGGCGGGGGTCACGCCCAGCGGGTTGCCGATCAGGAAGTTGCTGAGGTCGGAAGTAAAGGTGGGCGCCCGCGACAGCAGCACGATGCCCAGCGCGAACATCCCCACGAAGACGATGCCGATGGCGCTGTCCTGTTTCAGCCCGCTGCGCCGCCCGATCCAGCCGATGCCCAGCGCCGTGAGCACCGCCGCGACCGCCGCGCCGAGCAGCAGATTGCCCCGGAGCAAGAAGGCGGCCACGATGCCCGGCAGCACCGCGTGACTCATCGCGTCCCCGATGTAGCTCAGGCCGCGCAGCACCACCCAGGCACCGATCAGCGCGCACAGCACGCTCACCAGCCCCACCGCGAGCAGCGCCCGGACGAAGAAGTCGAACTGCAGCGGGTCTAGCAGCCAGTGCATGGGGCCTCCCTCGGGGCAAATGGCAGATGGCAGATGGCAGATGGCTTTTGGGTATGGGCCTTCTGCCTTCCGCCTTCTGCCATCTGCCTCCCCCTACCCATGCGCCCCCCCGCCCGTGAACGTCGCCTCGATATTCTGCGGCGTGTACACCGCGTCGGGCCTGCCGTCGGCAATCACCCGGCGGTTGATCAGCACGATTCGGTCACACCAGCGCCGGGCCTGTTCGAGGTCGTGCGTCACCATCACCACGGCGCGGCCCTGGTCGGCCTGGGCACGCAGCAGGGCCATCAACTGCTCCTGGGTGGTCACGTCCACGCCGGTCAGGGGTTCGTCGAGCAGCAGCAGGTGCCCCTGCCGGGCCAGCATCCGCGCGAGCAGCACGCGCTGACGCTGCCCCCCGGAGAGCGCCCCGATGTGCCGGTGTCTCAGGTCATACACGCCAGTTTCCTTGAGCGCGTCGGCCACGATCTGCCGGTCTCGCGCCCCCGGCCAGCGCCCCCAGCCCAGCCGACTGGTGCGGCCCATCATCGCCGTGTCCCAGACGGTGACCGGAAAGCCCCAGTCCAGGGTCTGCTGCTGCGGCACGTAGCACAGGCAGGAGCGGGCGCTGTGTCCGGGGTCGTAGGTCACCTGACCCTCGTACTCGCCGAGCAGTCCCGTCAGGGCGCGGAGCAGCGTGCTCTTGCCGGCGCCGTTCGGCCCGATCAAAGCCGTGAATTGCCCAGCCTCGAAACGCAGGGTCACGTCCCGGAGCGCCACCTGCGGGCCGTAGCACACTGTCAGTCCCTCCACCCCGAGCATCGCGGCATCGTAGCAAAGAATTGCGAATGACGTATCAAATGCGTCTGCCCACTTCCGGCTGCGCGGCTGTTCCGAACAGTCCCGCCTGCCGCTGCCGCCACACGTCCAGCGCCTTGTGGTCGAGCCGCGACAGGGCCGCGCCCGTGACCGGCTGCCGGGGCAGGTCGGCTTCGGCGCGGTAGACCTCCACCGTCAGGCGGCGGTGCGTCATGCCGTGCGTGACCGTGCCCAGGTGTTCGCCCAGCTTGGCACCCAGGCGGGTTTGCAGCCGGGCCAGGGCAGCCCTCGGCGTCTCGCCTTCGGCCACTTCCTCCAGCGGCAGCCCGAACAGGCCCCCCAGCAGCGTGCCCTGCCGCTTTTCCAGCACGGCCTGTTCAGCGTCGCCGATCAGCAGCGCCACCGCCCGCACCTCACGCACCGGGGCACGCACTTTGGGCGCGGGAAAGTCGCTGGGCCGCCCCAGCCGGTACGCCGCGCAGTGGGCGCTGACCGGACAGCGGTCACAGGCAGGCGATTTGGGCACGCACACGGTGGCCCCCAGGTCCATGACCGCTTCATTCCAGGCGCCGGGACGGGCCGGGTCCAGCAGCGCGTCGGCCCTTTGCTGCACCCAGGGTTCAGACGGCTGCGCCTCGGCGTACAGCCGCGACAGAACCCGCCTCACGTTGCCGTCGTTCACGGCCCGCCGCTCGTTCAGGGCGAGGCTGCTGACCGCCGCCGCCGTGTACGGCCCCACGCCCGGCAGCGCCAGCCAGTCGGCGTACGCCTGGGGAAAACCGCGCCCAGCCACGATGCCCGCCGCCCGGTGCAGGTTGCGGGCGCGGGCGTAGTACCCGCAGCCCTCCCACGCCTTGAGCACGGCGTCCTGCGGGGCGGCGGCCAGGGCCTGCACCGTCGGAAAAGCCTCCAGAAAGCGCTCGTAGTACATTCGCCCCCGCACCACCTGCGTCTGTTGCAGCAGAATCTCGGCCACCCAGACCCGGTAGGGGTCACGCGCTCCCTCCGGCCCCACCCGCCAGGGCAGCTCACGCCCCGCCCGGTCGAACCACGCCAGCAGCTCCCCGCGCAGCGCCCCCACGTCCAGGGGGAAGGGGGACAAAACGGGCGCCGACTCAGGCAACGTCATCGGGCGCAGTGTAGGGAAAACGGGAAACGGCAAAGGGTGCCTGAGCAGCGTTCCGGCGGTTCCCATTTCGCTGCGCGGCCAGAGTCCGTGTGATACGGATTCCGCTTCATTCCTGCACAGTCGGGCCTATACAGTTGGGAAGGCGCCGCCTGTGCATCCATATCGCGGAATCCGTATTTTTTCCTACTCGCATCCGCTCTGCTGCGCAGCTTTGCAAGTCGGATTGAATCTGAAACTACCAGATTCAATCGGAATCCGTGTGAGACACGAAAATCAGCGGGCATGAAGGCGGGCAAGTCAGTCCCGGTTCTTCATCCCCGCTGGGAGAAAGTCCTGCTCAGCCGCGCGGCGTGTCGGTTCCGCCCGCACTTCCGGGGGCACGCAGGCGGCGGCGCACGCCCTGGGCGTAGTCGGCGAGGTCGGCCAGCAGGTCGGTGACGGTGGTCCGCAGCAGGAACTGGCCGCCCGGCAGCGGCGTCACCGCCATGAAGGGCGGGCGGGCCAGGGTGTCCAGAATGGTCTGCATGTCGTCCGGGCCGACGCCGTTGCCGAGGCGCTGGGCAAGTTCGCTGACGTTGACGAGGCTCTGGGCGGGCTGCTGGCTCAGCGTGAGCAGGACATAGGTCAACGCGCCGCGCTGGGCGAGGTGGCCGCTGACGAGTTCGGCCACGCTCGCGGCACTCTCCATGCTCACGTCACCCGTTCGCCAGTAGCCGCGCAGGTCGAAGGCGCCCAGCGGAGCGAGACGGGCATGTTCGATCAGCGACACCAGGGCCTCGCGCGTCAGACGCGGCACGCCGGGAGCGCGGTCGTCCTCGGTGGTGATCAGGGCGCGGTGGTCGTCGCCGCTGTCCCATTCGGGGTACGT
>NZ_CP049357.1:2577500-2775000 GCF_011067105.1 Deinococcus wulumuqiensis R12 | reverse complement strand
CCAGATCGAAGGCGGGGGTGATGACGGCGGTGCCGGTGGGGGTGCCGCCGATGGCGCGAATGGCCTGAAGCAGACGCGGCCCGGCGGCGCGGTGAATGACGCCGTCCACGCCGCCGCCGCCCATCAACTGCTTGTTGGCGGCGGTCACCAGCGCCTCGACCGGCTGACGGACGATGTCCCCCTGAACGAGTTCCAGCGGCATCAGGACTCCACGACCCGTTGCAGGGCCTCGCGGGACAGGGCCGTGCTGCGCACCGTGTCGGCCAGGGCGCGGGCTTCGCGGTCCTGTTCGGTCCAGTGTTCGGCCGACCTCTGCGCGGCCCGCTCGGCGTGCTGGACGGCAAGCAGTTCGCCCACAGCGCGGTCGAGGTCGTCGTTGACGATCACGTAGCGAAAAGCGTGGGCTTCCTGAATCTCGTCGCGGGCGCGGGCGAGGCGTTTTTCGATGCGTTCGGGGGTCTCGGTGGCGCGGCCCGTGAGACGGCGGCGCAATTCGGTCAGGCTCGGCGGCATGATGAACACGAGAATGGCCCGCTCTCCCATCCGGTCCTTGACCTGCATGGCCCCCTCCACCTCGATTTCCAGGACCACGTCCTGCCCCCGGTCCAGCGCCGCCTCGATAGGCTCGATCGGTGTGCCGTAGTGGTTGCCGACGAACTGGGCATGCTCCAGAAAGCCGCCCTGCTGCGCTTTGGCGAGAAATTCGGCCGGGGACACGAACACGTAGTCGCGTCCGTTCACCTCTCCGGGGCGAGGTTCACGGGTGGTCCAGGAGGTGGAGTAGAACACGTCCTGCCCGGCCAGCCAGCGCTCGCGCAGGGTGCCCTTGCCGACGCCCGACGCGCCGGTCATCACGATCAGCAGGCCGCGTTCTCCCGGCAGGGACGAGGCGGGACGGTCTTGTGGTGCAGAGGCCATCATCACAGCAGAATAAGGGCAAGAGCGGCGGTCAACCGTCAACCGCAGTCAGCCCGTTTTCTTCCGTGCCCTGCCCCGCTCGCGGGCGCCCCTCCACCCGGCGCACTCCGTACTCGGCCCCGGTGAAATACAGGCCCCCCGGCGGCACGTTGGCCCCGGCCTGCGCCCGCTCACGCGAGGCGAGGATGCCCCGGACCTCGGCGGCGGCGAGTTTGCCCTGGCCCACCAGCAGCAGGGTGCCGACCAGACCGCGCACCATGTGGCGCAGAAAGCTCTCGCCCGCGACATGAATTTCCCAGAGTTCGCCGCCCCGGTGCCCGTCTGACCGAGCCTGAACGTCCAGCCGCAGCAGGTCGCGCACCGTCTGGCGGTCCTCGCGGGTGGCGAAGGCGGCGAAGTCGTGCAGCCCCAGCAGGGAGTGCGCGGCGCGGTTCATCTCCGCAGCGTTCAGCGGGCCGGGAACGTGCAGCGCCCGCCCTGCCCACAACGGATGGCGCTGTGGCGCGACCCACAGCCGGTAGACGTAGCGCCGCTCGGTGCAGGAAAAACGGGCATGAAAACCGGGGGGCGCGAGGTCGGCAGCCAGCACGGACACCGCTCCCGGCAGCCGGGCGTTCAGGGCGCGGGGCAACTGCGGCAGGGGCACGCGGAAGGTCTGCGGCACGTCCCAGTGAAGGGGCATCGCCTCGGCATGGACCCCGGCATCGGTGCGGCCCGCTGCCACCGGACGCAGGGCGCCCTGACCGCCTATCTGCTCCAGCGCCGCCTGCAAGGTCGCCTGCACGCTCGCGGCGTTGCGCTGTTCCTGCCAGCCCGCAAAGTCGCGTCCGTCCCAGGCCACGGTCAGCCGCAGCCGCGTGAAACCGGAGGGGGGCGCGTACAGGCGGGGCGGGTCGGCGTCCATGCGCGGCAGGGTAGCGCGGCGCGCAGGGGCAGGCAGAGGGGCAGAAAACCGCCGCGCAACCCCCACTCCATCCCCCCGCAGTGAACATGAGAAACCTGTCCATAGCCTAAAAACGCGGGCAGTTGATCCGGTATGCTGGGAACGTGCGCCCGCCCCCAATTCGGCTCAAGCGTCTGTCCTTTGCCCGCTCAGCCGCCGGCCCCCTGCTGACCGGCATCCGGCTCTCCGGCACACTCGGCACCCTGCTCGCCGGAGTGCTGCTGCTGGGGCTGGCAGGCGCGGAACCCTACCGGGTCAAACCGGGGGAAACGCTCTACCGTATCGCGCTGCGAACAGGGCTGAGTGAGCAGACGATTCAAAAGGCCAACCCGGTGCTGCGCGGGGGCCATACCGTCTACGCCGGACAGGTGCTCAACATCCCTCCCAAGCCGCTGCCGCCCGGCACCTTCCGGGTCCGCAAGGGAGAGAACCTGAAAAAACTGGCCCGGCGCCTGGGGGTGGGCGAGGCCGAGATTCGCCGGGCCAACCCCCAGATTGACCGGCGAGGCACCCTGAATGCCGGGCAGGTGCTGCGGCTTCCCGCCCGCTGGATTGCGGCGCAGCGCAAGGCCGAACAGGTGGCCCGGCAAAGGGCTGCTCAGAAGAAGGCCGCCCAGCAAGCTGCGTTGAAGAAAGCCGCCGCGAAAAAGGCCGCCGCAGCAAAGGTGGCGGCGGCGAAAGCGGCAGCGGCAAAAGTAGCGGCGGCGAAAGCAGTGGCGGCAAAGAAGGCCAAGCCCACCACCCACCGGGTGCAGTTCGGGGACACCTTTTTCAACATCGCGCGGCGTTACGGCATCAACCCCATCACCCTGCAGGGCTATAACCCGCGCTACGCCGGGCGGATGCTGGAGGTGGGCACCGTCCTGAGCCTGGTCGCGCCCAAACCCCGGCCTGCCGCTGTCCGCACCGTTGTCCGCGCCGCCGTGCGCCTGTCCCCGGCACCCGCCGTTCGCACCACAACGTCCCGCTCCACACCCCGCCGCAGCCCGAGTGTATGGGAGTGGCCGGTGCCGGGATACGGGCGCGTGACCAGCGACTTCGGGTGGCGCACGCTGGACGGCGAAAAGGAACTGCACAAAGGCATCGACGTGGCGGCCCCGCCCGGCACCCCGGTGGTCGCGGCCCGCAGCGGACGGGTCATTCAGGCGCAACTGGACCGGACCTACGGGTGGGGCTGGACGGTGGTGATTCAGCATCCCGACGGCTGGCAGACCCGGTACGCGCACCTCAGCGGCATTGCGGTGCAGGCGCGGCAGCTCGTGCGCCAGGGCGAGCGCGTGGGCGCGGTGGGCAGCACCGGGCGCGTCACCGGGCCGCACCTGCATTTCGGCCTCTACCGCAACTGGGACCCGCACAACCCCCTCGCCGTCTACGCGGGCGGCGCCGACTAGATGCCCGAAACGGTCTGGTACGTGGAGTTACGCGGTGAGGAGGCCGAAGCCGCGCTGCACCGCTGGCTGGAACAGCTCCCCGGTCAGCCGGGATTCGCGGGCGCCGAGCTGCTGGACAGCCCTGCCCAGCCGGGTCTGGCGCTGCTGGCGAGCCGCTGGACCGGGGCGCTGCCAGAGTTGACCCCACCACCTGGGGCCAAACACTGGACCTTCCGGGTGCTGGAGCGGCGCTGATACGGCCCTGTTCCCCCGTTTCGAGAGCGGCAGAAGTAAGCCCTGTCCAGGGTCCACCTTAAGGAGGACGCCCAGCAAGCGCCGCGCCCCCCATGCTGAGGCGGATGAGACGTTCCTCTCTGTGGTCCTCACGGCTGGTCGGCGGGGTGTTCGGGCTGGTCGTGCTCGGGTGGCTGCTGGGCGAAGGGCTGGGCGAACGGACGCTGCCGACCCTGCTGCTCGCCTATCTGCCTCCGGTGGCGTGGGTGCTGCCCGCCGGTTTCGCGCTGCTCTGGGGCCTGTGGCGTGGCCGGGGCCGCCGCCTGGCGCTGCTCACGCTGATTGCGGCGACGTGGGGTGCGGGCCTGCTGCACTGGCGCCCCCATATGACAGGCGAGCTGCGCGTGCTGACCTAGAGCAGTTCTCCAAATTACGTGATGCGCGGAACGGCACCCCGCATCACTCCATTCTCTGCTGCGCAGCTTTGCAAGTCCGCCCTGCTCAGTGTTTTGCACTCGCTCTCTGCGAGCTGTCCCAGTCCGCTCGCCAAAAAGACGTAACTTCTTTTTGTCAAATGCTCTACAACGTGGCGCGGGGCGGTCAGGGGACGGCGCAGACCCTGCTCACCACACTGCGGGCGAGCGAGGCCGACCTGATTCTGCTTCAGGAAACCAATGTTCTGGACCCCGCCTACGAGGGAACACTGCTTCGGGGCCTGCCCGGGTACGCGCTGACGCGGGGCCGGGAGGTCTGGACCCTCTCGCGCTGGCCGGTGCTGCGGCAGACCCAGCACCCCGCCCCCGGCAGCTCACGCACTTTTACCGAAACGTGGGTCACGACACCGGACGGGCGAACGCTCCGGGTCGTCAACGCGCACCTCGGCACCGTGCTGGTCACCAGTGCGCTGCGCGGCGACTGGGCAAGGCTGCGGCGCACCGCCCAGACGCGGCAGGCCCAGGTCAACCTGCTCTGCCGCCTGGCCGCGCAGGAGCCGGGGCCTGTCCTGCTCGGCGGCGACCTGAACACGCCGCCCCGGGGACAGCTCTACCGCCGCCTGACCCACTGCTTTAGCCCAGACGCCCACGACGAGGCAGGACGTGGCCCCGGCTGGACCTTTCCGGCCCTGGCGCTGCGAATCGACCACCTGCTCGCCCGTGACCTGCGGCCAGTGCGGGCAGAGGTTCTCGACGCGACCGGCAGTGACCACCGACCGCTGCTCGTCGAATACCGCTGACCCTGTACCGCTGACCCTGAGCCAGAGGGTTAACCCACCGAGCCGCGCAGCCAGCTCAGAAACTCGGGCGAGGCGCGGTCAAAGGGCAGGGCGACGATTTCGGGCACCTCGTAGGGGTGCAGCGACTTGATGCGGGCTTCGAGGGCCGGGTACTGCTCGCCCACGGTCTTGATCAGCAGCAGGGTTTCGGGTTCCTCGGCCACGTCGCCGTCCCAGCGGTAGACGCTCTGGACGCCCGGCAACAGGTTGACGCACCCGGCGAGCCGCTCGGCCACCAGGGTGCGGGCCAGTTCAGAGGCCCGTTCCGGCGGAAGGGTAACGAGAACGACGAGTGACATGCCTGCCAGCATAGCGCGGGCGTCGTGGCCGGAGTCAGGCAGGGTCCGCCCACGGCTTTACGGCAGGCGCCGGGTGTCACAGGTTTCGGGCGGAGCACTGGGCGCCGTGCTCGCCACCACCAGGGTCTCCCCCGCCCGGACAAACCCCTGACAACGGGCGAGCACCTGAAGGTAAGCGGGGTCCTGCGCGGCGGCCTCGGCGTCCTTGAGCATTCGCAGGTCCGCTTGAAGGGCCGCCACCCGGCCCCGGACTTCCTGGGTTTCCCCGGTCCAGGTCAGGGTGCGGTAGGCGTTGTTGCCGATTTGAAACGCCACCTGCACACTGCCGAGCAGCAGCAGCAGGCAGGTGATCATCATGGTGAGGGGCAGGCGCCGAAGCTGCCGCCAGCGCAGGCGCCACGTCTCCCGCCAGGTCCGTTGCGAAGGGGGAGCGGGGGAAGGTGAAGCGTCCATCGCGGCCGAGCATAGCAAGGGCAGCGGTGAGAACGTGACCGGGCACCCCCCGGAAGAAGGAAAGCGTCACCGCTCGTGGCCCATACGGGACGGAATTATTCCTTGGAGATTTTGGAAGGGCGCCGTCATCTCCCTCATTCTTTCGCATCCCGTAATTTCTCTTCCCTGCTCTGTTCGCGAGATGCCTTATCTATTTTTCAAAGTCTGTCAGCCGTGCAACGCGGCCAGGGCGGCCCCCACCACCCCGGCACTCTGGCCGAGCTGGGCGCGGCGGATGGTGACGGGCGCGAAGCCCCCCGCGTACTCGTCGGCGGCCTGCTGCACGCCCCGAAAAAAGGAGTCGCCCACCGCCGAGACCCCGCCGCCGAGCACGAACACCTCGGGGTCGATGACCTTTTGCAGGTCGGCGAGCGCGATGCCGATGTGCCGCATGGCCTGACCCACCACCCGGCGAGCGGCGGGGTGGCCCTGCTCGGCCAGGGCGAAAGCCTCGGCGGTGGACACTTCACGGTTCAGGGCGTAGCTGGCGTCACGGGCAATGGCGGTGCCGCTGGCGACGGCTTCGAGCGCCCCGTCCAGCCCCGCGCCGCTGACCGGGCCGCCGGGCTGCACGGTGACGTGCCCCAGTTCACCGGCCACCCCGTGACGCCCGCGCCAGAGTTTGCCGCCCAGCACCAGCCCCGCCCCGATGCCGGTGCTGACGGTCACGTAGATGCTGCTTTCGGTGCCCCGCGCCGCGCCGAGGTGGGCCTCGGCCAGGGCCGCTGCCTTGGCGTCGTTTTCGAGCACCAGACGGTGACCCGCCTCAGCGCGCAGCCCCAGCCGCTCGCGCAGGCCGTCCACCAGCGGCACGTCGGTAAAGCCGTAGATGTTGGGGGCGAACTTGACGCGGGTGCGCTCGGCGTTGAGGGGACCGGGCACGCCCACGCCGATGTGGGTGGCCGGGTGCCGGGACTGCAACTCGCGCACCTGCGCCGCCACCGCGTCGAGCACCGCTTCCCAACCGGTTTCGGGCGTGGGCTGCACGTGCCGCTCGATCAGTTCCTCGCCCCGCAGCACGCCGCAGGCGATCTTGGTGCCGCCCACGTCCACCCCGATGCTCAGGGCCGGGGCAACGTCCAGAGCAGTCTGGGGCAGAGCAGAGTTGGGCAGGGCAGAGGGAGTGGAGCCAGGATGAGTCATGGTCGGTTCTCCTGTTCGGGGGCTTCGCCGGGTGCCGGGCTGGGGTCTTCGCCCAGCAGGGCCAGGGCCTCGTCCCACTGCACCAGCGGCACGTACAGGCCCACGTCACCCAGGTAGCCGCCGGTTTCGATTTCGATGACCGGACTCGCCATCACCCACTGAAACGGCGTGCGCACCACGCTGACCACGCCGCCCTGCGCCAGGGTGCGCCGCCAGCCCTCGGCCAGCAGGCGCGGCAGGGTATCGAGCCGCACCCAGGGGTCGCCCTGATACAGCACCCGGTCCTCGAAGCGGGTCATGCGGGCGGGTTCTGGGGGGAGTCCACCAGCAAGCGGGAAAAGCGCTCGCGCAGCTCAGGCTCCAGCGGTTGCGGGCGCAGCGCCCCCTCACCCACGCGAACCTGCACCGTGCGCGAGTAGGCGCAGGGCTGGCCGTCGGCGACCATCCGGCAGACCGTGGTCCACGACGTGTGGCCCAGGCGCTCGATCAGGGTTTCCACCCAGACCTCCTGCCCCCAGCGGACCTCGTGGCGGTAGTCGATTTCCTGGCGGGCGATGACCGAGCGGTCGAGGTGCGGCGGAATCTTCAGGTCCTCCCAGACCAGCACGCGAGCGGTTTCGAAATACTGCACGTACACGGCGTTGTTCAGGTGGCCCATCGTGTCGAGGTCGGCATAACGCATCTGGATGCGGTGGCGCAGCGAGCGGCCCCAGTCGAGGGCCTCGTAGACCTCTTCGGGACGCGGACGGGGAGAAACGGTCATGCCGGACACTCTAGAGCAGTTCTCCGAATTACGTGATGCGCGGAACGGCACCCCGCCTCACTCCATTCTCTGCTTCGCAGCTTTGCAAGTCCGTCCTGCTCAGTGTTTTGCACTCGCTCTCTGCGAGCTGTCCCAGTCCGCTCGCCAAAAAGACGTTGCGTCTTTTTGTCATACGGATTCCGCTTAATTCCTGCACAGTCGGGAAAGCGCCGCCTGTGCATCCATATCGCAGAATCCGTATTTTTTCCTACTCGCATCCGCTCGGATTGAATCTGAAACGACCAGATTCAATCGGAATCCGTATCAAATGCTCTAGAGCAGTTGGGCGAACAGGGTTTTCCTCCCTGCCGGCATCAGCTCACCTGCCTTTCCGGTCCCGGGTCACCGTCGCCGGGCAGCAGGGCGGCGGCCTCGTCCGGCGGCAGGGGGCGGGCCAGCCAGTAGCCCTGGGCCTCGTCACAGCCCATGCCGCACAGCAGGTCGTACTGCTCGGCGGTCTCCACCCCCTCGGCCACCACCCGCATGCTGAGGTTGTGCGCCAGACGCACCATCACCTCGATAAACTGCTGCGAGGCCGCGAACTGCTCGGAATCGGCAGACAGGTCGCGCAGAAACTCGCGGTCGATCTTGAGCAGGCCGAAGGGCAGGCTTTTGAGCATACTCAGGCTGCTGTAGCCGGTGCCGAAATCGTCCATGGCGACCTGCACCCCGAGGGCCTGCAACTCGAGCAGCGTCTGCCGGGCAAGGCGCGGGTCGCGGTGCACCATGCTCTCGGTGAGTTCGAGCACCAGGGTATGAGGGGGCAGACCGTGCTGCTCCAGACAGGCGCGCACCCCGGCGACGAAATCCGACTGCTCGAACTGAAGGGCCGAGACGTTGACCGCCATAGTCAAGCCACGTTCGGACAGTGCCCAGGCCCGCGCCTGCCGACTAGCCTCGTTGAGCACCCAGCGGCCAAGTTTCAGAATCAGGCCGCTTTCTTCCGCCAGCGCGATGAAGCGGTCGGGGGGAATCATGCCGCGTTCGGGGTGCGGCCAGCGGACCAGGGCCTCGAACCCGCTCAGGCGCCGGCCCGGCAACTCGAACTGGGCCTGATAGTGCAGCTGCAACTGTCCTTGCCGCACCGCGCGGCGCAGGTCCTGGGACAGTTGGCGCCGTTCCTGCTCGGCGGTACTCATGTCGCCGGTGAAGACGACCGCCATGTTGCGGCCCCGCATCTTGGCCTGAAACAGCGCCAGCTCCGCGTGCTGCTGCAACACCTCAGCACTGCCGCCGTCCTGCGGGGCCACCGCGCAGCCCAGCGACACGGTGGGCACCAGCAGTTCGGTGCCGAAGTCGCAGGATTCGCGCAGGCTCTGGAGCAGGCGCTCGGCCACCATCGCCAGGTCGCCAGGGCGAGCGAGGTCGCTGAGCAGCACCACGAACCTGTCGCCGCTCAGCCGCCCCACAAGATCGCCGGGCCGCACCGCTTCGCGCAGGCGGCGGGCGATTTCGGCCAGCAGCCGGTCGCCCGCCGCCTGTCCGAAGCGGGCGTTGATCACCTTGAGGTGGTCGATATCGGCCACGATCAGCCCCAGCGAGCGCCCCGGCACCAGATGTTGCAGCGCCTGACGGGTCCGTCCCCAGAAAAACGTGTGGTCGGCCAGGCCGGTCAGTTGGTCGAACGACGCCAGACGGCCAGCTTCCGCCTGGGGCACCTGGGCTTCGTGCAGCGCCGGAGCGGTACGGACCACCGGTTCGTGGCCTGGCAGGGCGGTGCCTTGCACGGCGGTGCGGCGCAACACCTCGAACTCGATCTGCTCGTTGAGCAACCGGCCCCGGTGCTCGGCGAGTCGCGTCCGGTGCGCCTTTTCGAGCTGCTGCTGTTCGCGCAGACAGGACAGGGCCTGGACGGGTTCGCCCCGTCGCTCGTGCAGGCGCGACTGGCTTTCGCGCACCCGGGCAAGCAGGTCGTGCCTGCCCAGTTGCCGTGCCCACCCTTCCCCGCGCTCCAGCGCCTGACCGGCCCCGTCCAGGTCGCCCCGCGCCAGCGCTGTTTCGGCCTGCACCCACGCGGCCTCGCCCTGCATGTCGCGGTCGTCGGTGGCCTGGGCGAGGGCCTGGGCCTGTCCGGCGTGCTCGTGGCTGGCGGCGAGCTGGCCCAGAGCCAGACAGTTCAGCGCCTGTTGCAACTGCACCCGGCCCTCCGTGCGGGTCAGGTGCTGGGCCTGACAGTGCGTGAGGGCCTGGGCCGCCACCTGCGTGCTTTCCTCGGTCTGGCCCAGTTGAAACAGCACCCGCGCCAGACCCGCCTGCACGGCAGCGGCGCCGGGAGATCCGGGCGGCAGAAGGCTCAGGCTCTCGCGGTAGAGCGTCAGGGCCTGCGGGTACGCTTCGAGCCACTCCAGCCCCCCGCCCACACGCCGCAGCAGCCGCCCGCGCCCGGCATCGTCGCCCGTGTCGAGCAGCAGGTGCAGACTCTGACGCAGCAGCCGCGCCGCCTGCTCCAGGTCCCCCTGACGGCCATGCACCAGCCCGCGCACTTCCAGACAGCAGGCTTCGAGCGAAGGCAGCTCCAGTTCCCGGGCGAGCTGGCACCCGGCCTCGGCGTACTGCGCCGCCGCTGCCTCGTCGCCGAGCAACAGGGCACACGCCGACAGCACGTGCAGCGCCGCCGCTTCGCTGGGGGCGTCCTGCTCGGAAAGAAGGCCGGGAACGTGTTTTGCCGCCCTCAGGTCCGTGAGCAGCGTCTGCACCTCGGCGTACACCTCGGCGGGCCGGGCCAGCAGGTGCGCTTCCAGTTCGGCCAGCCGGGTCATCCGTTGTCCCTTCGGCCAGGTTGTGCTCGCTCGCGACGTGGACACCGCGCCATCCTAGGCGATCACTTCACATCGGAAGGTCATTTTTTTCACGTCGGCAGGCCCTACGGGGTCACCGGCGCAGCGGGCGAGGCAGGCTCCCGGCCCTGAAGGGACCGCGCTAGACTTTCCCTTATGACCCGCCCGCTCACCACCGCCGAAATTCGCGAGAGATACCTGCATTTCTTCGAGACCAAGGGCCACCTGCGCCTCGCTTCTCATTCCACCGTCGCGCCCGACCCGACCACGCTGTTCACGGTGGCCGGGATGCAGCCCTTCAAGGAAAACTTCATGGGCGCGCCCGCCGTGTTCGACGGACAGGCGAGCAAGCGCGTCACCACCGCGCAAAAGTGCGTGCGCGTGGGCGACATCGAGAACGTGGGCCGCACCCGCCGCCACCTCTCGCTGTTCGAGATGATGGGCAACTTTTCCTTCGGCGACTACTTCAAGCGTGACGCGATTCTGTGGGCGTGGGAATTCCTGACCGGCCCCGAGTGGATGGGCATGGACAAGGACAAGATGTACGTCACCATCTACAAGGACGACGAAGAAGCCTTCGGCTACTGGACGCAGGAAGTCGGTCTGCCCGCCAGCCACATTCACCGCTTCGACGCCGACGAGAACTTCTGGCCCGCCAACGCGCCGCTCGAAGGCCCCAACGGGCCGTGTGGCCCCTGCTCGGAGATTTACTACGACAGAGGCGAGAACTACGGCGACGACACCTGGGCCGACTACTACCAGACCCGCGAGAGCGCCCGCTTTCTGGAAGTCTGGAACCTCGTGTTCCCGCAGTACGACCGCCAGGACTTAGGCGCTGACGGCAACCCTGTACTGAAAGACCTGCCCTTCAAGAACATCGACACGGGCATGGGCCTGGAGCGCGTCGCCAGCGTGGTTCAGGACGTTCCTGACTTTTATTCCAACGACGTGTTCAAGCCGATTATTGACCGCGTGGCGGAGCTTTCGGGCAAGCCTTACGAGGGCGAAACCAGCGTGTCTCACCGCGTGGTGGCGGAGCACATCCGCAGCGTGAGCATGATTCTGGCCGACGGCGTGGCCTTTTCCAACACCGGGCGCGGCTACACCACCCGCAAGATTGCCCGCCGCGCCATTCGTCACGGCTACATGCTGGGCTTCCGCGAGCCGACGCTGTACAAGCTGGTGGAACTGGTCGTGCAGGGCATGGGCGAGGCGTACCCCGAACTGAAGCAGAACCAGAGCAAGGTCGAAAAAGCCTTGCAGGACGAAGAAGCACGCTTCCTCAGGACGCTGGAGGGCGGGATTGAAAGGCTGAATACAGGTCTTGCTACCGAGCTTCTGAAACGTGGCATCCTCACGACCAACAATCTGGTTGACGAGGATGAAGTCCAAGGTCGCCGCATCTATTTCGCTGAGCAAGCTTATGCAAAAGCGGCTGAAATGCTTGGTGACGAGGCAAAGGTTGCTCGTGCTGCCTATAGCGCTGCGAGAAGCGCCGGACTTCTACAAGAGGGCATGGAATTTGTGCCTGTGACTCGTTCTTCGGAAAAAGACGTTGACTTTGACGCGCATGTCATCTCTGGCGCAGACGCCTTCGAGCTGTACGACACCTACGGTTTCCCCGTTGACCTGACCCGCGAAATTGCCGACGAATACGGCGTCAGCGTGGATGAAGCCGGGTACGCCGAGAGCCTGGAGCACGCGCAGGAAGTCGCTCGCGCAGGTTCCAAATACGGCAAATCCGAACTGTTCGGCGGCAACCAGGAGGCGCTGGAAGGCCTGCCCGCCACCGAATTCATCGGCTACGACCACCTGGAGGGCGAGGGGCAAGTGCTGGCGCTGGTCGGCGCGGGCGAACGCCTGAGCACGCTGGGCGCGGGCAGCGAGGCCACCGTGGTGCTGAGCCGCACCCCCTTCTACGGCGAGGGCGGCGGTGAGGTGGGCGACACGGGCCGTATCGAGTGGGATGGCGGCTTTGGTCAGGTGCGCGACACCCAGAAGACCAAGCAGGGCGTCTTCCTGCACAGTGTGCTGGTGCAGGAAGGCGAGCTGACCGAGGGCGCAACCGTCCGCGCCGTGGTGGCTCCCAGCCGCGCCGCGATTCAGCGCCACCACACCGCCACCCACCTGCTGCACGCCGCACTCCGGGCCGTGCTGGGCGAGGGCGTGCAGCAAAAAGGCTCGCTGGTGGCCGCCGAGCGCCTGCGTTTCGACTTCTCGCACGGCTCGGCCATGACCGCCGAGGAAATCGCCGCCGTGGAGCAGCTCGTCAGCCGCTGGGTGAGCGCCAACTTTGCCGTGACGTGGCAGGAAATGCCGATTGCCGAGGCCAAAGCCGCCGGAGCCACCGCGCTGTTCGGGGAGAAGTACGGTGAGACGGTGCGCGTGGTCCGGGTCGAGGGCGACGTGGACTACGGCGGCGCGAAGGTGTCCAGCATGGAACTGTGCGGCGGGGCGCATGTTCGCCGCACCGGAGACATCGGCGCGTTCGTGATTCTGTTCGACGAGAACGTGGCGGCGGGCGTGCGCCGCGTGGAGGCTCTGGCGGGTGAGGCGGCCACCGCCTGGGTGCGCGAACGCCTGAACGCCACCGCCAAAGCCGCCGCGCTGCTCAACACCAACCCCGAAGGACTGGAAGCCCGCATCAGCGGCCTGCAAGCGCAACTGAAGGCCGGAGAGAAGGAAGTGGCGAACCTCAAACGCAGCCTCGCCGAAGCGCAGATGGGCGGCGGCGGCAGCGCGGCGCAGACCCGCGAGCTGGGCGGCTTCAAGGTCGCCAGCCTGAAACTCAGCGGCATCGAGGGCAACGAACTGCGCGCCGCCGCCGACAAGTTGCTGGACACCAGCGGGGCCGACATCGTGGTGCTGGCCGCCGACAAGGGCCTGGTCGTCAAGGCCACCAAGGACGCAGTTTCGCGCGGCGCACACGCGGGCCAACTGGTCGGCAAACTCGCAGCGGCGGGCGGCGGCAAAGGCGGGGGCCGCCCCGACATGGCCCAGGCCGGGATTACCGATGCGGAGGGGGCGTTGGGGGCGCTGGACACGGCGTTTTGAGCGTTGCTGGTCGGTAGGTGATTGGTGATGGAAAAGAGGCTGGGGCGTGGGCTCCAGCTTTTTTGTGGGGGAAATGATGGATGAATTTTCAGCACAACTTGAGGACTTGGACGAAGGCTTCACTTCGGTACAACTCACTCACGCGCAGCTTGACCAAGACGAACTTCTGATGACTTTCCGACTCGCCGGCGAAACATGGGACGGTGCTGAAGTCGCGCAAACCTGGCAAATCACCGCGCAGGGCGTCACAGAACACCGCTTGAGCTTAGGCGAATGCGGCGGATGGCCTGAACTGCTTTCCGCCTACCCACGTCTGCTGGTCGCACAGGCGCCATGGCAGCAACTCATGTTCTCAGCGGCCCCGGCAGATGCAGCGGCGTTCCTGTCCGACCTGCGCGCCGTTCACGATGAGGAGAAGTGGGATTCTTTTGGCAAATACGGTCTGGGCGGGCAAATCGAACTCGGCTACGGCGTGTTTGCCGACGGCCCCGCGCCGCTGCTGGAGCTGTACCACTCGGTCCTGGAAGCGCACCGGATGCGGCCCAGCCCGCTGCCGTCCGCGTCCCGGCCCACGCCGCCGCGTGAGTGTCTGACGCTGGGTGGCACAGTCTGGCAAGACGACCTGTACGTGCTGGCGCAGGCATTTACCGGGGAGCAGCGGTAAAAGCCAGTTCCTCGTCCAGCACCCGGAAAAACTCCGCCACATGCCAGCCGTCGCACGCCGCGTGGTTCGCCTGCACCGCCAGCGGCAGAGTGACGCGCCCGGCCTCCTCTGTGAAGCGTCCCGCCGTGAACACCGGCAGCAGATAATCGCGCCCGTAGTCCAGGTTGAACGCCGAAAAGTCCAACCAGGGCGCAATAGACAGGTTGACCGCATGCGCCGGGGCCGGGCCTTTGGGAAAGAAAGCGGCAGCAATAAAAAAACCGCCCTCTCGGACGGTGATAAAAATAGGATAACGCGGTATGCAGGCGTTGTCAAATTTATGCTGATAACCAGAAAACGCACGTCCAGAACGATGTTCTTGCCGTGGACATAGGCACGCAATACACCGCCCTACCGTCTCCCCCGCAACAACGCCCCCAGGCCCAGCAGAAGCAACACCATCCCGGTTCCCTGCAAGATGCCCGGCAGTCCCAGTGTCGGCAGCGCCGCCGTCGCCAGCCCCAGGCCCAGGGGCGTGGCCCCGGCCAGCAGGCTGGACACCGCGCCGAGCAGGGCGCCCCGGCTCGTGGCAGGTGCCCCTTCCTGCAACTGCGTCATGGCCGCGATGGAGGCCACCGCCACGGCTGCGCCGCCCAGCAGCAACAGGCCCGCGCTGACGGGCAACGTGGGCGCGACGCTCAGGCCCAGGCGAACGGCGCCCGCCACCAGCACCGCGACTCCCAGACCCGCCAGGCGCCGGGGCCGCACCCCCAGCAGCGCCAGACCGCCGCCCAGCACGAAGCCACCGCCGAAAGCCGCCTCCAATGTCCCCAGGGCCTGTGGACCCAGTTGCAACTGGTCGTGCACCAGCGCGGGAAGCAGCGCCGGCATGGGCGCGGCAAAGGTGATGAAGGCGCACACCAGCACCACCAGTTGCCGCAGGGCCGGCGGCAGCAGCCGCCACAGCTCGCGCAGGTTGGGACGGGGAGCGCCAGAAGATGCCAGCACCACGGCCCGCGCCGGCCAGCGGGTCAGCGGCACCAACAGAAAACACAGCAGATAGGCGAACAGGCCCGCCGTCGCTGCCGCTCCCACGCCCCACCCGGCCAGCACGCCGCCGAGCAGCGCCCCGCCGATGCTGCCGGCACTCGTAAGCAGCTGGTGAAGGGCATTGACGCGGCCCAGTTCTCCCTCACTGGCAAGTTCAGGCAAGGAGGCAAGAAAAGCGGGTTCGTCAAAGGTCAGGGCCACGTTCAGCAGTACGCCCGCCAGGAGCAGAGGCACGGTCATCGCCACCGTTGTTCCTTCCGCGAGCCACACCACTCCACCCAACACGGCCGCGCAGGCGAGCGGCGCCAGAACCAGAATGCCTTTGCGGTCCACCCGGTCGGCCAACTGGCCAGCCAGCACGCCGAGCAGCAGCGCCGGCAGGGCAAAGAGGGCGCCCGCCACCGCCAGCAGGCGGTCATCGCCGCCTCCGGCCTTCAGCGTCCACAGGGCTGCCACGCTGTACGCCGCGCTGCCCATCACCCCCAGCCCCTGAGCGGCAAGCAAGAGCGGAAGCGGCGTCACTACGTCCAGGGTCCGGCGAACCGTCGTCATGACAGCAGCGTGGGGCTAGGCTGCTGGAAATGTCAGAGCCTTTTTCCAGTTGCCCGTCTGCGCCCGACAGCCCGAGTGAACCCGGTGGCCCAGCGGGACCCGACTGCCTGACCGTTACCGACGCGCGGCAGGCCGCCGCCATGATTCACCCTGATTTCAGCCCCCTGATGGATGCCCTGACCGGGCGCGAGGCGAGCGTGGGCGCCCTGGCACGCGAGTTGGACTGGCCGCTGGACACCACGCACTACCGGGTCAAGAAACTGTTGCGGCTGGGTCTGCTGCGCGTGATACGCGAGGAAAAACGGGGCGGGCGCCCGGTCAAGGTCTACCGCGCGGTGGCCGACGCCTTTTTCCTGCCCTACTCGTCTTTTACCCACGCCACGCTGGAAGAGAAGTTCCTGCGCCACGAGTTGCAGGTGGCCCGCTCGCTGGTCCGCAGCTACGTGCGGCTGCTGCACGACACCTTTCCGCAGCCCGGCACCCTCGGTCCTTACCTTTACCGCGACGACGCCGGGCACCTGCAAGAAGACCTGGCTGCGGCGCCGGGGAAGCCGCTTGACCTCAATGCCGCCTTTCCCACGACCACCGAGCACCTGCGTTCCCTGACGCTGACCGACGCCGAAGCCCGGCAGCTCCGCGACGTACTGGACACACTCGCGGCAGGCTACCCCCGGCGCCGCGCCGGGCAGCCGCTCACGCACATGCTGCGGCTGTGGCTGGTGCCCGCCCGCGAGGAAGACTGGCAATAGGGCAACAACAAAAAACCCGCCCTCTCGGACGGTGATAAAAATAGGATAACGCGGTATGCAGGCGTTGTCAAATCCATGCGCGGTGCCCGGAAAACGTCGTCTGTGACGGCCTCTACGCCGGGTCCTTTTCCCGCAGCAATTCACCCACCTGGGCGCCGGACAGCCGCCGCTGCACGTAGTCGAGGTCGCGCTGCACGTCGCGGCGCAGGGCGCGGGCGTCCTTAAGTTCCTTTTCGGCGGCGCTGATCCGCGCACTCAGGACAGCGAGCTGGCTGCGGAGGTCGCTTTGCAGGGTGTGCAGCGCCTCCTGGGTCAGCACCTGCCGCCCGTCGGGGTCGCTCTCCTGCGGGTGGGTCGAAATCGCCTGAATGGTCCCCAGGCTCAGGCCCAGCGCCCGCATCCGGCGAATGCGTTCCAGGCGCTGCACGTCGGCTTCCGAGTACATGCGGTAGCGGCTGCCGGTGCGCTCCGGCGTGACCAGCCCGAGTTCCTCGTAGTACTTCAGGGTCCGCAGCGTCAGGCCCAGCCGGGCGGCCACTTCACCCACCTTGTAGCGGGCCGGTTCGGTCATGATGGTCATAGTCTAGGGGTTCTCCATCAAAAGCAGCGGACTCCCGGCATTTCCGGAGCCCGCTGATACGGATTCCGCTTAATTCCTGCACAGTCGGGAAAGCGCCGCCTGTGCATCCATATCGCGGAATCCGTATTTTTTCCTACTCGCATCCGCTCGGATTGAATCTGAAACTACCAGATTCAATCGGAATCCGTATGAGAAGTGAGAAGAAACTCAGTGAATGTGCGGGTCGCTTGACCGCGCCGCGTCGATCTGCCCGGCCGCGAGCGCCGTGATGACCATCCCCAGCGCCACTGCGCCCGCGCCGAAGCCGTAGGGCACCTTTCCGCCGAGGTGCTCGGCAATCAAGCCGCTGCTCACCGGAGCCGCCGCCGCGCCGAGCCAGCGCAGGAAGTTGTAGGCGCTCGTCGCCGTGGGCCGGGGCATGTGGCTGACTTCCACGCTCAGGGTGGTCAAGGTGGCGTTCATCAGCCCGAACAGCACGCCGCTCAGCACGACCAGGCCGACCTTGACGCCCACCGCGAAGGGCGCAAAGCCCAGCAGCGCGAAAATGACGGTCAATCCCGCCAGCGCGCCCATCACCACACGGCTCGCCGGAATGCGGCGCAGCAGCACTTGGGCCAGCCCCGTGCTGCCCAGGCCGAGCAAAATGCCCCAGCCGAAGAACATCAGGCCCAGGTTCAGGGTGCCCAGGTGGAGAAACAGCGGCGTGTAGCCCAGCAGCAGGAAAAAGCCGAAGTAGTACAGCAGCCCGGTCAGGCCGACCGCCAGAAAGGCGGGGCGGGTGTAGGCGCGGAACACGTCACTGACAGGCCGGGGCGGGTCCTTGCTTTCGGGCACCTTGACGAAGGCGGCCACCGAGGCCAGCGCCAGCAGCATCAGCGTGGCGGCCCCGAAGAAGGGAAAGCGCCAGCTGTGGGCGCCGAGCACCCCGCCGAGCAGCGGCCCCATGCTCATGCCCAGGCCGATGGCGGCTTCGTAGCGCATGATGGCTTTTTCGGCGTGACCGATCAGCGCCAGCAGCAGCACCAGCGCGGTGGGCGTGAACAGGGCGCTGCCCAGGCCCCAGCCGCCACGAAAGGCGGCGAGCGCGGGGATAGACCCACTCAGCCCGCAGGCGGTGGCAAAGAGCGCGATGAGGGCCAGGCCGATCAGCGCGACCCGCTTGCGCCCCAGCCTGGCCCCGATGTTCCCGGCAAACAAGGTCATGACGGCCATCACGCCGAGGTACGTGGTGAACAGCAGTTCCACCTGGGTCGGCGTAGCACCGAGCCGGTGCCCGATGTCCGGCAGGATGGGGTCCACCACCCCGACGCCCATAAAAGCGATCAGGCAGGCCGCCGTGACCGCCCAGGACGCGATATTGCGCCGACTGGCTTCGGACGGATCCAGAACCACCTCGGCAGGAAGAGAAGAGACAGATGACGACATAACATAAACGTATACGTACAGGTTGGGGGTCGTTTGTGAGCTGGCTTGCGTGTTGTTTTTTCGCAGGAAGTCCCTGAATCTGCTAGGATGCTTGTTCTCTGTCTCTCCCCTCGCCGTGAGGGAAGAGCCTCGGCGGAATGCGCGAGACGCCGCGCAAACCGACACCGTAAAGGAGCGTCCAACATGCACAAAGTCGCTATCGTGGGCCGACCCAACGTCGGCAAATCCAGTCTGTTCAACCGTCTCATCGGACGGCGCGAGGCCGTCGTGGCCGACTTTCCCGGCGTGACCCGTGACGCCAAGGAAGGGCTGATGCTCTACCACAACCACCGCATCACCCTGATCGACACCGGCGGGCTGTGGAGCGGCGACGAATGGGAACAGGCCATCCGTGAAAAGGCCGAGTGGGCGATGGAAGGCGCCCAGGCCGTGATCTTCGTCCTCGACCCCCGTGAGGGGCTGAGTGCCGCCGACTACGAGGTGGCCGAGTGGCTGCGCAGACTCGGCAAACCCGTCATCGTCACCGCCAACAAAATCGACAGCCAGAAGCACGAGCCGTATCTGGCCGAGCTATGGGGTCTGGGTTTCGGTGACCCGGTGGCTATCAGCGCCGAGCACGCCCGGGGGCTGGACGACCTGATGGACCGCGTCATGGCGCACCTGCCTGAGGACGACGAGGACGTGCCGGACATCGCGCCCATTCGTATCAGCCTCATCGGGCGGCCCAACGTGGGCAAGTCCAGCCTGCTCAACGCGATTACGCAGAGTGACCGGGCGATTGTGGCCGACCAGCCCGGCACCACCCGCGACAGCCTCGACGTGGAGTGGGACTACGGCGGGCAGCGTTTCGTGCTGGTGGACACCGCCGGGATTCGCAAAAAGCCCGACACCGCCATCGAGGACTTCGCCATTCAGCGCTCTCAGGCCGCCATCGAACGCAGCGACATCATCTGGCTGGTGGTCAATGCCGGCGACCTCGGGGACCACGAACTCAAGCTGGCCAACCTCGCCTACGACAGCGGCAAGCCCGTCATCGTGGTGGTCAACAAGTGGGACCTGGTGCCCGACGCCGAGCTGAAAAGCGCCGAAAAGGACCTCAGCCAGAAGCTGCACCACATCTCCTTCGCGCCGCGCGTGTACACCTCGGCCATCAACGACTACGGCATTCACGACATGCTCGCCGAAGCCATGAAGCTCTACGAGAAGTGGCAGTCGCGCATCGGCACCAGCGAACTCAACCGCTGGCTGGAAGTCTGGCAGATGAAGCAGCGCGTGCCGAACTTCCACGGCAAGCCGCTGAAGATGTACTTCATGACCCAGGTGGAAACCGCGCCACCGACTTTTGCCATCTTCTGCAACCGCGCCGACTTCGTGACCCGCGCCTACGAGGGCTTCTTGCAAAACCGCATCCGCGAAGACCTCGAACTCGCCGGGGTGCCGGTGCGCCTGAAGTGGAAGGAAAAGGGGCCGTACAAGAAAGGCAAGAAGGGAGAACAGGACGAGGAGTGAGTGGCCCAGACGTCCGAAGAGAAGGAGACGATCACCGAAAGGGGCCGTCTCCTTCTCTTATACGGATTCCGCGATATGGATGCACAGGCGGCGCTTTCCCGACTGTGCAGGAATTAAGCGGAATCCGTATGAGTCAATGGTTCGTGCAGTTTTGAGGTCACAAAGAAAGACCCACCGAAAATGGGGCTGTGAACACACCGCTTCCAATGGGTCTAATGGCCATCCTACAGTACGTTCTCAGCGCGGTCCCGCTGCGCAAGACGCAGCGGAATTTTCTGACCGTGCTGCTTAGCGTATTTCTCGCTGTTCCTGGACGGCTGAACGTCCTGAACCTCTCCCGATATGCGGCCTGCTCGGAGAGTACGATCCGTCGTTGGCTGCACCGAAGTGACCCCGGGGCCATTCCCTGGGGCGCAGTACACCGGGCGACTGTGAGCACGGCGATTGAGAGTGGGCTGATCAGCCCACTGTGCGTTCTGGCCATCGACGCCTCTTTTCACCGCAAATCTGGTCAGCACACCGCACACCTCGGCTCGTTCTGGAATGGCTGTGCTGCACGAACCGAACGTGGGATCGAGCAATCCTGCTGTGCCCTGATTGATGTCCAGCACCGACAGGCGTTCACGGTTGATGTTCGTCAGACCCGAACCGGATCTGATGCCCCGAGCCGTCTGGCACAGGCCGCCGACCAGCTGGATGACGTGTTGCTTGATCTCCGGACTATCCAACAGCTCGAACTGGCTGCTGTCGTTGCTGACGGGAATTACGCGAAGGAACTGATTGTGGAGACCGTGACGGAGCACGGTCTCCCATTCATCTCCAGATTTCCTCGCAACGCCAACCTCAAGTATCTCTATACCGGCGAGCATCCCAGACGACGCGGACGGCCAAAAAAGTTCGACGGCAAGGTGGATTTCAGCGACTTGCAGCGCTTTGACCTCGTTTCTGAAACGTCGACCGAGCGGGTGTGGACTCAGGTGGTCTGGAGCGTGCAGTGGGCGCGAGAAGTGCGTGCAGTCGTCATCCAGCAGGTCGGTAAAAAGGGTCAAGTGACGGGTTACGCGGTGCTGTTCAGCACCGCTGTGACGATGCCCGCTCATGAGATCATGGCGCTGTACCGGAGTCGCTTTGAGATCGAACTGATCTTCCGGGATGCCAAGCAATTCCTGGGAAGCCAGGATGTGCAATTGCGGTCACAGCCAGGCATTGAGGCGCATTGGAACGTGGTCTTGCTGACCCTGAACCTCTGTCGCCTTGAGGCCCTGCGAGCAGCAGAGGGCGGACAGAATCTGGTGTTCAGTCTCGAAGACATGAAACGCAGGGCGTATAACGCCCTGCTGGCCCAAGTGATTTTGTCCAAGTTGGATCTCTCGGCCCGCTTTGCAGAATTAGAACATCTGCCGTCCAGTCCGCTAAATTTCGGCCTCAAAGCCGCCTAAAACTGCACGAACCATTGATGAGTGGCCCAGACGTCCGAAGAGAAGGAGACGATCACCGAAAGGGGCCGTCTCCTTCTCTTTGCTTCGTTCAGCGGGCGAGCTTGCTTTCGACGAGCTTCAATGCGCTGGCAGGCAAGCCCTGCCGGAACGGGTTGAAGTCCTGGCCGTCCAGCACCGCCTGAACGGTTCCCTGTCCACCGGGCACCTGAAAGGCAAGGCGGTAAAACGCTCGGTCTGGCAACCCCTCGTCGCGGGCAAGGCGGCTGCTGGCCAGTTGCAGGGCAGCACGGCGTTCGAGCTGAGCGCGGGCCTCGGCCAGTTGGCGTTCGCCCGTCGGCCCCAGGGCCGCGTGCAGTGCGGCGAGGCTCGCCTGCGCGGCAGCGGGCGACAGCGCCGGGAGGGTTCGCAGTCGAACGAGTTCCCGTTTCAGGTCGGCGGGGTGAGTCACGCTGAAGTCACTTCGCCGCGCTGCGTCACGCAGGGCGCTGGCCGTGACCAGCAGTTCGAAGGTGGGGTGGTCCCACTCGGGCTGAGCAGGCGCGGCAGGTTCTTCAGCGGCCCGAGGAGCGGTCTGAGGCGGAATCGAGCGCGGCGAAAGCGGCGAGCCGGGGCCAATCTTGATGGCGAACGCCCCGGACAGGGCAAGCAAACCCATCAGGACGGGAACGGCGCGCACAACCGGACGGGAGGACAAGGGGGTCATTCGGACTCCTTCGAGGGCCATATGGCTCTGATTTTCACGGCGTGGCCTGACAGCTTTCTGAGTTGCGGAATGCGAAAAGGGGCCGCCTGTTACAGCAGCCCCCCGGAAAAAGCCCGACCCTCAGGGGGCCAGACGTTTTTCACGCTGCGCCGAAGTTTCTTCCGGGCGCTGGACCGGCCCCTTCACAGGGCGCATGTGGTTGACCTTGCGGGCAACGCGGAGCGGCTCGGTAGAAAGCTGACCAATACGGTCGTACCACTTGTAGCCCTCGACAGGGACGCCCGCCGCCCGGGCCGCGCCGAGCACTTGCTGGTACCCCCGGTGGGCCAGGTCAGCGGCGTCGAGGTAGTGACGCTGCTGATAGGCATTTTGGGCCAGCAAGAAGGTCTGGTCGGCCTGCTGCACCGCGCCGCGCACGTCAGGCACCTTGGCCGAGTTGCGGACGAGTTGCAAAATCGCGTTGCTGTTGGTCAGGTAGGCGGTGGTCAGGTAACGGTACTGGGCGTCGAGGTTGAACTGCCCGAAGGTCTTGGAGAGGTTGTTGTAGCTCATGACGCTGTGTACTTCGTCGCCCACGTCCACGAAGGCGGTGTCGCCGCTGGGACCGAAATCCTCATCCCGCTCGCTGTCGTAGCCGTCGTGGGGGTGCGACTGGCTGAGGTGGTGGCCCGACTCGTGGACCACGGTGTCGGTAAAGCCGTAGCCTGCCGTGCTCAGTCCCGGCGTCAGGAAGTTGAGGGTCAGGGTCTGGGTTCCCGTGACACCGTCGGAGATGGCTTGACCGAGCAGCCCCTGGTTGGGGGTCTTGGCGTTGGTGTCGTTGAACAGGTAGTTGGTGAGCTGGTACTGCCCCGGCGCGGCCTGAGCGCGCTGGCGAATCTCGGCCTGAGCGAGCTGGAAGAACCGCTCGCCCTCGGGGTCGGCGTAGTCGGGGGAGCAGGCGTCGTCGGTGGGCAGCGGGAAGAAGCACTTGTAGGCGTCGGCCACGTCACCGTCGAGCGCCGTTTCGCGCAGGCTGGTGCTCCACTTGACGAAGGGGTTGAGGACCTTGAGGCGCTCCTCCACCAGTTGCGGCTTGATCACGCTGGCACTCACCGGCGCGTCGGCTCCCTGCTCCAGCGCGAGGTCCACGTTGATGTGCTCGGGCATGTCGGGCGGGGTCAGGGCGACGCGGTACAGGGCGCTGGGCGTAAACAGCAGGTCCACCGCCACGTAGCGCACGACTTTGCCGAGGTCGGCGCTGATCTTTTCGCCGTAGGCATAGCTGGCCTTGCGGGTGCCGTACTCCCAGACGGGCAGCATGCGCTTGTCGTAGACCTTGTCACCGTCCAGGTCGCCGTTGGAGACGTTCCAAGCGTTCGTCCAGAAATCGGGGTTGGCCGACTGGTCGTAGAACCAGATGCGGCGGGCGCTGGCCTGGTTCTCGCTCGGGGTGCCACCCCAGGCGACGGTGCGGCGGCTGCTGCGCTGCCCGAAATCCAGCTTGGTGTCGGACTCCACCGACTCGGCCCGCTCGTGCGAGTAGCTGTGGAACTTGAAGTCGGGGCGGCCATACCAGTTGATGAGGAACACGGTGTGCTGGGTGGGGTCGATGCCCAGCTTGCCCGCGTTGTCGCCCAGCCACTTTTCGACCGCCGCTCCGTCCACTTCCCAGTTGCCGGTGATTTCGCGGGCAATGTTGCCAGCCGGCTCGGGGCAGGCATACAGCGGGGTGAGGTCGGCAGGCCGGCGGTCCAGCACCTTGAGCACTTTGGTGGTGTCCGCCGACTGGCAGTTGTAGGCCGCCGCCGCAATGTTGAGGTAGGTCAGGCCGTCTTTTTCCAGCGAGTCTTCCTTGCCGCTGCTCGCCAGGAACGCGAAGAACTCGTCCTCGAAGCTCTTGGGGGCCGTCACGTAGTTATAGTCGAAGGTGAAGTTGTTGCCCGTCAACTCGTTGTTGCCGTAGAAGCTGGGGTAACGGTTGATGGTCTTGTAAGTCGCGGGCAGTTCCTGTCGCAGGCTGCTGAAGTTCAGGTCGCGTGCCCCCGTCACCTGACCGGGCGAGGTGGCGGCGTACCCGATGTTGACGATGTTGACCTTGAGCTTTTGCTCGATGGTGCCGAGTTCGCCCGGCTTGAGCATGCTGAGCTGACCGAAGGACGAGGGGGGAAGTTGCTCGGGTTCGGGCTGCGCGGGGGCAGGGTCCCCACCGCAGGCGGCGAGCAGGCTGGCACCGAGCAGGGCCATTCCCAGGGCTTTGATCTTCATGGATTCTCCTTGAAAAGCGGAACAGCAGCGGAAAGGCAGAGGCTTTCAGATCAACCCCTGTGAGCAAAAGATGTAAAAACCTTGAGCGCTACGATAGCAAATGGAAGGGGCGAGCGGAAGCTGCCAGCAAACAGTCAGCAGCGTGGATTGCTTCTCCTCTCCGGTGACCCCTGCCGGCCTGTCGTCTCCTACCCCAGCCGCGCGTACTCCGCCGCCACCTGCGCCGCCGCCGCCGCGTTGTGACGTACCAGGGCGATGTTCGTCTCCAGACTGCGGCCCCCGGTCAGTTCCACGATGCGGCCCAGCAGGTAGGGCGTGGTGTCCTTGCCCGTCAGCCCGAGCGCGTCCATGTCGCCCAGCGCCCGCGTGATGTGGGTTTCCATTTCCCCGGCGGGAATCTCGGCGGTCTCGGGCACCGGGTTGGCGAGCAGGACGCCGCCCGTCAGCCCCAGGTCCCACTTGGCCTTCAGCACGCGGGCCGCCTCGGCGGGGGTCTGCACCGTCAGCGGCGACCTGAAGCCGCTGCGGCGCGAGTAGAAGGCGGGAAACTCGTCGGCACCCAGGGTGATGGCGGGCACGCCCTGCGTTTCGAGCACTTCCAGGGTCAGGCCGATGTCGAGGATGCTCTTGACCCCGGCGCTCACCACGCACACGTCGGTGCGGGCGAGTTCGAGCAGGTCGGCGCTGATGTCCATCGTCTCGCCCGCGCCCCGGTGAACGCCGCCGGTGCCGCCCGTCGCAAACACGCGAATCCCGGCCAGCGCAGCGATGCGCATGGTGGACGCCACCGTGGTCGCCCCGTGCTGCCGCAGCGCCACCGCCACGGGCAGGTCGCGGGTGCTGATTTTCTGCACGCCCTTGTCGGTGGCGAGCAGTTCGAGTTCGTCGGCGCTCAGGCCCACCTTCAGCCGCCCGCCCAGCACGGCGATGGTGGCCGGGACCGCGCCGTTGTCGCGCACGATTTGTTCCACGCCCCGCGCCATCTCGACGTTCTGCGGGTAAGGCATCCCGTGGCTGATGATGGTGCTTTCCAGCGCGACGACCGGGCGGCCTTCAGCGAGCGCGGCGGCGACTTCGGGTTGAAAGTCGAGGAGGTGCCGGGCTTGACGGGTCTGGGCTTGACGGGTCTGGGCTTGAGCGTTCTGGGATTGATTCATGAGGTCACTTCCTGGGAATAGAGGCGAGGCGGGATGAGGACAGCCGGGCTTGCAGGGCAGAGCGGGAGAGGTCGGGAACGACGGTCAGCGGACTTTCCACCGTGAGCGCGGCGGCGGCGTGGCCCTCGCGGGCGGCCTCAAGCGGGGACTGACCCGCCGCCAGTCCGGCAAGGAAGGCGGCGAGCATGGCGTCCCCCGCACCGGTCACGTCCACCACGTCGGCGGGCAGGGCAGGCAACTCGTGAACCTCTGCGGGGAGGCTGAGCACGCTGCCGCGCTCGCCCCGGCGCACCCAGACGAGTTCGGCGCCCCCGGCGTGCAGCTCCAGCGCCGCCTCCCGGATGGCCTGCGGGTCATCGGCCACCTCGCGCCCGACGAGCGCGGCGAGTTCGGCGAGGTTGGGGGTCAGGGCGTCAGGCATGTGCCCGGCGGCGAGTGCGGAGCGCAGCCGGGCGGCTTTGGGCACGCTGACCGGCTCGTAGACCACGCGCACCCCCGTTTCGGCGGCGAGGCCGAGCAGGGCGGTGAGGGTGTCGGCGGGCAGGTTGCCGTCGGCCACCACCCAGGCCGCGCCGCGCCAGGAGGCCCGCAGGCCGCGCAGGGCCGCCGGGGTCAGGTGCTCCATCACGTCCATCGCCGCGACCGCGAGCAGCAACTCGCCGTCGGCACTCAGCACCGCCGTGTAGCTGCCGGTCGCCGCGCCGGGCACGCGCAGCACGCCCGACACGTCCACCCCCGCCGCCGCCGTTTCGCGCAGCAGGGCGTTCCCCAGACTGTCCAGCCCCACCACCGACACCAGCGCGGCGGACACCCCCAGCCGCGCCAGGTTCTCGGCCACGTTGCGGGCCACGCCGCCGGGCGACTGGCTGGTCACGCCGGGCATGCTGGTGCCGGGCACCGCCTCACCGCGCACCCGCGCCTTGAGGTCCATGTTGGCCCCGCCGACCACCACCACCTTCTGCGGGAGAGCGTCGGCCAGCATGTACCCGCGCCCGAGCAGCGCTCCCTTTTTCATCAGGTTGCTGACATGCACGTTGACCGCCGCCCGCGTCGTGCCGAGCCGCCGCGCCAGTTCCCCCGGCGTCGTCAGGGGCGCGGCGCGAATCAGGTCCAGCAGCTCACGCTCGCGTGGGGTCAGGTCCATGCTTACCAGACTAAGGAGATTTAGCCGAGTAAGCAAGGGGCTTCTTTCATCTGCCTGCCCTAGCCTCGCCGCATGATGTCGCCCGCCCTTTTTTCCGTCCTGGCACTGCTGGGAACGCCGACGCCCGCGCCGGTCACGCTCGGGGCGCAGGCCGGACAGACCGCCACCCTGCACGTGGACCTCGCCCTGCGCGACACGCTGCTCAGCCGCGAAGCCCCCAACCTGCTCACGCTCCAGACGCCCTGGGGACAACTGCAGACGCGGCCCAGTGGCACCGCGCACCGCGACCCGGCCTACGCGGGCTATTTCGGGCAGGTGCGGCCCATGACGCTGAAGGTCAAGGTGCCTGCACAGGTCCGGGCGGGACGCTACGCCGCGCAGCTCACCGCCGACCTGTTCGTGTGCGACACCGCCGACAAGCTGTGTACCCGCCGCACCCTCAAGCTGCCCGTGCAACTTCAGGTGGGCAAGGTGGCCCGCCCCGGCACCCTCACCCTGAAAGACGAGCACCTGCGCCCGGCCCGGCTGCGGCGCGGCCTGACTGGGAATTGAACTGTTCTCTGGCGGTGTCCCCGGTTACCCCTAGAGCATTTGACAAAAAGACGCAACGTCTTTTTGGCGAGCGGACTGGGACAGCTCGCAGAGAGCGAGTGCAAAACACTGAGCAGGGCGGAGAATGGAGTGATGCGGGGTGCCGTTCCGCGCATCACGTAATTCGGAGAACTGCTCTATGCCGCTCCAGCCCCGTATTACATTCCGCTGACCGGCACGGGCACGGCGTTTTCTACACTGACGGCATGACTTCCGAGCAGAGCAACCCGGCGCCCGGCGATGTCCGGTACCTGACCGTTCACGGGGCCTGGCAGGGCGCGGCAGGCGACCCCCAGCGTGTGTTCGGGGGCACGGTGACGGCTTCCGGCCACCCACACCTGGCCTGCGGCGAGCGCGTGACGGTGCGCTACCACGTGGAAGGGGGGCGCGTGCCGGACGCGGGCGAACACGGAGCCTACGCCCTGATACGGATTCCGATTGAATCTGGTAGTTTCAGATTCAATCCGAGCGGATGCGAGTAGGAAAAAATACGGATTCCGCGATATGGATGCACAGGCGGCGCTTTCCCGACTGTGCAGGAATTAAGCGGAATCCGTATGAGCAGTGGCGGCAGAACGTATCCGCTGGTCAGCTTCACCTGCCGCTCGGCGGCCACCACCGGCAGGCACGGCACCGACGACACCCGGCCCGCCGACTGGCAGGCGGCGGTGCAACCCGGAGCCGGGGAGTAGAAACGCAAAGGGGGAAAGGTCCGCAACCCTCCCCCCTTCTCCCTTTCCCCTCCACGCCCTGCCTACAGGTCACGGCGGCTCAGGCGCCACATCGCCGCTCCCACCGCCAGCAAGGTCAGCGCCGCCGCCCACAGCACCAGCCCGGTCGCGGCCGGTTCGCTGCCGAACACCGGGTTGGGCACGCCGCGCCCGGTCTGGCGCAGCAGTTCGGGTTGCAGGTGGTAACTGGCCCCCAGCCACAGCGCGTTGGTGGGCATCAGGACGTTGGCGACGCGGCCCAGCATGGACACGGTGGCGTTGTCGGAAATGGTGCCGATGAGACTGAGGATGCCGCCGCTGGACCCCACCCCGTACAGCACGAACACGCCGATGCCGTTGGCGAGGGTGGAAAACAGCGTGCTGCCCAGCACCGTGAGTCCGGTCAGCAGCGCCGCCGCCAGCAGCATCAGCGCCAGCGCGGGCCAGATTTCGGGGGGCAAGTAGCCGGTGAGGAGAAACACGCCGCCCAGCAGCCCCGCCGAGAGCAGGGCGACGTAGGCCATGTTGACCAGCGCGAAGCCCAGCCAGCGCCCCGCCACCAGTCCGGCACGGCTGACCGGACGCGCCAGGACGCTCTGCATCACGCCGCTTTCGATGTCGCCGCTGACCGCCCCCACGGTAGACAGCACGCTCATCAGCGAGCCGAGAAAGTACACCAGGTACATCCCGAACATCGTCGCGTACATCAGCGGCGCGTTGGCCAGACCCGTGCGGCTGCGGCCTTCCAGCCCGGCTTCGACGGCCCGCTGGTTGAGCTGGTCGTCCACCTTGTAGATGCCGAACAGGTAAAACCCCAGAAACAGGGCGCTGAGGATCAGCAGCACCGCCACCAGTTTCTTGCGCACCGCCTCGCGCAGCGCGAGTTCGGCCATCAGCCGCGCCGAGTGCCAGAAGTTACGCATGGTGCCCTCCCTGATGCCCCGCCGTGCCCTCGATCAGTTCCAGAAACAGGCTTTCGAGGTCGGGGCGGCGCGGCGTCAGCGCGTAGAGGTGCGCCCCCGCCGCGTGAATGGCCCCCGCCACGGCAGGCACCTGCTCCTCGCTTTGCAGCCACAGCTCGACATCGGCGCGGCCCGGCGTGTTCGTGTCCTCGCGGTGAATTTCCCCGATGCTTGCCAGGGCCGAGCGCAGTTCGGGCGTCACGCGGTCCAGGCGCACACTGACCGGAATCACGCCGCCCATCAGCTCGCGCATGCTGCCCTGTTGCAGCACCCGCCCCGCCTTGACGAAGGCCACCCGGTCACACACCTGCTCGACTTCCGAGAGCAGGTGCGAGTTGAGAAACACCGCCACCCCCTCGCCCCTGAGCCGCTCGATGATTTCGCGCACCTCGACCCGCCCGATGGGGTCGAGCGCCGAGGTGGGTTCGTCCAGAAACACCAGCCGGGGACGCGCCAGAATCGCCCCCGCCAGCCCGCAGCGTTGCAGCATCCCCTTGGAGTAGCCGCCGAGTTGTTCGCCGCCGCGCCCGCCGAGGCCGACTTCCTCCAGCACCTGCGGCACCCGCACGCGCAGGTCGCTTGCCGTCATTCCGGCGAGGCGGCCATGAAACTTCAGGAACTCCTCGCCGGTCATCCACAGCTGAAACCGGAACTGCTCGGGCAAAAACCCCAGCCGCGCCCGCACCGCCGGGTCGGCGGGCGAGCCGCCCAGCACCCGCGCCTCGCCGCCCGAGGGCAGCACCAGCCCCAGCAGCATCTTGACGGTGGTGGACTTGCCCGCGCCGTTGGGACCGAGAAAACCGAAGACCTCACCCTCACCCACCGTCAGGTCCAGGCCGTCCACCACCGCCCGGCCCCGGTAGACCTTGCGCAGTTCGCGGGTTTCGATCACGTTGCCCTGCCTGTGCTGACTCACAGGCCGCAGCATAGGCGAGGACCGCGCCGGGCGAGTGCACCAAAAGTTGCAGACGGTGGGCGCCCGGCACGTTCACGGCGCCTTAACCTGACCGCCCGCACACAGAGCCGCCATGCTTTAAGAGTTAAAGTGCGCCCAACATGGAATACCGCAAACTCGGCAGGAGTGGTCTGAAGGTCAGCGAGGTCGCCCTGGGCGGCTGGGAAACCTACGGCGTCAATCAGGACGCGTCCAAGATGGTGGGCGACATCGTGCGGGCGGCCTACGACGAGGGCGTGAACTTCTTCGACCAGGCCGACGTGTACGCCCGGGGCCAGTCCGAGCAGCTCATGGGCGCCGTGCTGCGCGAGTTTCCCCGGCATACCCTGGTCATCTCCAGCAAGGTCTTCTGGCCCATGAGCGACGACGTGAACGACCGGGGCCTGTCGCGCAAGCACGTGCTGGAGAGCATCGACGGCAGCCTGCGGCGGCTGGGCACCGATTACCTCGACATCTACTTCGCCCACCGCTACGACCCCGAAGTGCCGATGGAAGAAATCGTGATGGCCTTCGATCAGGTCATCCGCGACGGCAAGGCGCTGTACTGGGGCACGTCCATGTGGCCCGCCGCCCGCATTGCCCAGGCGGTGGAGTTCGCACGGGCCAACGGCCTGCACGCGCCCGTCACCGAGCAGCCCGAATACTCGATGGTGCGCCGCGAGCGCGTGGAGAAGGAAATCCTGCCCTACACCGAGGACGCGGGGCTGGGCCTGGTCGTGTGGAGTCCGCTGGCGATGGGCCTGCTGACCGGCAAGTACGACGAGGGACGGCCCGAGGGCGCCCGCCTGACCGAGAAGGAAAACTGGGCGGGCAGCTACCTGACCGACGAGAACATCCAGAAGGTGCGCGACCTGAAACCCATTGCCGACGACCTGGGCATCACCCGCGCGCAGCTTGCCCTGGCGTGGCTGCTGCGGCAAAAGGGCGTGAGCAGCGTGATTACCGGCGCCACCAAGGTCGGCCAGATTCAGGACACCGTCAAGGCGGCGGGCGTGCGCCTGAGCGACGACGTGCAGGGGCGAATCGAGGAAATCCTCAAGCCGTCTTGAGCGGAGGGGAGAGGGTGGAGAGGTAATACGGATTCCGCTTAATTCCTGCACAGTCGGGAAAGCGCCGCCTGTGCGTCCATATCGCAGAATCCGTATTTTTTCCTACTCGCATCCGCTCTGCTGCGCAGCTTTGCAAGTCGGATTGAATCTGAAACGACCAGATTCAATCGGAATCCGTATGAGGGTAGAGAGCAGAGGGGCACTGGCAAACGCTGGTGCCCCCACTTTTTTCTCCCTCCGCTCTCCCCTTCCCCCTCACCCCAGGTCAGCCCTGCCCCACCTCTCTCATGAGAGCGGGGGCTAGAGTGCGGCCCGTGCAGAAAGTCGGCCCACTCGCCCTCCTGGGGATTCTGGTCTTTGCGCTGGTGTTTGCCCTGCTGCCGAGTGGGAGTGGGCCTGGGGCGCAGACCGGCGTGACCCTGCGAGGCGTGGAGCTGGCCCTGTACCCGGCCCGTGACCCCGACGCGGTGTGGCAGTTCCGGGCCGCCGAGGTGCGAAACGACCCGGTGGGCAGCACCACCGAACTCAGCCGTATCGAGGGCGGTCAGCGCCTGTTGCGCGGGCGAGGGCCGGACGGCAGCTTCAGCGGCACCGAGACGCTGGACGCGACCATCACGGCCCCCGGCCTCACCATCAACGGCCAGGACGACATGGTCACCTCCCGCGCCGACATCACCCTGGTCAAGGAATGCGCCGACCTGTCGCTTTTCGGCACGCCCGAGCAGCCGGTCAGAATCGAGCAGGGCGCGGGGTTTTCCGCGTCGCGGGCCGAACTCGATGCGCCTGCGGTCAAGGGCGAGATTCTGGACCTGCGGATGGACTTTCAGTTCAACGTGGAGCAGGCCAGTCCCGAGTCCAACTGGGGCTGGGACCCCGACGCCACCGAAACCTGCCGCGACGGTCAGCGCGTGCCGCTCTGAACCCGATGTTCCCCGAAGCCCCACAAGGAGACTTGTCATGAAAAAGATTGCCCTGTTCGCCGCCGTGACCGTTGCCCTGGCTCCCGCCGTCCTCGCCGCCCAGTCCAAGCCGGGCACGACCACCCCGGGCAGCAGCACCGAGAAACGCATCATCAATTTTCAGGGCGCGCCCACCGGCAACCTGCGCACCGGGCCGCTGACGTTTACCGGCAACCCGGTCAGGGCGACGGTGAGCACGCTGCAAATCACCGCGCCCAAGGCGGTCCTCAGCGCCCCCGCCGGGACGCCCATCGTGGAAGCCAAGGGCAAGCGCACCGGCGAATTCAGCGGCCCGGTCAACGTGTCGCGGGGTCGCCTGAGCGCCAAGGGCGGCAGCCTGACCTACAGCGAAGCGTCGGGCACCGGCGTCCTGAAGGGCAACCCCAGCGCGACTTTCGTGCCGGAAGACAAGAAGGACGGCGACACCGTGACCATCACCGCCGGGCAGATGAGCCTGGACGTGGACACCAACGTCTCGACCAGCACCGGCAGCGTCAAGCTGGTCAGCGGCGACCAGACGGGCCGCGCCGACAAACTGGTGTTCGACGAGGACCGCGAACTCGCGCAGCTCACCGGCAGCCCCAGCCTGACCCGTGCGGCGGGGGCGGGCCAGAAGGAACTGGTCATCAGCGGCGCCGAGGTGCGGGCGCTGACCAAGGACAAGACGCTGTACGTGCGCGGCGGCGTCAAGCTGGTGCAGGGCACCACCACGACCACGGGCGACGCGGTGTACTACAACGACGCCAAGGACGTGGCCTACGTGGTCGGCAACGCGGTCAGCGTGGACTCCAGGAGCAAGGTGACGCTGCGGGCGCCCAAAAGCGGCTACCTGGAGCAGAACACCAAGTTCGCCCGCGTGAGCGTGAAAAACAGCGGCTTCAGTATCCCGGCGGCGCAGTTCAAGCTGCGCGGCGAGAAGTAAGGCGCGGCGGGGAGGGGCGGAGTCATGCCCGAACGCCGAGCACTTGCGGTCCTGCTCCTGACGCTGGCGCTGGGGGGGGGCGTCTGGGCACAGGACCGGGCGTCGGCCCCTCCTCCGGTCACGCCCACCGCCCATGAACAGGCCGGGCGCTGCGTGGAAGGGACCGAGCAGACCTGCATGGACCTCGTGCGCCGCAGCAAGGACGGTCAGGAGCGCCGCATCATGGTGATTCGCACCGGCAGCGACGACAGCACCGGCATCTATACCCTGTGCACCCCGCAGGAGGACGAACCCGAGGACGCCCCGAACGTGGGTGTGTTCAGCGAAAGCGGCGCGGGCGGCATCCGCATCATCATCGACAAGAACCTGATTCAGGCGCCGCTGGCGGTGGTGACCCAGCAGTCTGCCGAGGGCAACCAGGAGGGCAGCGACGGCAAGGTAGAGGCCAGCAGCGGCACCGCCCGTTTTCTCGACGAGGTGCCGGAGGGCCAGACCGACCGGCTCTCGCGCTGCGGCGTGGCGGTCGAGCGCCAGCCCAGGCCCGGTACGGTGCAGGTGACCCAGGGCAAGACCCAGCTGACCGGACAGACGCTGAACTACGACGGCGCCGACGGGATTGCCCGCATTGCCGGACCCATCACCTTCCAGCGCGACGACCAGGCAGACCCGCTGTCGGGCGAGAGCAAAAACATCGAGATCAATGTAGACACCGAGGCGACCCTGCTGGTCGGGGACGTGGTGCTGCGCAGCAAGGGCGGACGGGTAAGCAGAGCGGGCCGGGTCGAGTACGACGATCAGGCCAGCACCGCTCGGCTCTACGCCACCCCCGAGCAGCCTGCCGAAAGCGTGCGCGGCAACGACGTGCTCAGGATCACCAGCGGCGTGATCGTCTATAACCTCGAAAAGAACGAGGTCTACGCCAATGCGGGCGAGGGCGGCAACATCAGTGGCGAGTTTCTGGATGAGGCGGCGCCCGATAGAGCGCCCTGAACTTGCAACCCTTGCTGCGGCGACCCGCTCCTTTCACGGAACCTGGCGGGTCGCCGCCTCGTAGTCAAAGCATGTCACAATCTGCTGCTCCTCGGCTGCCGTTGAAGTTGCCGAACCTTTCGCTGTCCGTACTGGGCGCGTCCGGCACAGTGCTGCTGGCGCTGGCGGCGTGGGCGCTGGCGCTGCTGCGGCGGGCCTGGCCGGTCACTGCACAGGTGACGGGCCTCGTGGAGCGCGAAGAGGTGCCTGCCACCTTCGCCAGTACGGTCAGCATTCATCTGGGCACCGAGCTTCTGATAGCGGTGCTCTGCGGGCTGGCGGGCGGCCTACTCCTGACACTGCTCGTCTACCTGCGTGGACTGGCGGCGGGACAGTCGCTGTCGCGGGCACCGGTGAAGGTCTTTGCCTGGGGGCTGCGGCTGGCCGTTCTGCTGGTGCCCCTGGGTGTATTCGCGTGGCAACTCTGGGGCAGAGGGGACCCTTACGGCCCGGCCCACGCGCTGACGGCAGGCAACTTCAAGGTCATGATGCTGGCCCTGACTGTGATTCTGCTGCTGCCCCTCTCGGCATTGACCTGGCTGACCCTGGGCCGGCTCGAAGCCTGGTTGCATCAGGCCGGGTCGTTCGTGCAGACGCCGGACACCGATCGGCAGCTTCAGCGTCAGTTTCAACAGGTCAGTCACCCGCTCCTCATCAGCACCGTGGTGCTGGTGCTGCCGCTCCTGGTGCTGTTTCCGGTCATCCTGATCGGCGAGGCGCCCAGCAGCGCGATTCAAACCCCAGCGCAGCAGCTTATCGCCACCCAGCAGACCCCGCTGATGCAGCTCTACGCGCTGGCTGCCCTGGCTGCCGCCGCCGGAACGTGGCTGCTGCGCGGGCTTCTCAACCTGCTGACCCACCACCTCGATCCGCAGATCAGCCGTCTGTCGCGTTTTCTGGGCACCGCCCCCCTGTAATCCGGGGATCTGACCTCAGGGCAGGTAGGCTGGGGCATGTCCTACACCGAAGCCCTGGGGATGACCGTACTCGAAGCCTCGCCCGAACGGACCCGCGTGGCCCTGACCGTCACGGCGGCGGGGCTGAACATGCACGGCACGGCGCACGGCGGGCTGGTGTTCAGCCTGGCCGACGAAGCCTTCGCCGTCATCAGCAATCTGGACGTGCAGGCGGTGGCCGCCGAGACGCATCTGAGCTTTTTCCGCGCTGCCCGTGAAGGCGAGCGGCTGGTGGCCGTCGCGACCCCGGAACGGGTGGCCCGCACCCTGGCGACCTATCGGGTGGAGGTGCGCCGGGGGGAGGAAGGCGAGGTGCTGGCCCTCTTTCTGGGCACGGTGTCGCGGCGGGACAGGCAAGGCGAAGAGAGAACCAGTTGACAGCCAGATGAAAAGGCGGCGGCGGGAAGCACAGGCCCCCCACCGCCGGTCTGCTCAGATTTACTTCGTTTCGGTCAGGGTGTAGCTGCCGGAGCCGGAGTAGGCGTAGACCTCCCAGCGGTAGGTGCCCGAGGTCGCCGCGTAGTTGATGCTCTCGGTGCTGCCGCTCCCTTCGCTGGCAGCGACGTCCACCCAGCTGCTGCCGTTGTACTTCTGGAGGTAGAGGTCAAAATCGGTCCCGCTCGGGCCACTCAGCTTGCCGGTGAGGGTGCCGCCCGCGTAGGAAAAGCCTGCGGTGCCGGGCTTGTAGCTGTTCGCGCCGCTGCTCACGCTGCCGCTGTAGGTGGTGGTCGTGCCGGGCGTGGGGGCCGGGGCCGCCGAGCCGCTGCCGGTGTAGAGCAGACGGTTGGCGCTGCCGTTGGCGCCCGTGACCTTGCCGGTGGTGGCATTGTTCAGCAGGGCGCTCGTCACGGCGCTGTTGGTCGTGTTGCCCGCCGCGATCAGCAGGGCGGCGGCGCCCGCCACGTGCGGGGTCGCCATGCTGGTCCCGCTGATGGTGTTGGTGGCGGTGGTCGAACCGATCCAGGTGCTGGTGATGTCACTGCCGGGAGCGAAGAGGTCCAGGCAGCTGCCGTAGTTGCTGAACGAGCTGCGGGCGTCGGTCCGGGTGGTGCTGCCGACAGTGATGGCACTCGCGGCGCGGGCCGGGGACACGTTGCAGGCGTTCTGGTTTTCGTTGCCCGCCGCGACCGCCATGATGAGGTTCTTGGCGGCGGCGCTGTTGACCGCGTCGTCGGTGGCCTGGCTGGCGCCGCCGCCGAGACTGAGGTTGGCGACAGCCGCAGCGCTGCCCTTGTTGCTCACCGCCCAGTTGATTCCGGCGATGATGCCCGAGTTGGTGCCCGAGCCGTCGCAGCCCAGCACCTTCACGGCAACCAGGGACACGCCCTTGGCGACGCCGTAGGTGCCGCTGCCGACCGTCCCGGCGACGTGGGTGCCGTGGCCCTGGCAGTCGTAGTTCTTGCCGTCGCCGGTGGTGTTGGTGCCCCAGACCGCGCGCCCGCCGAAGTTGGTGTGGCTGGTGTTGATGCCGGTGTCGATGATGTACGCCTTCACGCCGCTGGCGGTGGAGCCATAGACGTAGTTGCCGTCGAGCGGCAGGTTGCGCTGGTCGACGCGGTCCAGGCCCCAGGTGGCGCCCGACTGGGTGGCGCTGGCGTACATTCTGCCGTCCTGCTCGATGTACTTCACGCGCTTGTCGGCCCGCAGCGCCTGAAGGTTCTGGGCGCTGAGCTTGCCGGAAAAGCCTTCGAGGGCCTGGTCGTAGATGTTCTGGACCGTCACGCCCTGGGGGTCGAGGTTCAGGGCGCGCACGAGCTGGTCGGCGCTGAGGCCGCTCAGGCGGCTGCCCGCACTCTGGGCGCTGAGGCCACCGCTGGACGCTCCTTCGCTGAACACCACGATGTACTGACCGGGGATGGCGTCGGCCTTGTCGGTGCCGAGCAGCGGTGCCAGGGCGCGGGTGCGCTGGGGGGCCGAAGCCGCCGCATCCGGCTGGGGGGTGGCCGCAGGCACGTTTTGCTGCGAGCCGCAGGACGCGAGAATCAGGGTGAGGGTAAGGGTGCCAGCAACCAGACGTGCGTTCATGGTGGACCTCCTGACTTCCTGCGCAGAGACCGGCACGGGCAGCCGACCGGCGCTGGCCCCCATCAGGACCGGCGCCCAGCCACCTCGGCGACTTTCTCGGGCTTGGAATTGCCCAGTAAGATAAGCGGCGCAGCCGACATTGTGAAGAGCGCGCAATCTTTCTCACGACCCACTGGCGGGGCCTAACCGCTCTTCGGGAAAGCCGCTTTCCTGTGCCCGACCATCGAAAACCCGTCCCGATATACCGAACACCCGCTTCGTGGCAGAAACTTGGCTCGAAATGCCCGGGAGGTCTTTCAGGCCAGCACAGCAACTTTATTTCCCAAAACTGTCAAGTTGACGGGGTTTAAAATCATTTTTGCCAAATTCTTCACAGTTTTTTTGCGCTACAGGACCCCGCAAGCCTCCGTGCCCCCACCTGGGCAGTCTAGACGGGAGGGAATGGAGCAACGGAGAAAGCGGGTCCAGTCCGCCATCTCCCTTGCTTCATTCTGTAATTTCCTTTGACCCGCTCCGCTCGGAAACAGAGACAGCCTGCCTCATCTCTTTTTCAAAGCGGTATCATACGGATTCCGCTTAATTCCTGCACAGTCGGGAAAGCGCCGCCTGTGCATCCATATCGCAGAATCCGTATTTTTTCCTACTCGCATCCGCTCTGCTGCGCAGCTTTGCAAGTCGGATTGAATCTGAAACGACCAGATTCAATCGGAATCCGTATCAGTCCGGCGTAGCCACCGGGCGCACCCGCACCCGCACGATTTTGATGCCCCGCACGGCCTCGGCGGTCAGGTCGTGGCCCTGAACGTGGACGGTGGTGCCCACCTCCGGCACGGTGCCGTGTTCGGCCAGGAGCAGCCCCGCCACCGTGTTCACCTCGTCGTGGTGGAGGTTCAGGTCATAGTCCTCGCGCAGTTCGGCGAGGGTGACTTCGCCGTCCAGCGTCAGCGAGCCGTCGGGATGGACCTGCACCCAGTCGCCTCCGGTCACTTCCTCCTCCTCGATCACGTCGGCAATCAGGTCGTCCATGGTGACGAAGCCCAGGGTGCCGCCGAATTCGTCCACCACCAGGGCGGCGTGGACGCGCTCGCGTTTGAACAGGGCGAGCAGGTCCTCGGCGGTGGCACTCGCGGCCACGTTCGGCAGGGGCCGCACCAGGCCCGCAAGGTTCAGGCGCTGCCCCTGCACCCGCGCCCGCATGAAGTCCTTGACGTGCAGCACGCCCACGATCTGGTCCAGCGAGCCGTCGCTCACCGGGTAGCGGCTGCGCGGCGACGCGGCGAGGCGGGCATAGACCTCGGCGGGCGCGGCCCCCGCCGGCAGCACTTCCATGCGGCTGCGCGAGGTCATCAGTTCCCCGGCGGTGCGCTCCTCCAGCTCGAAGATGTTGTGAATCAGGCTGCGCTGCACGTCCCCGATCTGCCCGCTCTCGGCGCTTTCCTCGGTCACGATGGCGAGTTCCTTGGAGGTGTAGAGCGAGGCGCGTTTGTCGGGTTCAGGAACACGCAGCAGCCGCATCAGCGCCAGCGCCAGCCAGCCCAGCACCGCCACCAGCGGACGAAACACGAACCCGAAGACCCGCATGAGCGGATTGATGCGGAGGCTGACCTGCTCCGGCGTCTGCAGCGCCAGCGCCTTGGGAATCATTTCCCCGAACACCACGTGCATGAAGGTGATGAAGCTCAGCGCGACGATAAAGCCCGCCGTGTGCGCGGCGTCGTGGCCCAGACCCCAGCGTTCGAACGGGCCGTAGAGCCACTTGGCCACCGCCGGTTCGCCGTACATCCCCAACCCGATGCTGGCGAGGGTGATGCCCAGCTGCGCGACAGCGATGTAGCCGTCCTTGCCGTTGGGCCGGTCGAACACCCCCAGCAGCCAGCGGGCCGCGCCGCTCCCGCCCTCGGCGAGCTGTTCCAGCCGCGAGCGCCGCGCCGCGACCAGCGCGAATTCGGCGGCCACGAACAGGCCGTTGACCAGCACCAGCGTCACGATGACCGCCACCGGCACCACCACCGTGCCCAGCACGTCTCCCCCGGCGCTCACGCTTCACCCCGGGGCAGGGTCAGGCCGACGCGGGTGACCGCCCGCTTTTCCATCGCTTCCACGCGCAGGACCGGGTTGTCGCCGAGCTGCACCTCGTCCCCGATCAGCGGCAGCCGCCCCAGGGCGTTCCACACCAGCCCGCTCATGGTGTCCACCTCGTCGGTGGGGTAGTCGAGATCGAAGCGGGCGTTGAGGGCCTCCACCAGCACGTCGCCGCGCACCGCGACCCGGCTCCCCTGCACGACGATGGGGTCTTCTTCGTGGTCGAATTCGTCCTGCATTTCTCCGAAAATCTCCTCCAGCGCGTCTTCCAGCGTCACCATGCCCGACACGCTGCCGTACTCGCTCACGACCACCGCGCTGTGGCGCCCGGCCTCGCGCAGCTTGCGCCACAGGTCCGGCACGCTCATGACCTCGGCCACGACCAGCGGCTGACGCATGACGGCGCGGACCAGCGTGGCCGGGTGGGTTTCGGCCACCAGATACAGCGAGCGCAGATGCACGACCCCCACCACGTCGTCGCCTTCGCCGGTCACCGGAAAGCGCGAGTAGGGACTGGCGGTCAGCCGGGGCAGCGCCTCGCCCACTCTGAGGTCCTGGGACACCGTGACCAGCCGGGTGCGCGGCGTCATGATTTCGCGCACCACGCGCTCCTCCACGTTCAGCACCCCGGCGAGCATGTCGCGTTCGGCGGCGTCGATCAGGCCCCCCGCCGCACTCTCGCGGTACAGCCCCTCAAGTTCCTCGGGCGAGTGGACGTGGGCGTGGCTGTGGTCGGCGTTCAGTTTCCAGGCCCGCATCAGGGCAAAGGCGGTGCCGTTGAACAGTTTGATGAGGGGCGTAAACAGCCACTGGCTGAACTGCATCGGCACCAGGGTGGCGAGCGCCAGACGCTCCGGGTAACGCAGCGCGACCGTCTTGGGCAACAGCTCCCCGAGGACGACCTGCAACGCCGTGATCAGGACGAGGGTGAGCAGCACCGCCACGCCCTGACCCGCCGCCCCGAAATACGGCGTGAGCAGCGGCGTGAGCTGGGCCTGACCGTAGGCACCGGCCACCAGACTCGAGAGCGTGATTCCGATCTGGCAGGCGGCCACGTAATTGTCGAGGCGCTTGGGGTCTTTGAGGATGTCGAGGAGGCTGACCGCCGCCCGGTTGCCGTTTTCGGCGGCCTCCTGCACCCGCGAGCGCCGCGAGCCGACGGTGGCGAACTCGGCGGCCACGTACAGGGCATTGACCGCGACCATCACCAGGATGACCAGCACGGGCAGGAGGGCACTCAACGGAGCCTCCCGGCGGCGCGGGGTCCGGCGTCGTGGGATACGGCGTCTTGGGGTCCGGACACGAAGCCTGCGGGCAACCCCGCCTGCAAGCGGAAGCAGGCGGAACGGGGATCACGGCGTAAATGTGAAGGGTCGGCGCTGTCACTGCTGGGCAACGTCATGACCTTCAGGTTAAAGCAAGGGGCCACCTGGCGTGCTCGTACCTTCCTTGAGAGTTTCCAGAGCTTGAGGGGTTATACGGATTCCGATTGAATCTGGTAGTTTCAGATTCAATCCGAGCGGATGCGAGTAGGAAAAAATACGGATTCCGCGATATGGATGCACAGGCGGCGCTTTCCCGACTGTGCAGGAATTAAGCGGAATCCGTATCAGAGCTTGCCCCGCCCGCTGCCCCGGCCCACAACTTTCGGAGGACGCAACCTTGACACTTGCCGGTGCGTACTATCAGGCATGACCGACAAGGACCGTGACCTGACCCCGCAAGGCAACGCCCCGTCGTGGGTGGACGAAGTGCTGGCTTCGTCGTCGCCCGCCGCCCCGCGCCCGGTGGAAGGTCGGCACGGCCCCGTGAGCGACGCGGCCCCCGACAGCGCCGGCCGCACGGCGAGCGGCTGGGAGGACTGGCCGCCCAGCCCCAGCACTTCGGGACACACCGCTCCGGGATACGGGGCTTCGGGACACGGAGCTTCGGGATACAGCGACCCGGCGCGTGACCTGCGCCTGCCCGAAGACCCCCCCCGCCCGGTGGCCCCTCCCCCCGCCGCTGCCAGGACCGACTCGCCCCGCTTCGATGCCGACGACTGGGTGGCCCGCGCCACCGGGGGACAGGTGCGCGACCCGCGCGTGGGCGGCGCACCGACCCGGACCACCACGACCACCTACGCGGCGGCGCCGCAGACCGACGCCTGGGGCGAGCCGCTGCGCTCCGGGCCGGTGCCCGGTTCCCCCGCCTCCCCGGTGGCCCTGCCGCTGCGCGAGGACATCGGGCAAAAGAAGCTGGTGGCCGGGTTGCTGGGCATTTTTCTGGGCAGCCTGGGCGTCCACAAGTTCTACCTGGGCCAGAACACGGCGGGACTGCTGATGCTGGCGGTCAACCTGGGGGTGTGGGCACTCGCCATCGTGCTTTCTCTGCTCACGCTGGGGTTCGGAGCGGTCGTGCTGTTTCCGCTGGCCGGGTTCGTCAGCAGTGTGCTGGGCGTCGTCGGGCTGATTGAGGGCATCATCTATCTGACCAAGTCCGACGCCGACTTTCAGCGCGATTACCTCTACGGCAAAAAAGCCTGGTTCTGACCCTGACTCCAGCTTTTTTCCCTCTTTTCACCGCGCCCGCCTAGACTGCCCCCATGCGCCTGCTGCTTGTGGAGGACGACCCCCGAATCGCCGAGCCGACCGCCGCCGCCCTGCGTGAGGCGGGCTACGCGGTGAGCTGGGCCAGCACCGGAGACGAGGGGCTGGAAGCGGCGATGCTGGGCGAGTTTCCGCTTATCGTGCTCGACGTGATGCTGCCGGGACTGGACGGCTTTTCGGTGGCGCGGCGGCTGCGTGAGGCGGAGGTGGACTCGCCCATCCTGTTCCTGACGGCGCGGGGTGAAGTGGAAGACCGGGTGCAGGGGCTGGACCTCGGGGGAGACGCCTACCTCGTCAAGCCGTTTGCCGTGCCCGAACTGCTGGCCCAGTTGCGGGCGCTGACCCGGCGCGAGCGCGGGCAGAGTACGCCGCGTGCCACGTTTGCGGGCGGGCGCGGCGGGCTGGACACGGTGGCCCGTACGGTGACCTGGGACGGGCAGGAAGTGGCGGTCACCGGGCGCGAGTACGAACTGCTCAGCACGCTGGCGCTGGCGCCCGAGCGCTGGCTGACCCGCGAGGAACTGCTCGACCGGGTCTGGGGGCCGGAGTTCGGCGGCGAAGCCCGCATCGTGGACGTGTACGTGCGTTACCTGCGGCGCAAACTGGCCCCCGAAGCCATCAGCAGCGAGCGGGGCCGGGGCTACCGGACCGAGAAATGAAACTGTCGCTGCGCGCGCGCTGGGCGCTGTGGGCGGCGCTGGCGACCGGGCTGGCCGCCGTGCTGGTGTCGGTGGGCCTGTTCGTGGCGGTCAGCCGCCTGCTGGCCCAGGCACAGGACGACCGGGCACTGGCGGCGGCGCGGGACGCGGGCGAGCGCTTGGAAACCCTGATCCGGCAGCGGCGCGACGACCCGCTGGGCCTGGGCGCGGGCCACGCCGGGTCCCCCCTGCCCGGCCCGCTGGACGCGCTGAGCGTACTGACCGGAAGGGTCACGGTGACGGCGGCGGACCTGGAACGGGTGGCGAGGCAGGGCGGCGAGCGGGGCACGGAGCTGCGCCTCTCGGTGTTGGGGGCAGGAGCGCAGGCGGGGCAGTGGGTCAGCGTTCAGACGGGCCGCTTTCCGGGGGGCGTTCCGGCGGGGCTGTCCCCGAGAAGCGAGCGGCTGGGCGACGTGCTGGTGGTGGTGCGTCCCCTGCGCGGCGGGGGCCTGCTCACCGTGACGCAGGACATCCGGGCACTGGGCGCGGCGCGGGAAGCGTTCGCGCGGGCGCTGGCGTGGCTGCTGCCCGCCGCCCTGCTGCTGTCGCTGGGACTGGGATGGTGGGTGGCCGGGCGGCTGCTGCGTCCGGTGGGGGCGCTTGAGGGCGCGGCGCGGGCCATCGGCGCGGGGGGGGACCTGCGCACGCCGCTGCCGAACGCGGGCGAGGACGACGAACTGGCGCGGCTGGCGCTGACCCTCCAGCAAAGTTTCGGTCGGCTGGCCGACTCGCGTGAGCGTGAACAGGCCTTCCTGCGGGCCGCCGCCCACGACCTGCGCAGCCCCCTCACGGCGCTTCAGGCGCGGGTGGACGGCACGCTGGCGCGGGAGCGCGACCCCGAACGCTACCGCCACGACCTGCGCGAACTCGGGCGCGACATCACCCGGCTCTCCACCCTCGCCAACCACCTGCTGCTGCTCGCCCGTGACCCCTCGGCGCTGGCCTCGGCGCCGGTGCCGCTGCGCGACCTCGCGGCGGAGGCGGTGGACCGCGCCCGCGAACTCGACCCCCACGCCGACGTGGACCTGCTGCCCTCTGCGCCGCTGACCGTACAGGGGGACCGCGTGCTGCTGGGGCAGGCGGTCTGGAACCTGACGGTCAACGCGGTCCGGCACGCGCCGGGGGCCAGCGTGACGGTGCGCGTTTCAGGCGACGGCCACCGGGCGCGGGTCACCGTGCAGGACGACGGCCCCGGCGTGTCCCCCGAGGTGCTGGGCAAGCTGGGGGAGGCCTTTTACCGCCCCAGCGAAAGCCGCAGCGCGGACCCCGGCGGCGTGGCCGGGCACGGCCTGGGGCTGGCCCTGGCGCGGCGGGCCGCCGAGCTGCACGGCGGCGAGCTGACGCTGCGCAGTGCGCCGGGCGCGGGGTTTTGCGCCGAACTTTCTCTGCCCTCTTCTCCCGCAGCCTCTTCCCCTTAGAGCATTTGACAAAAAGACGTTGCGTCTTTTTGGCGAGCGGACTGGGACAGCTCGCAGAGAGCGAGTGCAAAACACTGAGCAGGGCAGAGAATGGAGTGATGCGGGGTGCCATTCCGCGCATCACGTAATTCGGAGAACTGCTCTAAGCCTGCTACCCTGCCTCTCATGTCCCTGCCCCGTCCGGATCACCCCCGCTGGAACGCCGTCGTGCTGGGGGGCGGCGACCCCGGTGACGCTTTTGCCGCCGCGCACGGGGCAGCGGTCAAGGCGCTGATCGAGCTTTCCGGCGAGCCGCTGGCGCTGCATGTGCTGCGTGCCCTGCGGGAAAGTGGCCGGGTGGACCGGGTGGCCTACGTCGGCCCGACCACGCCCGAGATGAACAGCCTCATCGACGAGCGCGTGACCGACGCGGGCAGTCTGCTCGCCAATCTGGAGGCCGGGGTGCGGGCGCTGCCGGGCGGCGAGCAGGCCGCGCGGGTGCTGGTCGTGACCGCCGACATTCCGCTGGTCACGCCGGAGCAGCTGCGCGACGTTCTGGACCAGGCGGCCCACGAGTCGCCGAACGCCGCGCTGGTCTACCCGGTGGTCCGGCGTGAGGCGTGCGACGCGGCCTTTCCGGGCGTGAAGCGCACCTACGTGCGGGTCCGCGACGGCACGTTTACCGGCGGCAACCTGTTTTTGCTCGACCCCCGCCTCATCGGTCAGTTTCTGCCCCGGCTGCGCGAGGTCCTGGCCGCCCGCAAGGCCCCGCTGAAACTCGCGGGCCTGATCGGGCCGTCGGTGCTGCTGCGGCTCGTGACCGGGCGGCTGGACGTGGCGACCCTGGAGCGCAAGGTGAGCGAGCTGCTGGGCGTGCAGGCGCGGGCGCTGATTACCCCGCACGCGGCCATCGGCACCGACATCGACAAGGACAGTGACCTGGAGCTGGCGCGGCGGGCGGTCCTGACGCGCCCCGGCTAAAGCGCCTGGGCCAAGGCACCCGGCCTGACCCCTGCCCGGTCTAAACCCGACTTTTACGGATTCCGCTTAATTCCTGCACAGTCGGGAAAGCGCCGCCTGTGCATCCATATCGCAGAATCCGTATTTTTTCCTACTCGCATCCGCTCGGATTGAATCTGAAACTACCAGATTCAATCGGAATCCGTATTTCATACTCGGGTTTTTGACGGTGCAGACGCACAGTTTCGCGGCAGTGGCGCGGCGGCGTTCGCCCTTGCCATGCCCTGACGGGCTGTGCATACTGTCCCCCATGCCCCATGTGATCGCCAGCCCCTGCATCGGTGTGAAGGACCAGGCCTGCACCGAAGTCTGCCCCGTGGAATGCATCTACGACGGCGGCGAGCAGTTTTTCATCCACCCCGACGAGTGCATCGACTGCGGCGCCTGCGTGCCCGCCTGCCCGGTGAGCGCCATCTTCCCCGAGGAAGACGTGCCCGAGGGCGAGCAGGAATTCATCGTCAAGAACCGCGTCCACTTCGGGCTGTAAGGCCCGGCTCATTTCCGGCTTCTGGCCGGAGACTGTCGGATTCCGGCACAGGCACGCTTGCGGGCGTGCTTTTTTCATGGGTCGCCACACCCGTGAGCGCACACGGCGTCCCCGGACCGATTGAGGGCTATCATGGCGCGCGTGCGGCTGCTGCTGCTTTCCGACATCCACGCCAACCTGACGGCTCTCCAAGCGGTACTGGAGGACGCCGAACAACGTCGTTACGATCAGATCATTCACCTCGGCGACGCCCTGGGCTACGGCCCGCACCCCCACGACGTGCTTGAAGTGCTGCGCGACCTCGACGCCAAATGCATCGTCGGCAACCACGACCAGATGCTGCTCGAATACGCCGACGGGCAGCGGGTCTACAAGGAAAGCACGGTGGCCTCGGTCCTGAAGTGGCAACTCGGGCGACTGACCGAGCGCGACCTGCGCTGGGTGCGCACCTGGCGCGACGGCATCGACGACCCCGACGTGGGCGCCCGCTACCGCCACGGCACGCCGACCAGCCTCGACGACTACATGGACTCGGTGCCCGCCGCCCGCGACGCCTTCGCGCAGTGGCAGGGAATGCTGGCCTTCGTGGGCCACACCCACGTTCCGGCGGTGTACGCCACCCTCAATGCCCCGGTGGGCGACTGGATCAAGGGCCACGCCCTGAGCGACACCACCACCTACATGGTGCCGCCCCGCGCCCGCGTGATTCTCAACCCCGGCAGCGTGGGGCAGCCGCGTGACCACGACCCCCGCGCCAGCTACGCGGTGTTCGACACGTCGCGCTCGGTCTTCGAGGTGTTCCGGGTGCCCTACGACGTGACGCGCACCCAGAGCGCCATCCGTGAGGCCGGGCTGCCCGAGGTGCTGGCGGCGCGGCTGTCCGTCGGCAAATGAGCGCGCCCGCCCCCACGCCCCCCGTGCCCGCGCTGGCGGCGGCGGCGCTGCACGGCCCCCTGCTCGAACAGACCGGCAGTTTTGGCGGCAACGCGCTGCTGCTTTCCGGCCCGGCGCGGGTGGGCAAGCTCGACCTCGCCTACGCGATTGCCGCGCAGCACAATTGCAGCGGGGCACGCGGCATGTACGGCGAAGCGTGCGGGCAGTGCCCGTCGTGCCGCGCCCTGCTCGCCGGGGCACACCCGGACGTGCTGCGGCTCGAACCCCGCGCGACCACCAGCACCGGCAAGGCGGCCCGCAGGCGCATCATCCCCATCGGCGCGATTTTGCAGAGCCGTGACAGCGGGCGCGAGTACGAAACGCACGTCTACGAGTTTCTCGAACTTCGCCCCACCTTCCTTCGCCGGGTGGTCATCGTGGCGGGGGCCGAGTTCCTCAACCCGCAGGCGGCGAACGCGCTGCTCAAACTGGTGGAGGAGCCGCCGCACCGCGCCCTGTTTCTGTTTCTGGCCGAGGACCTGCGCTCGGTGCTGCCCACGATCGTCAGCCGCAGCGCCCGCCTGAGCGTGACCCCGGCCAGCGACAGCGCCATGTCCCGCGCCCTGCTTCAGTCGGGGCAGGAGGCCGACGACGACCTGCTCGCCTTCGCCGCCGGACGCGCCCGCGTGCTCAGCGAGACGGAAGCGGTCCGGGGCGCACTCGCCGACGCCCGCACGCTGACGGACGCGCTGAGAGAGGGTCTGCTGACCGCCCTGGACGCCGCCGCCACGCTGGAAAAAGCCTGGGACCCGGCCTGGCACCCCGAAGCGCTGCGCTTCGTCTGGCGCGGACGCCCGCCCGAGCAGCGTGCCCGCGCCGACCTCGCGCTGGGCGAACTCGAAACGGCCCTGGAAGCCTACGCCAACCCCGCGCTGAGTTTTCAGGTCTTCGCGCTGGCGCTGCGTGAAGCGTTCGGGGAAAGCCGCTGAAGGACGTTTCCCGCGCGCCCAGGTCTTACCCTGTCCCCATGACCGCCCCCACCGAACCCCTGACCCTGCCCTGCGGCGTGACCGTGAAAAACCGCCTGCTCAAAGGCGCCATGAGCGAGGCGCTGGGCACCCATGACCACGCCCCCCGGCCCGAGTTGCCCGCGCTGTATGCCCGCTGGGCCGGGGGCGGCACCGGTATCCTGCTCACCGGGAACGTGATGGTGGACGCCCGCGCCCTGGGTGAACCGGGCAACGTGGTGCTGGAGGACGAGCGGCACCTGGCCGAGTTCCACGCCTGGGCGGTGCAGGGCAGTCGGGGGGGCGCGGCGCTGTGGATGCAGCTCAACCACCCCGGCAAGCAGGCCCCGCGTGGACTCAATGCGGGCGGCACCGTCGCCCCCAGCGCCGTGCCCTACCCCGGAGGCATGGCCCGCGCCTTCGAAACCCCGCGTGCGTTGACGGTGCCCGAGATTCACGACCTGACCGCCCGCTTCGCCCGCTCGGCGCGGCTGGCGCAGCGGGCCGGCTTCGGCGGGGTGCAACTGCACGCGGCGCACGGCTACCTCTTGTCCCAGTTTCTCTCGCCCCGGCACAACGTGCGCACCGACGAGTACGGCGGCAGCCTGGACAACCGGATGCGCTTTCTGCTCGAAACCTTCGACGCGGTGCGCGCAGCGGTGGGGCCGCGCTTCCCGGTCAGCGTGAAGCTCAATTCTTCCGACTTCGTGCGCGGCGGCTTTTCGGAGGAGGACAGCCTGGCGGTGGTGGCGGCGCTGGGCGAGCGCGGCTGCGACCTGATCGAGATTTCGGGCGGCACCTACGAAAAACCGATGATGATGCTGGGGCAGGGCGAACGCGGCGGCTTTTTTGCCGATTTCGCGGGCCGGGCACGGGCGGCGGCGGGCGTGCCGCTGTGCGTGACCGGGGGCTTTCGCGACGCCGCCACCATCCGGCAAGTGCTGGCAGAGGGCAGTGCCGACGTGGTGGGGCTGGCCCGCCCGCTGGTCACCGACCCCGACTTCAGCGCCCGCGTGCTGCGCGGCGAGGACGTGAGCAGCGAGGTGCGCCCCCTGAAAACCGGCATCGGCCTGCTGGACGGCAGCGGTTACCTGGAAATCGCCTGGTACGAGGACGCCATGCGCCGTCTGGCAGGCGGGCAGCAGGTGCGGGCAGGCGAGGCCCCGCTGCTGGCGCTGGCCCGCATCGCCGCCGAAACCGGGCTGGGCGCGGTGCTCAGGCGGCGGCGGGCGTAGAGCCGCTTTCGTGGAACAGGCCACTCGACTGACCTCGGCCGCCCGGCCCGTGTTATACGGATTCCGCTTCATTCTTGCACAGTCGGGAAAGCGCCGCCTGTGCATCCATATCGCGGAATCCGTATTTTTTCCTACTCGCATCCGCTCTGCTGCGCAGCTTTGCAAGTCGGATTGAATCTGAAACGACCAGATTCAATCGGAATCCGTATTATGACCGGAACGTCGAGCAGTCCAGAGGTCAGGCTGGCCTTCCCCAACCCCTCAACCCTTTCCGTCAACCCTTTCTGGGCACCGGACGGCGAACCGTCGCCACCTGCGCCTCACTGTGCAGCGTGCCGGTGAACAGGCTCCAGAGGTTCTGCGCCTCGTGCGGGTCACGGGTCAGCTTCTCGAATTTGAAATAGGCCGCGTCCCCACTGCCGAGCACGAAGGTCGGGGTGCCGAACACGCCGAGCGCCGCCGACGCTTCCAGATCCTCACGCAGTTCGCGGCGCAGGGCCGCTTCGTCCTGGCGGTCCTTCTGCCACCCGGCGAGGTCCAGCCCCGCGTGCTCGGCGGCGTCCTGAAAGGCAGTTTCGTCCAGTTCGCGACCGTCCTCGTGGTGCAGGCGGAACAGGGCGAGGGTAAAGGCCCAGCTTTTTTCCTCGCCCTGACGGTACGCGGCGCGGGCGGCCAGAAACGCGCTCAGGCTGGGGCGCTGGTACTTCATGGAGCCTTTGCCCCCCTCGGCGCCCAGCGGCTGGTCGGTCAGCCACCACCGCACCTCGCCGCTCCCTTTCGTGTCCGGGGCGTTGTTGTCCGGGTGGTTGCCCTGGACCAGCGAGAAGTGACGCAGGCGAAACGTCTCGCCGCACCCACGCAGGGCGTGCGCCATCTCGACACCGCGCCAGGCGTAGGGGCACAGGAAATCGAAGTAGAGGTCGGTCATGCCCTGACGCTAGCACCTGCCGCCGGGGGGCAGGCCCCTGGTTCCAGCGCAGAGGTCGGAGACGGCAGATCACCTCCCCCCAACCCCCCGTTTCAGGACCGTTCCCTGTAGACACCGGTTACGCCCTCCCATATACTCCGGCGAGGTTGTTATGCTGCTAGCAGAAATTATCAGTGTGGGCACGGAACTGCTGTTCGGAGAAATCGTGGACAGCAATGCCGCTTTTCTGGCCCGCGAACTGGGCGAACGGGGGGTGACGCTTCACCGCAAGACGGTGCTGGGCGACAACCTGAACCGGGTGTCGGAAGGCGTGGCGCTGGCGCTGTCCCGCGCCGACCTGGTCATCGTGGGCGGGGGCCTGGGTCCCACCGACGACGACCTGACGCGTGAAGCGATCGCGGCGGTCATGAACGAGACGCCCGCCGAGGACCCCGAGCTGCTCGCGTGGCTGCGCGGCCTGTACGCGGCGCGGGGCCGGGAGATGCCGGAAGGCAACCGCAAGCAGGCGTGGCTGATTCCAAGTGCCGAGGCGCTGCCCAACCCCGTTGGCACGGCGCCGGGCTGGTTCGTGCGTCACGGCGAAAAGGTCATCGTGGCGCTGCCCGGCCCGCCCCGCGAGATGCAGAAGATGTGGCGCGAGCAGGTGCTCCCGCGTCTGCCGCTGCCCCAGCGGGCGCTGGTCCACACCACCGTTCACACCCAGGGCCTGGGAGAGAGCAACGTGGCCCAGCTCCTGGGCGAACTCACGCGGCAGGCCAACCCCAGCGTGGCGACGTATTTCCGCAAGACCGGCATAGACGTACGCGTGGCCGCCAGCGCCGACACCGACGCCGAGGCCCGTGCCCTGCTCGCCCCGGTGCTGGACGACGTGCGCGGCAGGCTCGCCCGCTGGACCTGGGGCGAGGGCGACGCGACCCTGGCGGGCGTGGTGGGCGAGCGCCTCGCCGGGCGCACTCTGGGCGTCATCGAGGCCGGGAGTGGGGGCGCCCTGTCGCTGCTGCTGGCCGACGAGCCGGGCCTGTCCGGGACCATGCCGCACGACGCCGCCGTGACCCAGGACCACCGCCGCCTGATTACGCTGGGCCTGACGCCTGTGACCCTCAAGGAGCAGGGGCTGGTCAGCGAGCAGGCCGCCCGCGAACTCGCTGCCGGAGCGCGCGAACACCTCGCCTCCGACGTGGGGCTGAGCGTGGTGGTGGCCGCATCGGGCGAGGAGGCGGGGCTGGCCTACGCCGCGCTCGACACCGGCACGGCGCAGTACACCGCGTCGGTCAACTGGCCCGGCGACCCCGCACAGGTGCGCGAGCGGGCCGCCGTCACCGCGCTGGGGCTGGCGTTCCGGGCGCTGGCGAATCCGGCCCAGGGGGGTGAGGGATGAAGAAGGCAGAGAGCAGAGGGCCGAGGGCCGAGGGGCAGAAGGCGCAGGCCGGGGCACGTTCCGCGCGGCCTCCGGCGTCTGGAAAACAGACGAACCGGGAGGAGCCGCACCAGCCTTCCACCTACCGCCTGTTTTACGCCCTGCGCGTGCCTGCCGAGATTGCCGCGCCGCTGGCGCAGGCGCAGGCCAGGCTGCGCGGCAACTGGCGGGCGGTGCGGCCCGACCAGATGCACGTCACCCTCTCGTACCTGCCCGCCGTGCCGCCGGAACGCGTGGAAGACCTCAAGCGACTCGGCACCCGGCTGGCGCAGGACGTGCCGCCGCTGGACGTGCGGCTGCGCGGCACCGGGTACTTCCCCAACGAAGGCAGCCCCCGCGTCTGGTTCGTCAAGACCGAAGCCGAGGGCCTGACCGAACTGGCCGAAGGGCTGCGGGCCGGGATTCGTGACCTCGGCGTCGAGACCGACGACCTCGCGTTCAAGGCGCATATCACCCTCGCCCGCAAGAAGGGACCGGCGCCGCGCCTTCCTCCCCTCATCTTCGACCAGGGTTGGACGGCCCCAGGACTGACGCTCTACCGCTCCATCCTGCGTAAGACCGGCCCGATCTACGAAGTCCAGAGCACCTTCCGTTTCCGGGGACCCGCTTCCGGGGACCTTTTTGAATCCGCCCCCCCCGCCGCGCCGAGTGCGCCACAGGAGCAACCATGAGCAAGGACAACCCGAAGGAAATCACCGCCGCCCCCACCGACGCCAAGGAGCGCCTCAAGGCCATCGAAACGGCCATGAGCCAGATCGAGAAGGCCTTCGGCAAAGGCTCGATCATGAAGCTGGGTGCCGAGAGCAAGCTCGACGTGCAGGTGGTCAGCACCGGCAGCCTCAGCCTCGACCTCGCACTGGGCGTCGGCGGCATTCCGCGCGGCCGCGTCACCGAGATCTACGGCCCCGAGTCGGGCGGCAAGACCACCCTGGCGCTCGCCATCGTCGCGCAGGCCCAGAAGGCGGGCGGCACCTGCGCCTTTATCGACGCCGAGCACGCCCTCGACCCGGTGTATGCCCGCGCGCTGGGGGTCAACACCGACGAACTGCTTGTCTCGCAGCCCGACAACGGCGAGCAGGCGCTCGAAATCATGGAACTGCTGGTGCGCTCGGGCGCGATTGACGTGGTCGTGATCGACTCGGTGGCCGCGCTGACCCCGCGCGCCGAAATCGAGGGCGACATGGGCGACTCGCTGCCCGGCCTCCAGGCCCGGTTGATGTCGCAGGCGCTGCGCAAGCTGACGGCGATTCTCTCCAAGACCGGCACCGCCGCCATCTTCATCAACCAGGTTCGCGAGAAAATCGGCGTGATGTACGGCAACCCCGAAACCACCACCGGGGGCCGGGCGCTGAAGTTCTACGCCAGCGTGCGCCTCGACGTGCGTAAGATCGGCCAGCCCACCAAGGTCGGCAACGACGCGGTCGCCAACACCGTCAAGATCAAGACCGTGAAGAACAAAGTCGCCGCCCCCTTCAAGGAAGTCGAACTCGCGCTGGTCTACGGCAAGGGCTTCGACCAGCTCAGCGACCTCGTGGGTCTGGCCGCCGACATGGACATCATCAAGAAGGCCGGCAGCTTCTACTCCTACGGCGACGAGCGCATCGGCCAGGGCAAGGAAAAGACCATCGCCTACATCGCCGAGCGCCCCGAGATGGAGCAGGAAATCCGCGACCGCGTGATGGCCGCCATCCGCAACGGCAACACCGGCGAAGCGCCGGCCCTGGCCCCGTCACCTGCCGCGCCCGAAGCCGCCGAAGCGTAAGCCTCTTTTTCCCCAGCCCCCCACCTGGCCCCCCACCTGGGGGGTTTTCCTTTCTCCGCCTTTTGGCGGATGCGCTCGCCGCGCCGCGCTGTCAGACTGGCCCTACGCTTCGGGCAGGGCTTCCCCTGTGGGCGCATCGACAACCTGCCTGAAGACGCCTCCCCTGTCCGGGTGAAGACAGGGGGGGGTTTTTTATGGCTTCGGCAGTGGGTTCAGCGTCCCGACCAGCTGCACGTCGCCCGCGCCGACGGTCTGCACGCCCGCTTCCGTTTCCACCAGCAGATTGCCCTGCTCGTCGAGGTCGCGCGCCACGCCCTCGACCACGGCGCGGGCGGTGGCGACGCGCACCGGGCGGCCCAGGGTCAGGCTGGCGGCTTTCCAGGCGGCGAGGACAGCGGGGGCCGGTTGCGCCAGCCAGTGTTCGAGCTGTCCCAGCACTTCGCCCAGGACTTCGGCGCGGGTCAGTTGGGGGACTGCCTCCTGCAAATGGGCCGCTCCCTGCGGCGCGGCGCCCACGTTGATGCCGATGCCCAGCACTGCCCGCCGCGCTTCCTCGCCGCGCAGGTCGGCTTCGAGCAGGATGCCCGAGAGCTTGCGCCCGTCCGGGGTCAGCAGGTCGTTGGGCCATTTGAGGCCGCAGGGCACGCCGAGGTCGGTGCAGGCGGCGTGCAGGGCGACTCCGGCGGCCAGCGGCATACGGGCAAGTTCGGGCAGGGTCAGGGCCTCGCGCAGCAGCAGGCTGAAGGCGAGAGTGCCGTGGGTGGTGTCCCAGGTGCGTCCCCGCCGTCCCCGTCCAGCGGTCTGCCGCTCAGCGACCACGACGGCGCCGTGGGGGGCCGGGTGGCGCTCGGCATCGGCCCACAGGCGCAGGTCGTCCTGGGTGCTGCTCACGGTGCCCCGGTAGCACAGCGCCCGCCCGAACTCGCCGCGCAGCGGCACCAATCCCGGCGCGGGGGTGCCCGGTTCCAGGGCGTACCCGGCGCGGCTGACCCTGACCGGCACGCCCTCCTCCTGAAGTCGCCGCGCCAGCGTGTTGACCGTGACTCGGCCCACCCCCAGCAGCTGGCCGAGGTGGTCTCCCGACTGCGGTCGGTCGGTCAGCAGGGGCAGCAGGCGCAGGGGCATAGGCCCAGGGTAACGCCGGAACGTCACCGGGGTCGCCCTGAAGCGGCGGGGCAATCTGCTATAAGAAAAGCGATGACGATGGTGCGGCAAACCAAGCAGCGGGCGGCGGTGATGGAGGTGCTCCGGACCGCACGTTCGCACCCCGACGCGGCGCAGGTGCATGCCCAGGTGCGCGAGCAACTGCCGCACGTCAGCCTCGGCACGGTGTACCGCACCCTCGACGCCCTGGTCCGCGACGGCGTGGTCACGACCATAGAGCGGGCCGGGCAAGCCACCCGCTACGATTACCGTCACCCCGGCGAGGAGCACCACCACGCCGTCTGCCGCTCGTGCGGCGCCATCTTCGACGTGGAGGTCACGGCCCTGCCGCAACTGCCCGCCGACGCCCTGCCCGCCGGTTTCGAGGTCACGGACGTGCGCCTGGAATTCATGGGCGTGTGCCCCGAATGCCAGCGCCGGGACGCGGGCGGCTCCCCGGCACCTGTCCCCTGGCCCCCGCGCTAGCCTCGGCCCATGACCGCGCCCCTGTCCGAGCCGCCTTCGTTTCCCGAGTTCCGCGCACAGCAGGCGCTGCCGGCATTTTTGCTGGGCTGGGGGCTGGGCGCGGCGCTGCTGTTCGGGGTGCGCGGGCTGGCCGACGCCCTGATCACCGACCCCTGCCGGGGCCGCACCCTGATTGCGCTGTTCGTGCCGCTGCTGCTGGGACCGGGGGGCTTCGCGCTCGCCGCACTGCACCGGGGCAGCATGCGCCGCGCCGCGCTGGGGCTGGGGCTGGTGGTGGCTTCCCTGTTTCCTTCTCTCTACGTGAGCGCCCTCGACATCGGCAAATTGCGGACCGGCGGCTGCGCGGGCGGGTACCTCGTTCTGAGCACGGCGGGCGAGAAGTCGGTCAGCCGGGTGCAGCTGCGGGCGGGCGAGTCGCGCGAGTTGCAGGGCCGCATCGGGGGCTACACCCGCGACACGCATCCCGGCACATTTCAGTTGCAGGGCAAAAGCAGCGTGCCGGGCATTCAGGTCATCCTGCCGCGCCCGCAGACCCGGGTGGGCGAGACTTTTCCGGTGCGTATCGTGGCGGCGCCGGGCATGCCTATCAACACCTACACCGTGAACGTGGTGGCGACCCAGGGCCAGGGCATAGGCGCCCCCGCCACGCTGGAAGTGGACGTGCGCCCCTGAGCGCAGGCAGTGCCACCCGCTCGAGCAGTGCTCCAAATTACGGCGTTCGTGGAAAGGCACCCCAGACGCCTGCATTTTCCATCCTGCTCGACATTTTGCACTCGCTTCGCTCGCCAAAAGGCTGCGCCATCTTTTTGGCAAATGCTCTAAGCTCTCCCGGTGGATTGGTCCGAGGTCTTTACCCTGAGTTACCGGACATTTTTGACCATGCTGGTCATCATGGACCCGGTGGGCCTCGCGCCCATGTTCATCGCCCTGGCGCGGGACCGGCCCGCCTTCGAGAAGCGGCGGCTGGCCCTCAAAGCCACCCTGGTCGCCGGGGGCATCATTTTCGTGTTCGGCCTGTTCGGGCGGGCGCTGCTCGAACACCTCGGCATCAGCCTCAGCGCCTTCCGGATTGCCGGGGGCATCCTGCTGTTCATGGTGGCGCTCGACATGGTGTCGGCCCGCCAGAGTGCCACCAAGGAAACGCCGGAAGAAGAACGCGAGGCGCAGGAACGCGAGGACATCAGCGTTTTTCCGCTTGCCATTCCCCTCATCGCCGGTCCCGGCACCCTCGCCAGCATCATGATTCAGACGAACGCCGCGCACGGCGACCCGCTGCTGATGTTCGCCGTGTTTCTGGTCACGGGCGTGGTGCTCGCGCTGTGCTATCTCGCCCTGCGCCTGAGCAACCAGATCGCCAAGGGCCTCGGTCTGACCGGCGTCAATGTGGTCACGCGCGTCCTCGGCGTGCTGCTCGGCGCCCTGGCCGTGCAGTACATCGCCGACGGCACCCTGGAACTGATGCGCGGCGGCCTGCGTCTCAATTGATACGGCTCCGAAAGCTGCCCAGCAGTTCGAAAGCCGCGCAGCAGAGCGCATTCGGGCGCTTTTTCTGGAGGCGCGAAGTGGAGTTCAAACCCGTACCAGTACGCTCAGACAAGAAGGACGGCAAAGCCCCCCAGACGAAAGGTGTCTGGGGGGCTTTGCCGTACCGCTGCGGCTTAGCGGCGGTTTTGGTCGTTCTGGGTGGTGGTGCCGGTCACGACGGTGGTGTCACGGCGGGGTTCGGTGTGGGTGGTGGTGTGAACCACGGGAGCGGGCTGGGGGCGGCCACGGTTCATCAGACCGGCGAGGCCCAGCAGACCCAGCAGACCCCAGGGGAAGCCGGCAGGCTCGCGCTCGTTGCCGGGAACGCCGTCGGTTTCGCTGCTGGTGGTCACGGCGTCGTTCTCGACATCGGTGGTCTCGACGCTGGTGTCGGTGGTTTCGACACTGGTGTCGGTGGTTTCGACACTGGTGTCGGTGGTTTCGACGCCGGTGTCGGTGGTGGTTTCAGTGGTGGTGGTTTCGGTGGTGGTGTCGGTGCTGGTGTCGGTGCTGGTGTCCTGGGCGTAAGCGACGGAACCGAGCAGGATGGTCAGAGCAAGAATAGACTTTTTCATGGGAATCTCCTTATCAGGTGTGGTGGGCCTCGCTAGAAGGCCTTCTCCTGAAGCTTCTGAAGTGTGGCAACTGACACAGGTTCTTGAATGAGGTGTCCTGTAAGGAAGCTTTATATGCCGCGGAACAAGACGCCGGGCCACCCAGAGCGTTTCTTTAAACTCAGGGTGAGGTGCGCCGTGCGGCAGGTCGGGAGGACAGGTCAGGTCGCCGGGGGCGTGAGGGTCAACAGCGTGATTTCCGGTTTGCAGAGGTTGCGGAAAGGCAGCCCGCTCATGCCCAGGCCGCGACTGACATAGGCCGGGGCGCCCTGCGGTCCCTGCACCCAGCCCGCCGTGAACCGGGGATCGGCGGGAACCTGAAGGGCACCCACCCACGGCAGCCGCACCTGCCCGCCGTGGGTGTGGCCGCTGAGCGTCAGCCCCGGTTGTGCGGGCAGCTGCAGCAGAACGTCGGGGTTGTGGGAGAGCAGGACGGTGGCCCGGCGACCTGCCCCCCGCAGCGCCGCCGCCACGTCGGGTTCGCCGAGCCACAGGTCGTCCACCCCACCCAGCCACAGGTCGTCGCGCAGCGGTCGGCCCCCGTTGAGCAGGACGGTCACGCCCTGGCGCTCCAGGGCCAGGCGCAGGGCTTCACGCCGGGCGGCCCAGTCGGTCACGGGCGGCCCCAGACGCCGCGTTCCGTAGCGGCCGAAGCTGCCGTAATCGTGGTTGCCCCACACCGCGTAGACCCCCAGCGGCGCCCGCAGGCGACCGAGTTCGGCCAGCAGCGCCCCGAGCGGGCGGCTCCCCTGCGCCCCGGCAAAGCGGCGGTCCACCAGGTCTCCCCCGAGCAGAATCAGGTCGGGGCGCTGCGCCAGGGTCGCGTCCACCCAGCGCCGGGCACTGCCCGCGCCGATGTACAGGCCATAGTGCAGGTCGGTGAGCAGCGCGAGGCGCACGGGCCGGGTCAAGCCCGTCAGCGCCCGCTGCTCGTGCGTGACGCCGAAGCGGTAGCCCTGGGCCACGAACGAAGCCCCCACCCCCCCGGCCAGCGTTCCGGCGAGGAGCCGACGCAGCAGGACGCGGCGCTGTGGGTCGGGGGGCGGGTCGTGTGGAAGGCGGGCAGGACCGGGCCAGGAAACGGACATGGCCGGACCCTAACAATCCAGGGGCCGGCCAGCGTCCACCGGAAGGTGGAGAGAAGGGGAAGCAGATATGGGATCAGGTCAGGCGATGACGCCCAGATCGCGGCCCACCTGTTCGTAGGCCGTCAGCGCCTGCTCCAGGTCCTCGCGGGTGTGCTCGGCGGTCACGATGTTGCGGATGCGGGCCAGATCACGCGGCACGGTGGGAAAGCCCAGGCCCACGGCAAAGATGCCGAGGTCGAACAGGCGGCGGCTGGCCTCGAACGCGGCGCTCGCTTCTCCGAAGACGACGGGGGTAATCGGCGTGACGCTGCCCAGGGTGTCGAAACCCAGGCGGCCCAGTTCCGCTTTGAAAAAGCGGGTGTTGTCCCACAGCCGCTCCATCAGGCTGGGGTCGCGCTGCACCTCGTCCAGGGCCGCTGCCAGCGCCCCGACCACCGCCGGGGGCTGGGCGGTGGAAAAGAGGTAAGGCCGGGCGCGGTTAATCAGCAGTTCGCGCAGGTCGGGGTGCCCCGCCGCGTATCCGCCCACGCCGCCCCAGGCCTTGGAGAGCGTGCCCACCTGAATCACGTCGTCGGCGTACTCGAAGCCGAAGTGGTGGACCGTGCCGCGTCCGGCTTCGCCCATCACGCCCGAGCCGTGCGCGTCGTCCACATAGGTCACGGCCCCGTAGCGGCGGGCGACCTCCACCAGACGGTCGAGCGGAGCCACGTCGCCGTCCATGCTGAACACGCCGTCGGTGACGACCAGTTTCAGGCCCTCGCTGGGGTTCTCGCGCAGCACCCGGTCGAGGTCGTCGGGGTCGGCGTGCTTGAAAATCTTCTTGGTCGCCTTGGTCAGCCGCAGCCCGTCGATGATGCTGGCGTGGTTGAGTTCGTCGCTGACCACGAGGTCGCCCTCGCGCAGCAGGCCGCCGAGCACCCCCTGGTTGGTGGAAAAGCCGCTGTGCAGCACCAGCGCACTGCCGGTGTGCTTGAACTCGGCCAGTTGACGCTCGAAGTCCTCGTGAATGCGCAGCGTTCCGGCGATGGTCCGCACGGCTCCGGCGCCCGCGCCCCACTGCTCGAGGTACTGGGCGGCCCGTTCCTTGAGGCGGGGGTGGTTGGCGAAGCCGAGGTAGTTGTTGCTCGCCAGGTTCACGACCTCGCGCCCGTCCACCCGCGTGCGGGCGTGCTGCGGCGCGTCGAGGACACGCGGCGAAATCAGCAGGCCGCTCTCGCGTAGCCCGGCGAGGTCCTGCCTGAGCCGGTCACCCAGGGTCAGGCCCGGAGCGGTGGGGTCCGTCTTGGTGGTCATGGCGAGCAGTTTATACGCACTCCGACGAAATCTCCCAGCAAGAGGGAGGAAAATCCGGGTGGAAGGAGCAGCAGAACATATGGGTTTCGGGAGATGGAACTGGCAGGAAGTCGGCAGACGCGGGTTCAGTGCCCCCCCCTCCCCCACCCACCCCCCCAGCAGACGCTTTCCCCAGGTCTGTTCTCCGGGGTCTGTGTGCTCCAGGCCGCACCCGTATACTCAGGAACGTTAAGCTTTTCTCATGACCGGCCTGGGCTTCCTTTCTCCCTGTCTGTGCTCCCTGCTGCGCCGCCTGAGACTCCCCGACCGAGGTATTTCCTGCTATGCCCAATGACGTGTACACCATGAGTCTTCAGGCCCTGGCCCGGAGCGTGTCCGAGCGGGGCGCCGACGCCCTGCTGAAGGCGGCACTGCGCGAACGCGACCTGTCGCCTGACGAGGTCACCGCCGCCCAGATGCAACTGGTGCTGACGGGACCGCTCGTTCACCGGCTGAGCACCATTCTGTCGCCCGAACAGGCCCGGGCCGAACTCGGCGCCCTCGCCGCCCGGCTGGAACACGAGTTTCCCCGCACGCCCACCCTGTTTACCGACGTGGGCAGCTTTTCCCCCTGGGACGAAGGCTCCACCGTGAACGAAAGCTCCGCCGTGAGCGACTGGGACCACGCGGGCGACCTGCGCGGGGCGGCGGGTGGCAGCAGTGGCGGGAGAAAGAACGGGCAGCCCTCCGGCGCCAGTCCACTTGGGGCCAGTTCTCTTGGGGCCAGACCACTCGGGGCCAGTCCAGTCAGGGCCAGTCCAGTCAGGGCCGACACGCTCGAGGGGGACGACTTTGAAGGCGACGAATTTGAAGGCGACGAATTTGAAGGCGACGAATTTGGAGCCGACGACTTCGAGTTCGACGACCCCGAGTACGCCGCCGCGCCGAGCACGCGGCACTACGCGCTGAGCGGCGAGGCCGGGCAGGACGCCCTGATCCGCGACCTGGGACGGATGCAGGGGGTGCTGGGCGTGATGGTGACGCGGGAAAACGGCGAGGTGCTGCGGGTGGGGGCGCTGCGCGACGTGACGCAACTGGGCAGCGTGATCGCCGCCACGGGGCTGTTGCTGCGCCAGCGCGGGCTGAAACTGCTCGCCGCCGACCTGGGACAGCAGACGGTGTGCATGCGGCCCCTGGGAAACTACTCGGTGGCGGTCATCGCCGGGCCGCAGGTCAACGTGGGGCGGCTGCTGACCGAGTTGCAACAGCTGGAGGCGAGCGGGTGAGGCGCCACCTTCTCCTGTGGGGGCTGCTGAGCAGCGCAGGCGCGGCGGCGCAGGACCTGACGGCGTACCGGACGCTGGCCTACACGCTGGACCGCGCGGCGGCGCAGGTGGGCCGCGACCCCGCAGCGGCCAAAGCCGAGCTGGACCGGGCCGACGCAGCGCTCTCGGTCCTGGGCCCCACCCTCCCCGGCGGCGAACAGGGGGCGCTGGCGAGCAACCTGCGCAGCACCGTGACGCAGGCCCACTCGGCCCTGAGCCGCACGCCCGCCGAGGTGCAGGCCCATGTGCTGCTGGCGCGGGGGCTGCTGCGCCGCGCCCTGTACGACCAGGCCCTCGACAGTTTGCAGCCGCAGCCGGGACCGGCCAACGACACTGCCGCGCTGCGCCTGCTGGGGCGTGAACTGGGGCTGCAAGGCGAGGCGCTGGCGGCCCTGAGCCTGCAAGCCCGGCTGGGCGAGCGCGACACCGTGCGCTGGCAGGTGCAGCGGGTGGCCGCCGGCAAGGTGCGGGCCGCGCTGCAGGGCACCGGCCCCGAGCAGCCGCGCACCGTCAACTACCTCGCGCTGACCCGGGCATCGAGCTGGTTCGCGCTGGTCCGTGAGCCTGGACGCGAAAGCACCCCGCCGCTGGGGGTGCCGCAGTTCGACCGGGCGCTCCGGCAGGTCAGCGGCGGCGACCAGACCGGGCTGGCCCAGTCCCTGACCGACCTGCAGGCGGGCGCCGCCGACCTGGAACGGCGACTGGCAGCGGGCGCACCCGCCCCCAGTTCCCAGGCGGTGCCCCCTGCCGGGGAATCTCCCAATGCCCAGGAACCTCCGGTGCCGGGCACGACTCCAGGGATGGGCACGACCTCGGGGACGAGCACGTCCGCTCAGAATCTCGACGCCGTTTATGCGGCCCTGGCACGTGCCCTGACCGCCAGCGGGCACGGCGACCCGGCCCAGGCGCGGGCGACGCTGGCACAGGTCACGCCGCTGCTTTCCGAGGTGCCGCCGGCGGTGCGGGCGGCCCCGGCCTTCGCGCAGTTCGGGCGCGACGTGCAGACCATGCAGCGGCGCACCGGCCTGCGGCCCGACGACGTGCAGGCACTTATCGCCACGCTGGGCAGCGCCGAGCGTCAGGCCGCCGGGCAGGCGACGGCGGGCAGCGACGGCTTCGCGGCGGGGGCGTCGCGTGCCCTGGGCGGCGGGGTCCGGGCCTGGCTGGGGCTGGGGCTGGCGGCGCTGTGCCTGCTCCCGCTCTACCTGCTGCGCCTGGCGTTCGGGGGCAGCAACGTGTACTGGCGCTCCATCTGGGCCGGGCTGCTGACCCTGACGCTGCCGCTGCTGCTCTCGGGAACGTTCGGGCTGCTGGCCTGGCTGGGCGACCTGCTGGACCTGCCGCTGCTGCGCGGCGCCGTGAACCTCACCCTGTCGCAGGGGGCGGGCGGCCTGCTGCTGCGCGGGCTGCTGAGCGCCGCCGGGCTGGCCCTGCTCGCCTACGGATTCTGGGGCCTGTGCCAGCAGTTCGGGCTGCTGGGGCGGCGCACCGTGCCCGGCCCGGTCTCGCGCCCACCGAGCCGCTACACCCAGCACGACCTGGACTGGGACGAGGAACTGTGATACGGATTCCGCTTAATTCCTGCACAGTCGGGAAAGCGCCGCCTGTACATCCATGTCGCGGAATCCGTATTTTTTCCTACTCGCATCCGCTCGGATTGAATCTGAAACTACCAGATTCAATCGGAATCCGTATGAGACGAGGAACTGTGAATGGCTGAACTGCTTTTTGCCCCCGCCCGACCGGACACGGCCCGCGCTGCCCGAAGCCCTTTTCTGACAGGATGGACCGCATGACGGCCACCACCCCACCCCACAAGCTGCCGGTCCGGATGCTCGGTGATCTGGTGTCGGCCCGCTCGCTGGAAAAGACCTTGCAGGACGCCGCCCTCTCACGCGGCGTGACGGTGGAGCAGCTCTGGCCCTCGGCGCTGGCCGACGTGCTCAAGCACGAGGTCTACCGCCGCCTGCTGCTGGGCGTCTCGCCCATGCTCGCCAAGAAGCGCATTCTCGACGTGCTCAGCGAACTCGACGCGCTGCCCGCCCAGGCCCCGGAGCCTGCCGAAGTCAGCCCGGTGGGCGGCCTGGAAGAAGCGTCGAAGCGCTTTACCCTGTATTTCGACTGGCCGGAAGCCCAGCGGCTGCGCGGCGTGCTGGGCACCGCCCGCACCGAGAGCGAGGCGGGGCGTGACATTTCGGCGCTGGTGCAGGAAGGCCAGAACCTGATCGACCAGATGCAGCGCCGCCTTCAGGAAGGGCTGGTGCAGCAGGAACAGGAACTCGGCGACCTGCGCGACGCTTTTGCCCGGGTGCAGCCGCTGGGCGGCAAGGACGTGCGGCGTCTGGAAAGCCTGATCGCGCAGCTTGAGGACGCGCAGAAACAGGGCACCCTGCTGCCCGCCGAACTGGAACGCGCCCGCAACCTGTCGTTCAAGCTGCGCCGGACCCTGGAAAGCAGCGTGATGCAGGGCACGGACGACGCCGGAGATGCCCAGGCGCGGGTGCTGGCGCTGGAACAGGAAGAAGTGACCCGCAAACTGGTCGCCATTCAGCGCGACTACGCGCCGCTGCTGCGTGCCCGCCCCGAACTGGAGCGGCAGCAAAACGAGTTCCGGGTCCGGCAATCGACGGGCCGCCTGAGCGAGACGGCGGTGGACGCGTGGCGCGAGTCGCTGGAAACGGCGCGGCTTCAGACCCTGCAGGCGCAGCGCGAGGAGCTGGCCGAACTGGCCGAGCACCTGGGGCAGCGTGCGGGCGGACAGGCCCTGAACGACGCCCGCGTGGCGCTCGACGTGGCCCGCATGACCCTGCAGGGCGGCGGCCTGGCGACCGAGGAACTGCGCGAGCTGCGGGCGGTGGCCCAGGCGCTGACGCACTCGCCCGAGCTGGCCGGGCGCATTCTGGTCGGGCAACGCGAACTGGCCGAACTCGAGCGCAGCGCCCGCGACGTGCCCGGCGCGGTCACGGCCCTGGGCGAGACCCTGAACGAAGCCCGCCGGGCTGTCGAGCGGGGCGAAGCCTACGACCTGGCCCCGCTGTGGGCGACGCTGGAGCGGCAGATGAGTCAGGCGGCGGCGCAGCGCCAGGATTTCGACGCCCGCGCCGACTTCGTGATTGCCGAGTACGACGAGGTGCGCAGTCTGGCCGGCGAAACGATTCAGCGCCTGGGCCGACTGGCCGACGCCCTGCGTGCCCAGCGCCGCCTGGGGCCGATGAGCGCAGGCGCCCGCGAGCGCTACGCCCAGACCCTGGAGGGGGCCGAGGCCCTGCTGGGCGAGGCCCGCGCCGAGTACGAAGCCGCCCAGAAGGTGACCGCCACCTTCGGCGAGGCCGCCCTCGACGACCTGCTCGACGTGTTCGACTTCGGCGGCGAGAGCCTGGACGACGCGCCGGGGGGCCAGGGCGAAGGCCTGTTCGGTTCCGGCCCGGCGAGCGGCGCGACGGGCTGGCCCGGTCTGGTACCGCAGGGCGCGGACGAACCCCCGGCCCGCGATCTGGACCACGCCGAGCTGGCGTCTTCGGCCCTGCTTTCCCCATCACCAGCTTCCACAGCCCCGGCCTCCACCCCAGCAGCGTCAGCGGGCAGCGACCCCTTCGCCGCGCTGCTCGCGCTCGGAGCGGCAGGCGCCCCGAAAGAGGAGAACCGCGTTCCCGCCGTGCGCGGTCTGCCTGCCGGAGTCCGTGCCGAGGTCTGGCAGGTAAGCGCAGGGGAACTGCGAGCCGGTACACCCGGCGCCGCCGCCCAGGGCATGGCGACGTTGCTGGCCCAGGCCGCCGCACTGGGCCTGCACCGCCTCGACATGGCCGACGACACCCACGTCTGGTCGGCCCGTTCAGTAGGCGGCGACGGCTGGCGGCTGGCCCGCGCTGCCGACTGGGACAGCCTCGACGACGCGGGGACCTGGCTCGACACGGGTGAGTTCTGAACGTGCTCGCCGCAGGAGAAACCCGGCTGCTGCGCGGGGTGCAGGAGCAGCGGGCGCTGGGCGCGGCACTGGCGCAGGCCCTCGCGCCCGGCAGTCTGCTGTTTCTGGAAGGTGAACTCGGGGCGGGCAAAACCACGCTCACCCAGGGGCTGCTCGCCGCGCTGGGCTTCGGCGGCCACGTCACGAGTCCCACCTACGCGCTGATGCAGGTCTACCCGGTGCCCGCCGGGCAGGTGCTGCATGTGGACGCCTACCGCGTGCGCGACGTGAGCGAGCTGTACGAGATGGACCTCGACGAACTGGTGGCCGGAAGCCGCCTGAGCGTCATCGAGTGGGGAGAGCGGCTCTATGGCGATTACCCCGAGGCACCCATCTACCTGCTCGAACACGTGGGCGGCGACCCCGAGTTGCGGCGCGTGACCCGGCGGCGCTGACCCCCGCATCCGGGAAGGCAAGCCCGGCACGTTCCACCGGGCCGACCCCGCTATACTGCCCCGGTTATGCGGATGGTGACCGTTGGAACGCGGGGCAGCAACTTGGCGCTCGCACAAACGCGCTGGGTGGTGGCCCGCCTGAAAGAAGAATGGCCCGAAACCGAGTTCCGGATTCAGACCATTTCGACCAAGGGGGACCGCAACCGCGAGAGCCTGGAACAGCTCGCCCAGAAGGGCGACAAGGGCTTCTGGGTCAAGGAGATCGAGGAAGCCCTGCTCCAGAAAAAAATCGACATCGCGGTGCACTCCCTCAAGGACCTGCCCACCGAGCAGCCGGAGGGGCTGGAAGTGTCCAGCATTCCCAAGCGGGTGGACGCCCGTGACGTGCTGATCGGGCGCGAGGGCATGAAAAAGCTCTCCGAACTGCCCCAGGGCGCACGGGTCGGCACCAGCAGCGTGCGGCGCAAGGCCTTCTTGCGCTCCTACCGCCCGGACCTGATCGTCAAGGACCTGCGCGGCAACATCGACACCCGGCTGGCGGCCCTGGGCAGCGGCGAGTACGACGCCATCATCCTGGCGGCAGCGGGCCTGATTCGCACCGAACAGCGCCACCGCATCGACGAATTCGTCGAGCCGGACATCCTGCTGCCTGCCCCTGGTCAGGGCGCCCTGGCCCTGGAAACCCGCACCGAGGACGACCTGACCACCGAAGTCGTCTACGCCATCCACGACCACGCCACCGACGACCGGATTACCGCCGAGCGCGAATTCCTGGCCGGGCTGGGCGCGGGCTGCATGGCCCCCGTGGGCGCCCACGCCGTCATCAAGGGCGGGCTAATTACCCTGGAAGGCTGGGTGGGCGCGCTCGACGGCTCCAAGGTCATCCGCGCCACCTCGCAGGGCGACGCCGCCGAATGCGCCGACATCGGGGCCGAACTCGCCGCCGACATGCTGGAACGGGGCGCCGCCGAGCTGATCGAATCCGCCCGCGAGAAGTGAAGATTCCGCCCCGCGCCTGGACCCTCGCGCTGCTCGCTGGCCTGCTGTGGCTGGGCATCGGCCTGTTTCAGAAGACCGGGCGCGGGATAGCCTTCGGGGAGGCGCTCCTCAGCGAATTGCCCGTCACTGCGCTGGTGTTCGTGGTGGCGCTGGTGGTGGCCGCGCAGCGCAACCGCTGAACGTGCGGGCCGGGGGCCGTTACCCTGGTCCCATGCCCGCTTCTGCGCCCCGCCTCGCCCTGATTCATACCGGCGGCACCATCGCCAGCCGTCCCAGTCCCGACGGACGCGGGCTGACGCCGCAGACGCCGCCCGAACTGCCCGGACTGGAAGGCGTCCGTGTCAGCGAATTTCAGCCGTTCAATCTGCCCAGCCCCCACGTCACGCCCGCGCACATGCGGCAACTCGCGCAGCTGATCGGGGAGCTGGCCGCCGACCACGACGCGGTGGTGGTCACGCACGGCACCGACACGCTGGAAGAAACGGCCTTTTTCCTGCACCTGTGCCTGCCCGCCGCCGTTCCCGTCGTCCTGACCGGCTCCATGCGTCACGCCGAGGAAGTCTCCTGGGACGGCCCCGGCAACCTGCTCGACGCCGCGCAGGTCGCGCTGTGCCCGGACACGGCGGGGCGCGGGCCGCTGGTCGTGTTCGGCGGGGACATCTTCGACGCCCGCACCGTGACCAAGGTGCATACCAGCGCGGTGGACGCGTTCGGCGGGTATCCCGGCCCCATCGGGCGCATCGACCGCACCCCCGCCGGGCCGCAGGTGCGCTACTTCGCCACGCCGGAGCCGCGCCCCACCTTTCGCCCGGACACGCTGGACAGGCGGGTGGAAATCCTGTACGCCTACGCGGGCTGGCAGGGCGAAGGCTACGCCGAAGCGCTGTCCAGGGCCGACGGGCTGGTGATTGCCGCGCTCGGCACCGGCAACCTGCCGCCCGAACTGCTGCCGCTGATTGAGGCGAGCGACAAGCCGGTGGTGCTTGCCACGCGCACCCACGCCGGGCCGATTCTGCCGGTCTACGGCTACGCGGGCGGCGGCGCGACCCTGGTGGCGGCGGGGGCGATTCCGGCGAGTTTCCTCAACGCCCACAAGGCGCGGCTGCTATTGCTCCTTCTGCTCAGCCTCGGCCTGGGACGCGAGGACGTGCGGCGGGTCTTTGCTGAGGGGGTGTTCTGAGGGGGTGAGTTTGCTACGCTACGGCCATGACCACCCGGACCGCGCCACTTTCGCCATTTACGCGCTCCGGGGTCACGTTCGCCTGAATTCAGGCTGAGCGAGTCACCCCGCCTACCCACAGGCGGGGTTTTTGTTGATGGTTCATGGTAGATGGTTGATGGAGGAAAACATGCAGGAACAGGCCATTCAGGACATTCACGCCGCCGAGACGCTCGAAGCGCTTCAGGCCGTCAAGACCCGCTATGTCGGCAAATCCGGCCTGGTGACCAAGGAACTCGGCACGCTGGGCAAGCTGCCCCCCGAGGAGCGCAAGGCCAGGGGCGCGGAAATCAACGTGGTCCGCGCCGCGATTCAGGCCGCGCTGGACGAAAAGGAGGCGGCGCTCAAGCGGGCCGCACTCGACGCCCGCCTCGCCAGCGAAGCGGTGGACGTGACCCTGCCCGGCCTGCCCCTCCCGGCGGGCGGCCTGCACCCCATTTCCCGCGTGTACGACGATCTCATCGGGATTTTTACCCGCATGGGCTACGAGGTGGCTGAGGGGCCGGAAGTCGAGGAGGAGCACTATAACTTCGAGGCGCTCAACATTCCCTGGTACCATCCCGCCCGCGAGCTTCAGGACACCTTCTGGCTGGAAGACGGGCGGCTGCTGCGAACGCACACCAGCAACATGCAGATTCGCTACATGCTGGAGCACGAGCCGCCGCTCAAGATGGTTTCGCGCGGCAAGGTCTACCGCTTCGAGGCCACCGACGCCACCCACGAGGCGATGTTTCATCAGCTCGAAGGTCTGGTGGTGGGCGAAGGCATCAGCATGGCCGACCTCAAGGGCACGATTGCCGAGATGGCACGCGGGCTGTACGGTGCCTCGGCAAAGGTGCGCTTTCAGCCGAGCTACTACCCGTTCGTGGAACCGGGGGCCGACTTCGCCGTGTACTGGGACAACCCGCGCGGCGAGAGCAAATGGCTGGAACTCGGCGGCTGCGGCATGGTCCACCCGAACGTGTTCAAGGCCGTGGACGACCTGCGCGAGGCGGCGGGCAAGGAGCGCGTGTATGAGGGCAAAACGGGCTTTGCCTTCGGCCTCGGCCCGGAGCGCATCGCCATGCTCAAGTACGGGATTCCCGATATTCGGTATTTCTACGCCAACGACCCGAGGGTGATTGGGCAATTCCGGGGGGAGCTGGGGTGACTCGACTCCTCGGCGTCATCGGCGGTATGTCGTGGACGAGTTCCGCCGAGTATTACCGCCTGCTGAACCTGGAATACGTGGGGCGAAAAGGCGGCCTGCACTCCGCGCCGCTCCTGCTGCATTCGGTTGATTTTGCTCAGATTGCCGCGCAGCAAAAAGCGGGCGACTGGGACGGGGCGGCAAAAGTTCTGGCTCAGGCGGCCCAGGGGCTTGAACGCGCAGGCGCGGGCGCTCTTTTGCTGGCGACCAACACCATGCACAAAGTTGCGCCCCAGATTGAAGCCGCCGTGAATATTCCCCTGATTCATATAGCAGATACGACGGGTGCGGCGATTCAGGCGGCAGGCTTGCAGAAAGTGGGCCTCCTGGCCACGACTTTTACGATGGAGCAGGACTTTTACAAGGACAGGCTACGCGAAGGCTTTGGCATTGAAACCCTGATTCCTGATGAGGCCGAACGCGCCGACATTCACCGCATCATCTTCGACGAGCTTTGCCGAAGTGTCGTTCAGGACGCATCCAGGGCACGTTACCGCCAAATTATTGCCCGCCTGATCGAGCGCGGCGCACAGGGCATTATTCTGGGCTGCACCGAAATTACGTTGCTGGTGGGGCAGGAGGATTCGTCTGTGCCCGTTTTCGATACGACGGCGCTGCATGTTCAGGCGGCGGTGCGGCGGCTCCTTGCTGAAAGTGATTCCAGAGTGATTGGGCAATGACTGAAACCTTCGCCATTCCCTGCGTCGGCGCACTTATTCCCCGCGTGGTGGACAGTCGGCCCTGCTTGCTGCTGCAAGAACGGCGCAAACCGAATATCGGCGTCGAGGACGGTCTGCTTGAATTGCCTGCGGGCAAACTGCGCGAGTACGAAAACGTCTTTGACGCCCTGCGGCGCGAAGTTCAGGAGGAAACGGGCTTGACCGTCACACGCATCAGGGGCGAGGGCGAAGGCTTTGTGCGCGGGGTATTGGGCTACGACATTCGGACGGTGACGCCCTACTGTGTGACTCAGAACCTGTCGGGCGGGTATTCCATCCTGCTGAGCAGCTTCATTTGTGAAGCGGCAGGCGAACCCTGTGCCCAGGAAGGGGAAACGGCAGCGCCGCGCTGGATACCCCTACAAGCAGTACGGCAAAAGCTAGAGCATCGGCCAGAGGCGTTTTACCCGCTGCACCTCGGCGCGTTGCACAAGTATCTGGAGGAGCATCTATGACCGACCCCGCCCCACGCCCCCGCGCCGCCGCCCTCGTTTTCAACGACGGGCACGAGCTTCTGCTGATGCTGCGGCGCAGGAACGGCAAAACGTATGCCACGCTCCCCGGCGGCGGCATCGAAGACGGCGAAACGCCCGCTGGGGCCTGCGCCCGCGAGGTGCTGGAAGAGGTCAACCTGACCGTGAAGGTGGGCAAGCAGGTGCTGGAACTCGACAACCGGCACGGCGACACCCACAGCCACGAACACTACTTCCTCTGCCACGTCGTCAGCGGCGAGATGCGCCTGGGCGACGGTCCAGAGGGCATCCGCCAGAGCGCCGAGAACTGGTACCAGCCCGAGTGGGTTTCACTGAACCGGCTGGACGAGGTGAACTTGGTGCCGGAGGTCCTGCGCGGCCTCGCCCGTCAACTTGCCACCCCCTCTGATACGGATTCCGCTTAATTCCTGCACAGTCGGGAAAGCGCCGCCTGTGCATCCATATCGCGGAATCCGTATTTTTTCCTACTCGCATCCGCTCGGATTGAATCTGAAACGACCAGATTCAATCGGAATCCGTATGAGGTCAACGCATGAAACTTCCCTATTCCTGGCTCAAAGAACTGCTTCCTGACCTGCCGCCCGTTTCTGAACTGGAACCCGTGTTCGCGCACCTCGGTCTGCCGCTGGAGGGTGTGGAGGAAGTGCCCGCACCGGTAGAAGGCGTGCTGCTGGTAGCGGTCAAAGCCGCTGAACCCATCGAAGGCACGCAGCTCACCCGACTGACACTCGACACGGGAGAGAACGGCGAAAAGACCATCGCCAGCGGCGCCCCCAACGCGGTGGGCCTCCCGGCGGGGACCATGCTGGCGCTGGTCACGCCCGGCACCACCCTGGGCGGCATGACCTACGGCGTGCGCCCCATGCAGGGCGTCGAAAGCTGGGGCATGGCCGCCAGCGCCAAGGAACTCGGCATCGGCGAGAGCAACGCGGGCGTCCTGACCTTCCCGGCGGGCACGGCCGCGCCCGGCACGCCCATGAACCGGCTCTGGGCCGCCGATAGCGTGCTGGACGTGGAAGTGACCCCCAACCGCGCCGACGTGCTCAGCGCCGTGGGCCTTGCCCGTGACCTCGCGGCGTACCTGAAACTGGAACTGCACGAGCCGACCATTCCCGCCGCGCCCACGCAGCCCGGCGAGATTCGCGTCTCGCTGCCGGACCGGGGCCGGGTGCTGGACCGCGACCCGTCGAAGAAACTGCGCTTCGGCTGCGACCACTTCGCCGCCCGCGCCGTCAGTGGGGTGCAAAACGGCCCCGCGCCGCTGTGGATGCAGCGCCGGGTCAGCCTCGCGGGGATGCGCTCCATCGACCTCATCGTGGACACCAGCAACTACGTGATGCTCGAACTCGGCCAGCCCACCGCCCTCTATGACCGCCGTGACGTGGCCGGAGACGGCCTGGTGGTGGCGTTCGGCCTGCGCGAAGGCGAGAACGTGAAAGACCTGCTGGGCAACACGCACCAGACGGGGGGCGAGGACCTGCTGATTCTCGACGCAGGCATGAGCGACGAACCCGTCATGTCGGTGGCCGAGGCGTTTTCCACCATGAAGCAGCCCAAGGAAGGCTCGCATGTGCTGGGCATCGCGGGCATCGTCGGCGGCGAGCACGGGCACGTCCGGGCCGACACGCGGGACGTGGTCATCGAGTCGGCGCACTTCGACCCGGTGCTGCTGCGGCGCACCGCCACGCGGCTGGGCCTGAAGACCGACGCCGTGTACCGCTTCGAGCGCGGCGTGGACCCGCTGCTGGCCCCCAAAGCGGCGGTGCGCGTGGCCGAACTGCTGCGCGAGTACGGCGGCGGCACCCCCGAAGCCGGGCAAACCCTGGTGGGCACGCCCGAACTGCCCTTCGAAATCACGGCGACGGGCGAACAGATTCGCGCCCTGCTGGGCATGCACATCGACACTGCCGAGATGCGCGACATCCTGACCCGGCTGGGGTGCAGGGTCGAGGGTGAGGGCGACGAGTTGCGCGTGCTGCCCCCGTCCTGGCGGGTGGATATGGTCATCTGGCAGGACCTCGCGGAGGAAGTCGCCCGGTTGCACGGCTTTGCCGAGTTGCCCGAAACGCTGCCCACCCTGCGCGTGCACGAGAGCAACCTCGGCGCGTCGGCCCCCAGCGACCGGCGGGCCGACCTGCGCCGGACCCTGAGCGGCCTGGGCTTTCAGGAGGTCGTGACCTACACCTTCACCAGCGACGAGGAAGCGCAGAAGGCCCGCGCCGAGCTTCCCGGCGTCAGGCTCCGCAATCCCATGACCACCGACCGCACCGGGATGCGCACCGCGCTGTATCCCTCCCTGCTGAAAGCGGCGGGTGCCCACGCCAAAGGCGAGCGGGTGCTGCTCTTTGAAATCGGGCGGATTTTCCCCACGTCCGGCGAAACCGAGCGCCTGGGCCTGCTGATGCGCGGCGACCTCGCGGCCCGCACCTATCAGGACGGGGTGCAGGGCGGCTTCAGCGTGTTCAAGGGCCTGGTCCAGAGTTTCGCGGCCACGAGCGGCGCGACCCTCGAAGTGCAGCAACTGCGCGGCGAGGAGGTTCCGGCGGCGCTGCACCCCGGCATCGCGGGCGCGGTGGTCTGGAACGGCGAGCGCGTGGGCTGGCTGGGCGCGCTGCACCCCGAAATCGCGCAGGAATTCGGCCTGAAGGGAGACACCTTCCTGCTGGAAGCCGCGCTGCCGCTGCCGGGCCGGGACTGGGCCTTCCGCGACCCCAGCCGCGCCCCCGCCGCGTGGCGCGACCTGGCCGTGATTGCGCCCGCAGGCGTGAGCTACGGTGAAATCGTCGGCGTCCTGAAGGGCGCAGGCGGCGAGCTGCTCGAACAGGTCGAACCCTTCGACGTGTTCACGGGCGAACAGGTGGGCGAGGGCAACCGCTCGGTGGCCGTGCGCCTGACCTACCGGGGCGCGAAGACCCTGACCGAAGAGGACATTGACCCCGTGTTTAACGCGCAGATTGAGGCGGTGAAGGCGCAGGGGTGGGCGATTCGGGAGAAGTGAAACGGTGATGGATGATAGATGATGGGTGATGGAAAAAGAGGAGGCTGGGGCGGTGGCCCTGGCCTCTTCTCATTTTGTAAGTCATAGAGTCTGAGTAATACGGATTCCGCTTAATTCCTGCACAGTCGGGAAAGCGCCGCCTGTGCATCCATATCGCAGAATCCGTATTTTTTCCTACTCGCATCCGCTCGGATTGAATCTGAAACTACCAGATTCAATCGGAATCCTTATGACGTGACTGGGAAAGCTGATTGTGTTTTCAACCTGATTGCGCGTCACTCGCCCCGCCACGCCCGCCCCGCCGGTTGCTGCTGGGTCAGGCAGTGGAAGGAGCCGCCGCCTTCGATAATCTTGCGACTCGGCACACCGATGACCTCGCGCCCTGGAAAGAGGGGCCGCAGCACGTCCAGCGCCTTTTTGTCGTTGGGGTCGCCGTACTGCGGCACCACGACGAAGCCGTTGCCGATATAGAAGTTGGCGTAGGTGGGCGGCAGGCGGCCTTCCGCGCCTTCCAGCCGATTGGCGGGCAGCGGCAGTTCGACAATCTGGTAGGGCTGACCGTCCGGCGTGCGCATTTCGCGCAGCATGTCCAGGTTGCGGCTCATCACGGCGTGGTTGGGGTCGGCGGGGTCGGGTTCCACACTGGTCACGATCACGTCCTCGGCGGCAAAGCGGGTAATGGTGTCGATGTGTCCGTCGGTGTGGTCGTTTTCCAGGCCGCCGTCGAGCCACAGCAGTTTCTTGACACCCAGCATGTCGGAGAGCAAAAAGGTATAGCCCTCCTCGGTCAGCCCCGGATTGCGGGTGTCGGTCAGGAAACAGGACCGGGTGGTGAGTGCCGCGCCGCCCCCGGCGATTTCCAGGCCGCCGCCTTCGAGGACTTCGGGCCGGTCCCAGTGCGCCATGCCCAGAACCTCGGCCACGTACTCGGGAATGCGGTCGTCGTTTTCCCACTCGAACTTGCCGCCCCAGGCGTTGAATCGCCAGTTCACGAGGGCGACTTCCTTTTCCTTATCACCGCGCACCACGAACAGTGGGCCGGAGTCGCGCAGCCAGGAGTCGTCGAGCGGCACCCGGTGAAAGCGGACATTGTGCCCCGAGAGCCGGGCGCGGGCGTCGCGTTCGCTTTCCTCGTCGCGCACCAGCAGTTCCACCCGCTCGAAGCGGGCAATGGTCTTGACCAGCCCCACGTACTCGTCGCGCACCCCGGCGAGGTGGCCGAACCACAATTCGTCGTCGGCGGGGTAGCCCATCCAGGTCGCCTCGTGCGGCGCCCATTCGGGCGGCATGGCGAAACCGAGTTCACGGGGGGTGGGGTCGGCAGGTGTGAAGTGCTTCATGGAGGGCATGTTAGCGGGGCCAGCCCACTCAGGGCCGCACCAGGTCGAAGGTGAGTTTCTGGGGTCGGCGTTCGCCCAGCCGCGTCGCCGCCGTCAGTTTCAGGGTTCCGGCGGGCGTGCCCTGCGCCTGGCCCGGCAGCCGCAGCGTCAGCGTGCGCGTGGTGTTGCCCCGCGTCACCATCACCTTCGCCGTCAGTTCTCCCGCCATGAGGCACAAGGCGCGGGGCGGGCAGCGACTATCCTGCACGCTCAGGAGCGTGATTCTGGCCGGTCCCGCCTGCGCGGTCTGCCCCGGCGCCAGCGTGAAAGGGGCCGCCGACGCCAGCGAACAGCCGGACCAGAGCAGGAGGGAAAAAAGGCGCTTCATGCCCTCCCTACGCGCTGTGGCCCGGCAGCGTTCCTGACAACCGAGCAGCGTTCCTGATACGGATTCCGCTTAATTCCTGCACAGTCGGGCCTGTACAGTTGGGAAGGCGCCGCCTGTGCATCCATATCGCGGAATCCGTATTTTTTCCTACTCGCATCCGCTCTGCTGCGCAGCTTTGCAAGTCGGATTGAATCTGAAACTACCAGATTCAATCGGAATCCGTATGAAAAGGAAAAGGGAAAGCGCCCCCACCCGACCAGGGCAGAGGCGCACTTTCCATCAACCATTAACTTTCAGCGAAGCGGACCCATCACCTCTTAGGCGTGTTCCCAGCCGAAGACGGCCTTGTCGTCCACGGCCAGAGGCTCGTTCCCGGCCTTGATGGTCGCGGCCAGCGCCTTCGTTTCGGGGAACAGCTTGGTGAAGTAGAACTTGGCGGTCTGCGTCTTGGCGAGGTAGAAGCCGTCCTTGTCGGCTCCGGCGTCGATCTTGTCGTGGGCGATCTTCGCCATGCGTGCCCACAGGTAGCCGTAGACGACGTGACCGAAGAAACGCAGATAGTCCACGGCGGCGGCGTTCACTTCGTCCGCGCCTTCCGCGCCGCTCATGGCCTTCTGGCCGACCACCATGGTGATGGAGCCGAGCTGCTGCGCGGCCTTGCCGAGCTGGTTCACGTAGTCGCCGATGTGCTCGTCGCCTTCGTTTTCTTCGGCAAATTCCTGAAGGGTTCCGGCCAGCTTCTGCAGCTTCTTGCCGCCGTCCATCAGGACCTTGCGGCCCAGCAGGTCGAGGCTCTGGATGCCGTTGGTGCCTTCGTAGATCTGGCCGATACGGGCGTCACGGACGAACTGCTCCATGCCCCATTCCTGGATGTAGCCGTGACCGCCGAAGACCTGCTGGCTCTGCACCGCCACGTTGAAGCCGTTGTCGGTCATGAACGCCTTGGCGATGGGGGTCAGCAGCGCCACCATGTCGCCCGCCTCCTTGCGCTTGGCCTCGTCGGGGTGGTGGTGCTCGGTGTCGATGCTCAGCGCCAGCCACAGCGCGAGCGCCCGGCCCGCTTCGGTGTAGGCCTTGCCGGTCAGCAGCATCCGGCGCACGTCGGGGTGCGCGATGATGGGGTCGGCTTCCTCACCGCTCACGCGGGGTTCCTTGCGCATCTGGAGGCGGTCCTTGGCGTAGGCGAGCGCGTTCTGGTACGCGACTTCGCCCAGGCCCAGGCCCTGCATGCCGGTCCCGAGGCGGGCGGCGTTCATCATGATGAACATGTGGTTCATGCCCTTGTTGACTTCGCCGACCAGCCAGCCCCTGGCCCCGTCGAAGTTCAGCACGGCGGTGGCGTTGCCGTGAATGCCCATCTTGTGTTCCAGGCTGCCGCACACCACGCCGTTGCGCTCGCCCAGGCTGCCGTCGGCATTGGGGATGAACTTGGGGACCAGGAACAGCGAAATGCCCTTGGTTCCGGCGGGGCTGCCTTCCAGACGCGCCAGCACGAGGTGAACGATGTTCTCGGCCATGTCGTGTTCACCGGCGGAAATGAAGATCTTGGTGCCGGTGATGGCGTAGGTGCCGTCGCCGTTGTCCTGCGCCTTGGTGCGGATGATGCCGAGGTCGGTGCCCGCATGCGGCTCGGTCAGGCACATGGTGCCGGTCCAGCTGCCGTCCACGATGTGGGGCAGGTAGAGCTTTTTCAGTTCGTCGCTGCCGACCGCGTGCAGGGCCGAGTACGCGCCGTGCGAGAGGCCGGGGTACATGCCCCAGGCCACGTTCGCCGAGCAGATCATCTCGTTCATGGCGATGCTGACGGTGTGGGGCATCCCCTGACCGCCGTACTCCGGGTCGGCGTCCAGCGCCGTCCAGCCCGCCGCGCGGAACTTGTCGTAGGCGGCCTTGAACCCGGTGGGGGTCTTCACGTTGCCCTGCTCGTCGCGCACGCAGCCTTCCTTGTCACCGATCTGGTTCAGGGGCTGAATCTCGGTCTCCACGAAGCGGGCGGCCTCGTCGATCACCTGGGAAAGCAGGTCGAAGTCGGCGGTGTCGTTGTCCTTGTAAAAGGGCATGGCGGCGAGTTGGTCGCCGGCACCGAGGACTTCCTGCATGACGAACTTCATGTCGCGGGTGGGGGCCTTATAGCTGGGCATACGTTCCTCCGGGAATCGGCAGACTCCACCCCTGAGGAGAGGAGCCTGAAGGTTGAAATTGAACCGAGTATAAAACTTTTCCGGGCAAATGTCACGAGGCCAGCTTCAACGCGCTGAAGCGCCGGGCACCCCGCCCCAGCCCCCCTGCCCGGCGGTTTCGGTGCGATGGGAGAATGTAAGTTTCACACTTAATACGGGTTCCGCTTAATTCCTGCACAGTCGGGAAAGCGCCGCCTGTGCATCCATATCGCGGAATCCGTATTTTTTCCTACTCGCATCCGCTCTGCTGCGCAGCTTTGCAAGTCGGATTGAATCTGAAACGACCAGATTCAATCGGAATCCGTATAAGGACGGGCAGCGGGTTTTTTCGGCTATCCTTCCGGGCAGACATGAACTACCCGAGTCTGGTCTGGCATCTCAAGCGAACTGAACTGTTCGCTGATTTTGAGCTGGCCGAACTGGAACAAGTTGCCGTGACCACTCCGTACCGTTCCTACCAGCCCGGCGAGGTCATCTACCGAATGGACGACCCGGCTGACGCGCTCTACTTCGTGCGCAGCGGCCTGGTCAAGATCAGCAAACTGTTTCCCAACGGCAAAGAAGCGATTCTGGGGGTGGTCGGGCAGCACGACACCTTCGGCGAACTGCTGCTGCAACCCGAGGAGCGCCGTCCCACCCAGGCCGAGGCGCTGGAGCGCACCACCTTGATCGTCTTGCCGCGCCAGGAACTGCAAAAGCTGCTGGCGACCAAGCCCGACCTCGCCATGAAGCTGATTCGCCTGATGGCGGCGCGGCTGTTCGAGGCGCAGGCGTGGAGCGCCACCGTCAGCGCCTACAGCGCCCCCGAACGGGTGGCGAGCCTGCTCTACCGCCTCGCCCGTGAGTTCGGACGCGCCCATAGCCAGGGCGTGGAACTCAACCTCAAGCTCAGTCAGGAAGACATCGCCCGGATGGTCGGCGCCACCCGTGAAACGGTGAGCCACAGCCTCAGCCGCCTGAAAAAAGACGGCGCCATCGTCCGCGCCCGCTCACCGATCATCGTGCAGATAGACGCGCTCAAGGCGTTTCTGGAACACGAGCACTGAGCGGCTTCGGCCCTACCTGGGCTGGTCTGCCTGGGGACATCCGCGCAAACTCAAGGCTTGCTCCGCTCAGGCATCACGCTCTGCGGACAGTGACCCTGTACCTTCAACACATGACCCAACCTGTCTCCCCGGCCCCGTCTTTCCCCGGCAGCGGTTTTCAGCGGTTGCTGGTCGGCGTGGACTTCTCGCCCGCATCGCTGCACGCCCTCGACGTGGCGCGGACCCGGTTTCCCGGCGCCCGGCTGCGACTGGCCCACGTGACCGACGCGCGGGCGCTGGGCACCCCCGACATCATCGGCGGCGTGACCCCGGTCCTTCCCGACCCCGGCCTGCTCCGCACCCTCGAAGACGCCGACTCCAGGCGCCTGCACGACCTGCTGCGTGACGGCGAAGAAAGCGAACTGCTGGTGGGCGACCCGGTCACGGGCCTGCTCGACGCGGCGCGGGCGTGGGGCGCCGACCTGATCGTGGTGGGCACCCACCCGCAGGGCGCCCTGGAGCACTTCCTGATCGGCAGCAGCGCCGAGAAACTGGTGGGCCGCAGCCCGGTGCCGGTGCTGTGCGTGCGCGAGGGAGAACAGGCATGAAAGTGGGCGTAGTCGGCGCGGGGTTCGTCGGTTCGACGGCGGCCTACGCCCTCGTGCTGCGCGGCGTGTGCAGTGAGCTGGTGCTGGTGGACCGGGACGAAGACCGCGCCCAGGCCGAGGCCGAGGACATCGCCCACGCCGCCCCGGTCAGTCACGGCACCCGCGTCTGGCACGGGGAACACAGCGAGCTTGCCGGCGCCCAGGTGGTGATTCTGACCGCCGGGGCCAACCAGAAACCGGGCGAAAGCCGCCTGGACCTGCTGGAAAAGAATGCCGACATCTTCCGCGAACTCGTGCCGCAGATCACCCGCGCCGCGCCGGACGCCGTCCTGCTGGTGACCAGCAACCCGGTGGACCTGCTGACCGATCTGGCGACGCAGCTCGCGCCGGGGCAACCGGTGATCGGTTCGGGAACCGTGCTCGACAGCGCCCGCTTCCGGCACCTGATGGCGCAGCATGCGGGGGTGGACGGCACGCACGCGCACGGCTACGTGCTGGGCGAACACGGCGACTCGGAGGTGCTGGCCTGGAGCAGCGCCATGGTCGCCGGGATGCCGGTGGCCGACTTCATGCAGGCCCAGAACCTGCCCTGGAACGATGAGGTCCGCACCGAAATCGACCGGGGCACCCGGCATGCCGCCGCCAGCATCATCGAGGGCAAGCGGGCCACCTACTACGGCATCGGCGCGGCGCTCGCCCGCATCACCGAGGCCGTGCTGCGTGACCGCCGCGCCGTCCTGACCGTCAGTGCGCCGACCCCCGAATACGGCGTGAGCCTCAGCCTGCCGCGCATTGTCGGCCGTCAGGGGGTGCTGTCCACCCTGCACCCCAAGCTGACCGGCGACGAGCAACAGAAGCTGGAGCAGAGTGCCGGGGTGCTGCGCGGCTTCAAGCAGCAGCTCGGCCTGTGACGCCGACGCTCCAGACCGTCTACGGCGAGGCGCAGCCACTCGACTGGCTGTGCCTCGCCCCCCACCCCGACGACGCCGAAATCGGCGCGGGCGGCACCCTGATTCGGCTGGCGCAGGCAGGAAAGGCGGTGGGCATTCTGGAACTCACGCGCGGCGAAAAGGGGACGCAGGGCACCCCCGCCGAGCGGCAGGCCGAGTGCGTGGCGGCGGCCCATCTGATGGGCCTGAGCTGGCGCGGACAGCTCGGCCTGCCCGACGGGGAGCTGGCCGACACGCCCCCTTTTGCCCACGCCCTGGCCGCCGCCCTGCGCACGGTGCGGCCCCGCGTGCTGGTGGTTCCCCACTGGCGTGACCGCCACCCCGATCATGTCGGCACCTACCACCTCGCCAAACGGGCCATCCACCTCGCCGCCCTGAAAAAAGCCGACCTGGGCGGCGAACCCTGGCGCGTGCAGCGCACCCTGCTGTATCAGGGCAACTCGGACATCAGCGCCAACGTGCTGGTAGACATCGGCAGCGTGATGACCGAGTGGGAGGCCGCCATCCGGGCGCACGCTTCGCAGTTTTCGGGGGGCTACGTCTCCGAGACGGTCACACCCGAGATCATCGAGCGTCGCCAGGGGAGGTTGACGTACTGGGGCACCCTGCTGCGCGTGAAATATGCCGAGCCTTTCGAAGTGGAGGAGCCGCTGCTGCTCGACCCGCTGGGTCTGTAATACGGATTCCGCTTCATTCCTGCACAGTCGGGCCTGTACAGTTGGGAAGGCGCCGCCTGTGCATCCATATCGCGGAATCCGTATTTTTTCCTACTCGCATCCGCTCTGCTGCGCAGCTTTGCAAGTCGGATTGAATCTGAAACTACCAGATTCAATCGGAATCCGTATCAGCTGGGCAGGTTGTCCGCGCAGTCGGGGCCGACGTAGCGCCCGGTGCGGTCACGCTTGGCCTTGCCCTGACCGTGCCCGTCGTCCTCGGCGGTGGCGTGCTCGTGCTTCAGGTGGGCGTCGGCGGCGGCCTGACTCACATGCACGATCAGGTACCCATTGTTGTCCACCGCGCTGGTCGCGTGGCAGATGTAGACCTTCTTCGGGTTGTCGGCCTTGTCCGACTGCGGGTTCCCACGCGGGGCGCCGGGCAGGTGCTCCTTGACCACCACGCCTTCGGGCAGGGTCACAGTCGGCGTGGTGGGCTGGGCCAGGGCAAAGCCTGAAGCCAGGGCGGCAACGGTCAGTAATGCTTTCATTTCTGTTCCTCCTGCCATGGTCGAATGGACCGAAGACTGTTCACCTCAAAGTCTAGAGGGCGGCGCGTGAGGTTTCCGGCATTTTTCACTGAGCGGACATTCATCTGGTGGCGGCAGCCGGGGGACAACGAGTGGCCGCAAAGTCGAGGGGAGCACAAAAAAGCAAAACCCCCCGGTGAGGGGGGGCATGCGAACAGGCGGGGTTAGACCGCGAGCACCTGGCGGCCGTCGTAGTAGCCGCAGCTGGGGCAGATGTGGTGCGAGAGCTTCTTGCTGTGGCACTGGGGGCACTCAGTGAGGTTGGGAGCGGTCAGCGCGTGGTGGCTGCGGCGCATGTCGCGCTTGCTCTTGCTGGTCTTCTTCTTGGGAACGGGATGCTTCGCCATGATCTTTCTCCTCGGGGAGCCACACGGCGCGTCTCGCCGGGGCCTTCTTCTCGGACCTCAGCCCCCAGCGCGGGCTGGCGGCGGTTCGAGACAACAGCCGGGAGTATACCACGCTGGGCGGCACTCTGACAAAAGGGCCTTCACGCTTCAGCGGGGAGCTGTGCGGTCGTGAACATAGCAGTAGGCCCAGGCCTCGCCCGGTTCCAGGCTGCGGATCACCGGGTGCGCGCTGGACTGGGCGTGGGCGGTGGCGTGCCTGTTGGGCGAGGAGTCGCAGCAGCCGGTGTGGCCGCAGGTCATGCACACGCGCAGGTGCACCCACGAGTCGCCCTGCGCCACACATTCTGGACAGGTGTCCAGGCTGTCCGGATGCACCACGGTGACGCTGTGGGCGTGGTCGCACATCTGCTGCTGCTCCGCGCTGAGGGTCATGGGCGGCGTGCTGGGCAGCGTCAGCAGGCCCAGCACGCCGCGCGCCACGGCGTCGGTACTCGTCAGGACGTGGGTGGCCCCCACGCCGCGCAGGGTGGCAATCTCGCCGGGTTCGTCGGTATGCGCCACGATGGTCAGCTCCGGATTCAGGGTGCGGGCCACGCCGATCACCCGCGCCGTCATCTCCGGGACGTCGTCGAGAACCACCAGCGCGCGGGCCGAGGCCAGCCCGGCGTCGCCCAGCAGCCCGGCGCGGGCATAGTCCCCGATGAGGACCGGATACCCGTGCGCGGTGACCTGCGCGGCCCCGTCCGGACTGAGGGTCAGCACCCCGAACGGGACCTGCTGCGCCGCCAGCCCCTTGACCAGCCGCCGCGCGTGGTCCCCGAAACCTGCCACCAGCACGTGCCCGCTCAGGTGCGCCAGCGGGGCCTCGGGGTTGGGCTCGGCCCGGGTGGGAGCCTCGGCGGGCGCGGCGGTAGGTGCGGGGCGCGCGCGGCCCAGGGCACCCAGGCGTTCGCCCAGGGTCGCCATGACCGGCGTGAGGGCCATGAGCAGCACCGTCGCGGCGATGAAGGTCTGGGTGCCCGTCTCGCCCAGGCCGGCCGGACTGAGGCCCAGCGCCCGCCCACTGCTCTCCAGCACGAACGAGAACTCGCCGACCTGCGCCAGCAGCCAGCCGGTCGCGGCGGCGGTCGCCAGCGGGAACCCCAGCAGCCGCACACTGAGGGCCGCCGCGAGCGCCTTGAGCACGGCGAAGACGGCCACGGCTCCCAGGACCAGGGGCAGGTGCGTCCACAGGAAACCCAGGTCGAGCTGCAAGCCCACCGACAGAAAAAACGCCGCGCTGAACAGGATCTGTAGGGGCAGGATTTCTCCGAAGGCCTGCTGCCCGAAACGGCTCTCACTGACGAGGAGCCCGGCCAGGAAGGCCCCGAGCGCCAGGCTGACCCCGGCCAGACTGGTCAGGTACGCCGTGGCGAAACACAGCGACAGTGTGCTGAGCAGAAAAATCTCCTGCGAGCAGGTGCGGGCCACCACCTCCAGCAGTTTCGGCACGACCCGCCGCGCCAGCAGCAGCACCGCCGCCACGATCCCCCCGGCCTTGAGCAGCGCCACGACCAGGCCGCCCGCCCCGCCGCCCTGTCCGGCGAGCATGGGCACCAGCAGCACCATGACCACCACCGCCAGATCCTGAAAGATCAGGATGCCCAGGCTGGCCTGCCCGGTCGGCGACCCCACCCCGCCGCGCGACTCCAGAATCTTGGTGACGATGGCGGTGCTCGACAGGCTGAGCAGAAAACCCGTGAACACGGCGTTGGGCAGGCTGACCCCGAAGGCCAGCAGCACGCCCGTGACCGCCGCGACCGTCAGGAGCACCTGAAGGCCGCCGCCCACGAAAATCAGCCGGAAGATGCGGGCGAGTTTGTCCAGGCTGAACTCGATGCCGATGGTAAAGAGCAGCAGCATCACCCCGATCTCGGATGCCGCGCCGATCAGGGCCGGGTCGTCGATGATGCCCAGCGCCGACGGCCCGGCCAGCACCCCCGCGAACAGAAACCCGATGATGGGCACCAGTCCCAGCCGGAACGATGCGAAGGCCGTGGCTCCTGCCACGAGCAGCAGCAGGGTCAGTTGCCCCATGAAGGCGGGCGGGCCGCTGGCATGACCTGCAGCGGGCGTGGCCGCCAGAGCAGAGGCCGACACAAAGGGCAGAAGCAGCAGAAACCAGGAAACGCGCATAGCCCATTGTGTGCCCTGGGGCCGTAGACCGTACCGCCCCCGCAGGCCTTCATGCTGCCCGCTGCGCGTCCGGGTCAACCGGCCCATGTACCGGTACCGGGGGTCTGCCTGCCCTAGATTGAACGGGTGAACGACACGTTGCTCACGACCTATACCCTGGCCGAGGGCCTGCACTGGCTGGACCTGATCGGGGTGCTGGCCTTTGCCATGTCGGGAGCACTGCTGGGCGTGCGTAAGCGGTTTGATCTGTTCGGCGTGCTGGTGCTGGGCGCAGTCACGGCGGTGGGTGGCGGCGCCATCCGCGACTCGCTGACCGGGCAAACCCCGCCGCTGTTTCTGCGTGACGAAACCTACCTCTGGACCGCGCTGCTCGGCGCGCTGCTGGCCTTCGCGTTCGGTGAGCGCCTCGCCCGGTTCGAGCGGACACTGAGCCTCTTCGACTCGGCGGGGCTGGCCCTGTTCGCCACGTCCGGCGCTCTGGGCGCCATCAAAATCGGGCTGGGGCCGCTGGGCGTGGTCTTTGCGGGCATGCTCAGCGGGGTGGGGGGCGGCATCATCCGCGACCTGATCGCCAACGAGGTGCCGGAAGTGATGTACCGCCGCGACCAGCTCTACGCGACTGCCGCCGCCGCTGGTGCCGGGGCGGTGTGGCTGCTCTCGCCGCACTTCACGCCCTTTCAGGCCCAGGCGGGCGGCGCGCTGCTCGTGCTGCTGCTGCGCTGGGTATCACGCCGCAAGTGGGTGCGCCTGCCGGTGCGCCGCCTGCCGGAGTAGCGACTTTTCAGAGCACAGCTTTCCTGTTCAATCCATTTTTACGAGCAAAGCGGGGGAAGCGAATCGTGTCAGGCTTCCCCCTACCCGTGTGGAGAGACCCGTGTGACCCTCTCCACTCAGGAGGCGTACTGGTCGCGCAGACGGTCGAGCAGGGGAACAAGGTGGGCGCGGCGGGACTCGGGCAGCAGCAGTTCGACGCCGATCAGGAAGTTGGCCGCTTCGTGTACAGGAACGGCACGCGGCTGGCAGCGGCTCATGCTGGCGGCGCGGGTCAGCAGGGCTTCTCCACCGGGGCCGAGGACTTCCAGGAGGCTGTCCCACAGCGGCGCGGTGTGGCCGCTCTCTGTAGGCAGCGCCGGAACCTGCACCGACAGCTCGGCCCACCCCTGCTGGTGCGCCCGGCTCGTGAGCTTGAGACAGACCTGAAGCGGCAAATGCAGCAGCTCGGCCACCTGCGTCACCGTGCGCTGGCCGTCACAGGCCCGCAGCAGCTTCCGGCACCAGTAACACGACACGTCGGCGCCTGCGCGGGGCCGCACCACAGCCTGAGCGAGAGCGGAAGTGGGGGCGGACGCGGTCAGAAGCTGGGTCATCACGTGAACTCCTCGGCACACGGGAAGGGGCAGACAGGAAGATCAGGAAGAAAGGAAGAAAGTGCAGCGGAACTTGAATCAATGGCTTTAATGAATCCTAAGTTTTTACCCGTAGAACGGCGGCGACAAATTTCACATTTTCTGCTCCCCCCCATTGGGTGGGGGTCGGCCAAAGGGGCAAGTGCCGGGTGCGTCCCGACTCACCAGTTTCAGTGGTCGGCGGGCCGTGTCCAGCTATCGTGGCAGGTCACCGTGTCGGCGCGGGGGTCACGTTAGACTGCCGCCATGACGAACAACTTCGACTATGACGTGCTGGTCATCGGCGCTGGCCCTGGCGGCTACCACGCGGCCATTCGCGCTTCCCAGCTCGGCCTCAAGGTGGCGTGCGTGGAGCGCGGCGCGGTGGGCGGGGTGTGCCTGAACATCGGCTGCATTCCCACCAAGGCCCTGCTGCACGCCGCCGAGATGGTTCACGCTTCCCACCGGGCCGCCGAATTCGGGCTGACCTTTGCCGACACCAACCTCAATATCGCCAAGCTCAACGGCTGGAAAGACGGCATCGTCAAGAAGCTCACGGGGGGCGTCTCGGGGCTGTTCAAGGCCAACAAGGTCACCCTGCTGACCGGACAGGCGAGCTTCGTGGACGACCACACCGTGAGCGTGGACGGCAAAAACTACACCGCCGCCCACTTCATCATCGCCACGGGTTCCGACCCCGCCAAGCTGCCTGGGCTGGACGTGGATCAGGACAGCATCGTGGACAGCACCGGCGCTCTGGTGATGCCCGACCCCGTGCCCGCGCGGATGCTGTGCGTGGGCGGCGGCGTCATCGGCTTCGAGTTCGCGCAGGTGTACAACAACCTCGGCTCCAAGGTCAAAATCATCGAGTTCCTGCCCACCGTGATTCCGGGGGCCGACGCCGACGCGGTGAAGGAATTTGCCAAGGTCATGAGCAAGCAGGGCATCGAAATCGTGACCCAGATGAAGGCGAACCGGGCCGAGAAAAAGGCGGACGGCGTGCACGTCGAGCTGGAAAACGTCAAGACCGGCGAAAAGACCACCGAAGTCTTCGACCGCGTGCTGGTCGCCGTGGGCCGCCGCCCGCGCACCGATGGGCTGAACGCCGAAAAAGCGGGCGTGACCGTGACCGAGCGCGGCTTCATCCCCGCCGACAAGCAGCAGCGCACCAACGTGCCGCACATCTTCAGCATCGGGGACGTGGCGAGCAACCCCATGCTGGCGCACAAGGCCATGAAAGAGGGTCTGGTCGCCGCCGAAGTGATTGCGGGCAAGCCTGCCGAGCAGGACGCCGTCGCCATTCCGGGTGTGGTGTACACCAACCCCGAACTCGCCTGGGTGGGCCTGACCGAGCAGGAAGCCAAGGACAAGGGCTACGAGGTCAAGACCGGCGTGTTCCCCATGAGCGCCTCGGGCCGCGCCATGACGCTGCAATCCACCGACGGCTTCGTGAAGATGGTCGTGGAGAAGGACACCGACCTGCTGCTGGGCGTCCACATCGTCGCGCCGCACGCGTCGGACATGCTGGCGGAAGCGGGCCTGGCTCTGGAAATGGCCGCCACCGCCACCGACATCTCGCTGACCATCCACGCGCACCCCACGCTGGGCGAAAGCATGCTGGAAGCGGCGGAAGCGGCTCACAAGCAGGCGATTCATATCGTTAATCGCTGAGGGTGGATGGCAGAAGGCAGAAGGCGGATAGCAGATGGCTGATGGCCGAAAGCTCTTTGCCATCTGCTTTCAGCCATCAGCCATCTGCAAAAAAAGGAAGCGCCCCGCCAGTTTGCCCGGCGGGGCGCTTCTCTGCGGTCTCTCAAATGCGCTGGCGGCGACCCTTGACCTTGCTGTACAGGCTCAGGGCCAGCACGCCCAGTCCCAGCAGGCCCAGCACGGCCAGAACCGGCATGAAGACCGCCAGCACGCTCAGGGTCAGGCTTCCGGCGTCCTCGGCGGCGCTGACCACCGGGTTGCCGAGGCCCGCCGTGGTGGCGGTGGCCACAGGACGCACCGCCGTGCGGGTCGCGTGGACGCCGCCCGCCACCAGCAGGCCCAGCACGGCGCTCACGGCGGGGGGCACGTCGGCCACGCCCATCTGCGAGGCGGCGAGCACCGCGCCCGCGCCCGTATTGATGACCGACCCCGCCACATGCAGCGCGTGGTCCACTCCCGGAATCTTGTCGCCCACGAAGTCCAACGCGGCCAGCAGGCCGACCAGCACCATGAAATAAGGGTTGGAGAGAATGTCGAACGGCCCGTTCAGATCCATGTAACCGAGGCGGTTCATCAGCCCGACGATGAGCAGCGGAATGTAGGCGTTCAGGCCCGCTGCACCCGACAGGCCCAGCGCAGAGAGCAGACCGGAGAAGAGTTCCATACCGCACCTGAATACGCGCGGCGGGGCGAAAAGTTGCGCGGCTCACCTTGAGTCAGCCTTGAGGCTCCCCCAATTCCGGGTCAGCTACGTTCCGGGTCAGCTTCGGCGGGCGGCACAGGAGGCGGAGGCGGGGGCTTGGGCCGCAGGTCGGTGCCGTTGTAGGCCTGCTGCGCCTCGGGAAGGCCCTGCGCGGCCCACATCTCCGCCGCGCCTGCGCCCAGCCGCACCAGTTCGGCCAGCGTCTCCCGTTCTTCCTCGCGCCACTTGCTCAGCACCCAGTCGGCGGGGTCGCGTCCGGCAGGGGGGCGGGAAATGCCGATTTTCAGCCGGGGAAAACGGTCATGGCCCAGCCGGGCGATGATGTCGCGCACCCCGTTTTGCCCGCCGTGCCGCCCGCCCATGCGGAACCGCAGCAGCCCGAACGGACTGTCGAGGTCGTCCTGCACGACCAGCAGGCTCTCGCCCTCCAGTTTGTAGAACGACATCAGCGGCCACACGGCCTTGCCCGAGGTGTTCATGAACGTCTGCGGCTTGACCAGCAGCACCTTCTCGCCGGGCAGCCCGCCCAGCCGCACCTCGCAGACCTCGGCCTCGCCGTCCTTGCGCCACTGCCCCCCGGCCCGCCGCGCCAGTTCGTCCACGACCAGCCAGCCCACGTTGTGCCGGGTCTGCGCGTATTTTTCGCCCGGATTGCCCAGACCGACAATCAGTTTCATGCCTGGGCGCTGTTCAGGAGTTCACGCCAGCGGGCTTCGGTTTCGCGCACTTTGGCGTCGTCCTTGGCGCGGGCGTAACCCCGGCGGAACTCGGCGAAGTTGGTGTCGGTGTCGGAAAACAGCAGCCCCAGCGCAAACTTCACGTCGGTCACGTTCTGCTCGGTCAGGGTCTTGTCCTTGGCGTCCAGCACTTCATCCAGCGTCGCCATCAGGCCGGAGACGGGACGCAGCCACTGAAAGGCGGGGTCGTTCACGACCAGGCTGTAGAGCTTGTAGGGGCCGTCAACCGGGCCGTACAGGAACTCGTATTCGCCCTTGGCGAAGTCCAGCAGGGCGGAGTGGTAGTGGCGCAGGGCCTTCGCGAGGGCGTCCAGTTTGGTCCGAATGGCGGCGTCGGAAGAAGTCATGGCTCAAGGATAGGCGTTGCAGGTGAGGGGCAATTTGATTTCAGGACAAATTGTTCAGCGCGGACAGGTCGAGCCGGTCCTTCTCGCGCCGTTCCGCACCGTAAAAGGCACGACCACACGCCTTTATCTCGGCGGGGTGAGTGTCCGGACTCCCTGAACAACATGCGGGGGCTGGAAGCCGGGAGGCCACCGGAGGCCCGCAAGTACGCCCGGGGTGCGCGGCGGGATGCAGCCCGGCGTTGAGGATGCCTGCCGGGGAGACAGGAGCGGCGAAGGTGCCTGGGGGCCGCATCTTGTACGTGTTTTCGGGGAGGCATACCAGCACTGGTATGTCAAGCCGTTGCCGGGGTCCGGGCGCGGTGCTACAGTCAGGCACCGAAGCACCTCCGGCTGCTTGACTCGTGACCACCAGCTTAGGCCCTGCTGTCCTTTCCCGCAAAGAGACGGGGGGGCTGCCCTGCCGGGCTGCGGCGCTGTGGGTCGGCCCTCTCCGTGTCTACTCTTCACCCTTCCCTCTTTCACGCCTCTCCCTTTTCTCTTTCCTTTTGCAAGGAGTCCCATGACCACTGCCCGCACCCCCTCGGCCCGCCCTGACAAGACCGCCCAGCACTTCGACGACAACGCGCAGCACATCGCGCGGCGGCAGTACCTGCAAGAAGGCGACGGCGACCTCAGCGGCATGTTCTGGCGCATCGCCGACTGGGTGGCCGGGGCCGAGGCGCCCGGGGCGCGGCAGGACTGGGCGCAGAAGTACTACGACCTGATGGCGGAAAAGAAGTTCTGCCCCGGCGGGCGGGTGCTGGCGGGCGCGGGCACGCAGCACGGCAACGTGCTCAACTGCTTCGTGCAGGGCGCCACCGAACACGACCCCAGCTCCTTTGAGGGCGTGATGGAAGTCGCCAGAAAGCTGGCGCTGGTGACCAAGGTGGGCGGCGGCAACGGCGTGAACCTCGACGTGTACCGCCCCCGCGCCCGCAGCAGCCGCAGCGACAACGGCGTGCGCGGCTGGGTCTACATGAGCGCCGAACACGCGGACGTGCAGGACTTCATCGAGGGTCTGATGCGCCCGCCCACCCAGCCCGACGGCGAAAAGCAGCCGGTGGCGGTCCGCAACTGGACCCGTGTGGTCTACGGACAGGCCATCGCCCCCGAACTGGTGGCGAGTGCGCGGGCCAACGGCGTGCAGATCGTGCGCACCCTGCCCGAAGGCGTGCAGGTCGTGCCCGACGACATGGGCGGCATCATCGACGCGGCGCGGGTGGTGGCCGAAACCGCCAAGCTGGGCATCGAGCCGCGCATCGACCTGAGTGCCATGCGGCCCGAGGGCGCCGAGATCAAGGGGTCGGGCGGCACCAGCAGCGGGCCGGTCAGCTTCCTGATGGAGATTTTCGACAACTTCATCGAGTGGGCCAACCGGGGCGGCGAGGACAGCGGACCGATCAACACGCTGCGCTACGTGTACGCGCCGGTGCTGCGGGTCGTTCGTCAGGGCGGCACGAGGCGGGGCGCGGGCATGGCGACCATCTCCATCGGGCATCCCGACGTGCTCGATTTCCTGACCGCCAAGGACCTCGACCGCGAGGCCGCCGAGGGCGACATCTCCACCTTCAACATCTCGATTCTGGTGGACACGCACTTCTGGGAAACGCTGGAACAGGACGGCATCTGGGCCATCGAGGCGCAGGACGTGCCCGGCAAGTACTCCCTCGCGCCCCAGAGCGGGGAGTACGCGGGCACCCTCTCCGACCTGCCCGAGCGTGCCGAGGACGGGGCCAAAGGCGTGCCGGTCTATGGCGGCGGCATTCCCGCCCGCTGGCTGTGGGACCAGATCGCGCAGCACGCCTGGAGCACCGGCGAACCGGGACTGATTTTCAACGACCGGGTCAACGAATACTCGGCGCTGAAGAACCTGGGGCAGCGGTACGAGATTCGCAGCACGAACCCTTGCGGCGAAATCCCGCTGACCGTCGGCGAACCCTGCGACCTCGGGGCCATCAACCTCGCCGCTTACGTCAGGGACAGCCAGTTCGACTTCGCCGCGTTCCGGGCCGACGTCAAGACCTGCGTCCGGTTCCTCGACGACGTGCTGGACGTGAACGTCTTTGCCCTGGAAGACAACCGCGTGGCCTCGCAGGACCTGCGCCGCCTGGGTCTGGGCGTGATGGGACTGGCCGACGCCCTCATCAAGATGGGGCTGCGCTACGACTCCGAAGCCGGACGGAAGGCGATTTACGACATCATGTCGGCGCTGCGCGAGGAAGCGGTGAATGAGAGTGAGCGGCTGGGCCAGGAGCGCGGCGTCTACCCCGTCTACCAGCGTCACGAGGGGCAGATTCCCCACGCGCCCCGGCGCAACGTCGCCGTGCTGACGGTGGCCCCCACCGGCACGACCTCCATGCTGATGGGCGTGTCGTCGGGCATCGAACCGGTGTTTTCGCCGTTCATCTGGCGCAAGATCGGCAGCGAGTACCGCGCCCTGCTCGCGCCGCTGTTCGTCGAACTCCTCGAAACCTACCCCGCGCCGGGGGGGATGGGAAAGGATGGCGGCTGGGACTGGGACAAGGTCACCGAGGCCGTGTCCGAGAACCACGGCAGCGTGGTGGGCCTGAGCTTCATTCCGGACGCGCTGCAACAGGTGTTCGTGTGCGCCCACGACATTTCGCCGGTGGACCACGTGCGGATGCAGGGCACCGTGCAGCGGGCCTTCGACGACGGTGGGCAGCACGCCGCCAACTCCTTAAGCAAGACCATCAACCTGCCCAACTCGGCCAGCGTGGACGACGTGAAATCGGCCTACGAGGAAGCGTACCGGACCGGCTGCAAGGGCATCACCGTCTACCGCGACGGTTCCCGGCAGTTCCAGGTGCTCTCCACCAGCAAGAAAAAGGCCAAGAAGGAAGAGTCGGAGGGCGAAAAGCCCCAGGCAGAAGGCCAGAAGACCGAACCCGCCGCGCAGCCTTCCGCCCCCAGCTCTCAGCCTGCGGCGGCCCCCCAGCCCCGCTACGAGCGCCCCGCCCGTCTGCGCGGCGTGACCGACATGGTCAAGCTGACCGACCCCACCAGCGGGCACCGCCGCTCCTTCCTCGTGACGGTCAACGAACTGGAAGGCAAGCCCGTCGAGGTCATGGTCATCTCGGGCCGCGCCGGGGACGAGGCCAACGCCGACTCCGAGGCGCTGGGCCGCGTGGTCAGCATCGCCCTGCAACACGGCGTTCCGGCGCAGGCACTGGTCCACACCCTGCGCGGTATCAACGGTGGTCTCTACGGCAGCTACAACGGGCGTCTGGTGGGGTCCAAGGCTGACCTGATCGCGGTGGCGCTCGACACCTTCCAGAAGGACCTGGCCGCCGCACCGCTGCCGCCCCTGGCCGGGGGAAGCGGCGACGTGGCCCACGGTGCGGCCCCCGGCGCCCCCGAAGCAGTCAGCGCGGGCGTAAGCGTGGACGGCATGCAAAAGGAAAAATGCCCGGTGTGCGACGCCAGAGCCGTCATCCGTGAGGAAGGCTGCCTGAAGTGCCAGGCCTGCGGCTACAGCAAGTGCGGGTGAGGTGAACTGGGGGGCTGCGGCCCCTCTTTTTGTAGTTGGCTGAGGATACGCTGCCCTCACGGAAATTCATGGAGCGACCTTTGCGAATCAGCCTCGACACCAACATTTTGATTGGCATCTTGAGCGGGACCCCTGAAGGCCATATCGACGATGCCTCCATACGGCAAGGGCAAGACGATGGGCACGACTTCCTCGTGTGTGGGGTCGTCTACACCGAGCTGATGGCCCATCCGGGAATGGACCGCACCACCCTGGACGCTGCCCTGCTTTCAGGCGGTGTAGAGGTCGATTTCGAGACGCCGCCAGAGGTGTATCTCACCGCCGCCGATGCCAACCGTGCTTACGCCGAGCGACGCCGACGAAGTGGCGATAAGAAGGAGCCTCGCCGTGTCGCTGCCGATTTCCTCATCGGTGCCCATGCGCTCTGCCGTGCCGATGGCCTGATGACGCGCAATCCTGGCGACTTCAAGGACATTGCAGTGACACTCATTGTTCCAGAAGCGGAAGGGAAGCGTTAAAGCTGTTCTGGCAAGGCCTGCCCCGGCTTAAGCCACACGATGTCCTGGGCAGGCGTCGGCTCTTCAGTTTCCTCTTTTCCACGAAGCTCACGCATAAAGGCCTCTACCGTCTGACCGTCCGGCAGCGGAGCAATCCCTAACCACGCACGGTGAGAGGACGTGACCAGGCGGCGTAGAGTAACCCGGTCATCTTCCACGACAATTTCCACCGGGCTACCCTGCGACAGCTGCAAGGTCTGTAACACGTCGTCCGGCAGGCTGATTTGTCCGTCCTCTCCCACAATGCGCCGAGTGATGCTCGTCATGGCCAGGTCCTCCTTATCGCGTTGCCCAGTTTAGCGTCTTCCCACTTCACCTTCCTCGCCCACCCCTACCCTGTCTCCATGACCCAACCTCTCCCCCTGACCCCCGAGGGCCTGACCCGACTCCAGGCGGCGCTGGAGCGTGAGCAGGCGCGGCGGGACGAAGCGCGGCGCGTGGTGCAGGAACAGATGGAGGCCAACGAGAACGAAAGCCTTGACCTCGCGGCGGCGCAGGAGGCGCTGAGCGGGGCAGAAGCCCGCGTCGGAGAACTGGAAGACCAGTTGGCCCGCGCGGTGCTTCTCGCGCCCAGTGGGGGCACGCGGGGCCAGGCCGCGCTGGGGTCACGGGTGCGCCTGCTCCATGTGGACCTGGGGCGGGAGCTGCCGCTGCAACTCGTGAGCGCGGCGGAAGCGGCGGCGGGTCCGGGAGAACACGGCGCAGCACTCGTCAGCAGCGAGAGTCCGGTGGGCCGGGCGCTGCTGGGCCGCCGCGCGGGAGACGAGTTTGCGGTGGACCTGGGGCGGGTGCAGGCCCGCTACCGGGTGCTGACGGTGGAGGACTGACCCGCCGGGTCTGGGCCTCTGTCGCCAAACGCCTGTTTGGTCAGGGAAAAGGCGTGCTAGTCTTCGCTGAACGCGCTGCGGCGCCTGCGTCCCCCGACCTATGACCGACACTGCCAAACCCCGCCGCGAACAGATTCACGATGTCGCCAGCCGCCTGTTTTCCGAGCGCGGATACCACGCCACCTCCATGCGCGACCTCGCCGGTGAGCTGGGCATGCAGGGCGGCAGCCTCTATGCCCACATCAGCGGCAAGGAGGAACTGCTCATCGAAATCGTGCGCGGGGCCTCGCAGCAGTTCGACGACGCGCTGTTCTCGTTGCGGGACCTCGACCTGCCTGCCGAGCAGAAACTGCGTGAGGCGATGTTTCGTCACATTCGCGTGGTGGCCGACAACATGGACAGCGCGACGGTGTTTTTCCACGAGTGGAAGCACCTCTCGGCCGAGCCGTATGCGCGGGTGGTGGCCTGGCGCGACACCATCGACACCTTTTACCGCGAACTGGTCGCGCAGGGCGTTCAGGACGGGTCGTTTCGTTCCGACCTCGACATTCGGGCGACCGCCACGCTGATTCTGTCCAGCGTGAACTGGACCTACACCTGGTACCGTCCCGGAGGCTCCCTGTCCCCGCGTGACGTGGCCGAGCAGTTTGCCGACATGCTCCTGCGCGGCCTGAGGGCAGACGGCCCGGAGGCAGGTGAGGCCCCATAGCCGTTCCGCCCACCGTCACCGTCCGGCTGCGCGACGCCCTGCGCCATGCCCAGAAGCGAGCCGCCGAGCTGGGGCGCACCCAGCAGCTCGAAATCGGCGAGGACCTGTTTATCCGCATCGGCCCGGGGGGGCGCAAGTTCCTGCTGTTCGGGCTGGGCAGCGAGCCGACGCCGCAGCAAGCCCAGGACATCGCCGCCGCGCTGGAACTGCGCGACCCGGCGTACGGCTGGCATCAGGGCGCGACCCTGCGCTCGCTGACGGTGGTGGAACCCGGAGCGGAGGCTGCGCAACCCGAAGAACCCGCGACAGGCTGACAGCCCTGTGGCCGACCCGGACGACTGTGCCGGAGATATGCAGCCGGAGGTACGCAGAACGAAAAAGGGGCGGCCCCACACGGAGCCGCCTCTTTCGGTTGTGGTTCAGGCCTTGGGGCTGGTGCCCTCGAAGGTCGCCTTGAACTTCTGGAGATCTTCGGCAATCTGCTGGCTGGGTTCCTCGCCGAACAGCTTGGCGACGGCGGCGCCCAGCGCACCCGCGGGCGGACGGTAGCTCAGGGCCACATGCACGCGGGTCTTGCCGTCGGGCAGGCTCTCGAACTGCACGCTGCCCGCGTTGTCCACCGTCGCGCCGGGCAGCGAGTGCCAGCCGATGCGCTCGCCGGGCTTGTCGTTGACGATTTCGGCTTCCCACTCGACGTGGGTGCCCAGTGGCGCCTTGGCGACCCAGCGGCTGCGCTTGTCGTCAAGGACGGTCACGCTCTCGAGGTGGCTCATGATCTGGGGCAGGTTTTCGAGCTTGCGCCAGTAGTCGTACACCGCCTGCGCGGGACGGTCGATCACAACCGAGTGCTCCACGAAAATCGGTTTGGCCGCTGCCGCGTTGCCGCTCAGGCCCGCCGCTTCCATCACAGGGTCTTTGCCGGTCGCCGCTTTGTAGGCGAGGTAGCCACCGCCCACGGTCATCAGCAGGCCCAGCACGCCGCGCTTTTTCAGTCCCATCATCAGCAGGGCGCCGCCCGCCGCACCGCTCACCACGCGGTTCTGGTCCATTCCGGCCATCACATCGTTTTTGGTCATAGTTTTACCCTCCTGCTCCTACTCTAAAACCAGAACCCCGGTCAGGTGTCCGGGTGAAGTCTTTACCAACCCCCCGGCACCGGCTGTGCGGGGTCTGCTCAGGCGCCCGACTGGAAGCGCCCGCTCACTCCTGCCCGGTCGGGACCCCCTGCTGCGCGTGCTGCTCGGTGACTTCCTGCGTCTGAGCGCGGTCCTGGGGCGCCACCGGGCCTCCCTGCATATTGGGGTCGAGGTTGGTGTTCGCCCCGTGCGTTTCGGTGGCGCTGCCGGTGGTCGTTTGGCTGGTGCTGAGGGTGCTGCTCGGCTTGCCTTCGCCCATCTGAACTTCCTCCTTGTCGTGAGGCTTCATTGTGCCGCGCAGTGGGGCAGAAAAGAAAAAACCAGCTTGAGGAAACGCTTTCCCTGTGGCGTCACGGTCTCTGCCCCTTTCTCCACACCCATGCGACCTCGGCTCAGCGAATCTCGAAAAGGATGGGCTGCGGCGCGGGCGTCAGCGTTGGCCCGTACCCCTCGTGGACTGTGCCAGCACGGTAATTCACGGGTCTGAGGCTTTGCAGTTGCTCTGGCGTGATGCGGTACTGGCCTGCCGGATACTTGCTGATGCTCAGTAGGTGACAACTTCGTCTCCAGCCGCGCCTGGCGGGCAGAAAGGACGGGTGAGCAGTTCCAGGAAAGCCCTGCATCGTTCGGGTTTCCAACGCAGGGCATCCACGAGATGCTGAGCACCGTGACGCACCAGGCTGACCGCTCTGCGACCATGTTTCAGGACGGGAATGGGATGGGTCTGGCCGAGCCAGACCCCCAGCTGCAAACAGAACATCCAGGCCAGCGTCACCAGACCAAAGAGCCGTTGTAGACGGCTTTTTTCTGTAATCCCCGTTCGCTCCAGGTCGAAGCCTCGCGTTTTGAAGCTGCTGAAGGTGCACTCAATTGACCAGCGCTGCTTGTAAAGCTTCCAGGTCTTCCGAGCATTGAAATCGGTAGCGATGATGATGAGGTCACCCACAGGTGACCTCGTCGCCACCACCCGCATCAACTCCCCGAACACAAACACCTTTTCGCTGATCTCGTGAAAATGACCGTGCTGGACATGCTCAAACCACTCTTTCCCGCTCATATCGTCCAGCATGTCGCTGTGCCGAATGCGGATGGCCCGCTTGATGCCCTGACGACGGAGAAAACGGAACCATTCCGCACCGATGAACTCACGATCAGCCACTAGGCCCAGCCAGCGTTTCGCTGGCAAGGCCCGAAGCAGCTTCAACACCAGCCACATCCGGGCGTACGTGTGACTGTTCCCGGACTCGTCGAGGGGCACCCAGATCAGGGGCAGGGTGAAGCCGTGGACCACGGCTCCAAGCACCAGAAAGTTGATGGGCGTCTCCCCGTGTTCCCAGTTGGTGCGGTCCAGACTCAGCAAAACCTTTCCTGGTGGCAGGTGGGCGACGAGCAGGGCGATGAAAAAGCCCATGTCCAGCTGCTCATCCCGGAAGGTCCGGTCTGCTCGTCTCTTCTTGCCCTGCGGGGTACTCATCCCTGGCATATGGGCACTCAGATCGTGATGATTGACGCTTCTCGCGGCAATCATCGCCAGGAGGACGTCAATGAGCCGCTGGAGCGTGTCGATGCGGAGATGACTGGCGTGCGCTTTGAAGTGCTGTGTGAGTACGGTAGCTTGTTGAGCAGTGGATTCTGTCGATTTCACACTCCCAGGAGACCGCGAACAGTCGGCCCCATCAAGCTTGATGGGGCCGACTGTTGATTTTTCCCGTCTGGGACGACATCGAACTGAAGTTGTCACCTACTGAGACGCGGCAGTAGTGCTCATGGTTTTGACCTTCGCTGGAGCATCGCTTTGCGGCCTTGGAATGTGGCTCTTGGCCCGCAAAGTTTGAGTACCCATCCAAAAGAGAAGCGGAGACCCCCTCTAGAGCATTTGCCAAAAAGACGTAACGTCTTTTTGGCGAGCGGAGCGAGTGCAAGACACTGAGCAGGGCGGAGAATGGAGTGATGCGGGGTGCCGTTCCGCGCATCACGTAATTCGGAGAACTGCTCTAGGAGACCTCCGCCCACCCGCTTGAAAGCTCAAGCCTTGGCGCTTTCGCCTTCGGCCATCTGCCTTCCGCCTTCTGCATCCTCCACCGGGTCGAACCCGTCCCGCCCGCGCTCCACCAGCGTCAGGATGTCGTAGGTCGCCACCAGCACCTCATCTTGATTGCGGATTTCGGCGTGCCATTCGACCACGCCGGTCGGCCTTTCTTCTCCGGGGCGCAGGTCCTTGCGGATTTTGCGCTTGCAGGTCAGGCGGGTGCGGATGGTGTCGCCGATGCCCACAGGTTCCACGAAACGCAGGTTTTCCAGCCCGTAGTTCGCCAGCACCGGCCCAGGCGCGGGCGACACGAACTGCCCGGCGGCGGCGGAAATCAGGAAGTAGCCGTGCGCCACTCGCTTGCCGAAGATGCCTTCCCTCGCGCCGATGTCGTCCACGTGGGCGTAAAAATGGTCGCCCGTGAGCGCGGCGAAGTTCACGATGTCGGCCTCGGTGACGGTGCGGCGGTGGGTCAGCAGGCTGTCGCCGGGCTGAATCTGGTCGAAGGTCTTGCGGAAGGGGTGAATGACGTCCTCGCGGACCTCGGCGCCGGGGATGTGCTCGCGGGTCATCGCGGCGAGGGTGGTCGGGTCGGCCTGTACCGCCACCTTGTTCATGTGGTGCCGCACGCCCGCCAGCCCCGCCATTTCCGCGCCGCCGCCTGCCCGACCGGGGCCGCCGTGCAGCAGCTGGGGCAGCGGCGAACCGTGTCCGGTGCTTTCCCCGGCGTCGTCGCGGTTGAGGACCAGCACCCGCCCGTGCGTGGAGGCGATGCCCAAGACCAGCTCGGTGGCCTCCGCGCGGTCATGCGTGATGACGGACGCCGCGAGGCTGCCGCGTCCCATCTTCGCCAGTTTGATGGCGTCGTCCAGCGTGTCGTAAGGCATCAGGGTCGCCACTGGCCCGAAGGCTTCCAGTTCGTGTGGGCCTTTGGCGGTCAGCGGGTCGCGGCACAGCAGCACGGTGGGGTCGAGGAACGCGCCCTTCTCGCGGTCTCCGCCCAGCAGGTCGGACTCGCCACCAATCACCACTTCCGCCTCCTGCCCCAGCTTTTCCAGCGTCTCGCGCACGCGCTGGCGCTGCTCCACGCTGACCAGTGCGCCCATTCGCACGTCGTCGCGGGCCGGGTCGCCCACCGTCACCTTGCCCAGTTCCTTTTTCAGCGCCTCCACTACGGCATCTACCATGTGGCGCGGCACCAGCGGGCGGCGGATGGCCGTGCATTTCTGGCCCGCCTTGCCGGTCATTTCGCGGGCGACTTCCTTGACGAAGAGGGCGAACTCGGGGTCTTCGGGTTTCACGGTCAACCCCAGCACGGAGGCATTCAGGCTGTCGGCCTCGATACTGAACGGCACGGCGCGGGCCACGATGTTGGGGTGAACGCGCAGCTTGTTGGCCGTCGCTGCCGACCCCGTGAAGGCCAGCATGTCCTGTTCCTCCAGATGGTCGAGCAGGTCGCCCGGTTCGCCCGTGACCAGTTGCAGCGCCCCTTCCGGCAGGATGCCCGACGCCACGATGTCGCGCACCATCCGCTCGGCCAGATACGCGGTTTGCGGCGCGGGCTTGACGAGCGTGGGCATCCCCGCGATGAACGACGGCGCAAATTTTTCCAGCATTCCCCAGATGGGGAAGTTGTAGGCGTTGATTTGCACCGCCACACCTTCACGCGGCACCAGCAGGTGCCTTGCCACGAAGGTGCCGCCCTTGCCCAGCGTTTCCACCTTGCCGTCGGGCAGAAAGCGTTCGTCGGGCAGTTCGCGCCGCGCCATGCTGCTGTAGGCGAACAGCGTGCCGATGCCGCCTTCGATGTCCACCCAGCCGTCGCGCCGCGTAGCTCCGGTCAGCGCGTTGAGGGCGTAGTAGCTCTCCTTGCGCTCCATCAGGTAGGTTGCTAGCGCCCGCAGCATCCGCGCCCGCGTGTGGAAGGTCAGCTTACGCAGCGCCGCGCCCTTTTCGCGCCCGTAGGCCAAAGCCTGGGCAAAGTCCACGCCCTCGGAAGAAATCACGGCGACGGGGCGGCCATACACGGCGTCGAGGAGGGTTTGGCCGTCTTTGTTGGTGTGCCACTGGCCGTACACGTAGGACGCGGGGCGGAGGATTTGGGGTTGGGGAGGGGTGGCCATAGGAGTTTCTCCTTAGAGAAGGTCAAAGGGGGATAGGATTCCTACTACTTTTCGATTCTCATGCCGTCCATCGAAAACCAGCAATGGAAGATGTCCTACTTTCAAGTAGGCCTCTGATTTCGGTGCATGACTGAGAATTTCTTCCGCGTTAAGCAACTCTTCCACAGAGAATGATTGGGATATCTTAGTATTGTATTTGGCTTTGTCGTCACCAACAAAATCTTGCCATTTTCTCGCTACCAGCGAATCACTTATGAAATAGTACTTATCAGATAGCATAACCGGAATGTAAGAGAACGAATTTTCTAGCATCAATTCCCTTACCTTCGCAAGGGTATAGAAATCTTCCGCAAAAATTACACTTTCCGACATTATGTGCTTAACTTGGACGGTCATGCTTAACAGGGATTCCTCTAGGATTATAGATAATCTGACAGACTTTTCCGCAAGGTTTCTAGCAAAGACGCCTCGATGGGAAGCTTCATTTCTGGCATCAACTACCATATCGAACATCACCGAGAATTCCTGCCTCTTCTTTTGATTAGCAAAACTTCTCAGTAGCGAGCCGTACCTCCTCAAGCTCTTAGCATTATTTCCATTTAAGTGACAACCAAACTCTTCCAGTACGAAACAAATTTCGCGGAAATTCTCTGCATCTTCGAGAGCAGCATATCGGGCACCTCTAAATAACTTGAGGAAGTAGGCAGCTTCATCTGCGCTCACTGGCTGCATCTTCTTCCTCTTACTCAGGCTGGGGCGGGGTTGGGGGCTTCACGTTTTACTCCTTCTTAAACGCTCTTGAACCCCTCAAACGGCTCCTTGCAACTCCCACACACATACAGCCGCTTGCACAGCGTGGAGCCGAAAGAGGCGGTCAGGTTCACGTCAAAGCTGCCGCAGCGCGGGCAACGGGTCGGCTCGGCTTCCAGCGTAATCAGCCCCTCACCAGCGGGGGCAGGCGGCGCAATCCCGTACTGGCGCAGGCGTTCGCGGGCGTCGGCGTTAATCCAGTCCGTCGTCCAGGGCGGCGTCAGCGTGCTCCTCACTTCCACGTCCTGCACACCCAAAGCGCGCACGGCGTCCTCGATGCTCTGGCGAATGACATGCAGCGCCGGGCAACCGCTGAAGGTGGGGGTAAAGGTGACGCTCACGCGCTCGCCGTCTATCTGCACGTCCCGCACCATGCCCATATCCACGATGGACACGACGGGGATTTCGGGGTCGGGGACCTGGGCGAGGGCCGCCCAGATGGTTGATAGTTGATGGTCGATGGTCGATGGTTCGCCGTCTTTTTCCATCAACCATTGACCATCAACCATCACCACACCTCCGCGTTCGGCACTTCCCGCGCCACCTTTTGCATCGTCGCCAGCAGCGGGGCGAGGTGTTCGGTGTGGTTTTCGCGGCTGGGGCCAGGGAAGGCTTCGCGGGACATCCGCAGGGCGCATTTGTCTTGCAGGTGGCGCACCATCAGGGCTTCCCAGCGCACCCGCACGGCGGCAATGTCGGGGAGGATGCCCGCCTCCACCAGTTCGGCTTCGCCCTCGACCGTCTGGAACAGTTGCGCCGTGTAGGGCCACAATTCTTCCAGTGCCTTTTGCGTGCGCCTCTGGCTTTCCTCGGTGCCGAGGGCCAAACGCTCGACCCACAGCGCGGTGTGTTGCAGGTGGAATTTTTCCTCGCGCAACGCCTTCTGTGCGACTTCCGCCAGCGGCGCGTAAGTGCTTTGGGCGGCAGCTTCCAGCCACAGCGCCTCGTAAGCGTCGTACAGAAATTGCCTGACCATCGTGGTGGCCCAGTCGCCTTTGGGCAGTTCGACCAGACGGGTGTTGGTGTACTCGGCGGCCTTGCGGAACATGGCGACGCGGTCAGGGTCGGAGCCGTCCAGCTCGGAGCGCAGGCCCAGATACAGCAGCGCGTGGCCCAGTTCGTCCTGCGCGATGTTCGCCAGCGCGATGTCTTCTTCCAGAATAGGCGCGTGGCCCGTCCATTCGCCGTCACGGTGGGCCAGGATGATTTCGTCGTCGGCCAGGGCGGTCAGCTTGCGAATCAGGGCTTCTCTCTGGGACTCGTTCAGGGCGGCGCTCATCGGACAGGCTCCTCGTGGTGCTGGGCGGCAGGCTGGTCGGCCCCATTTTTATCGGCCATGTGGGGCTGCTCGGTGGCGCGGCCCGGCATCAGGCCACTGCGCTTGAGTTCGCCCACGTGCCTGCCGATGGTGCCGTAGTACTGCTGCTGCTTGTAGGTCTTTTCATGCGCGGGCGCGAACCAGCTTTCCACGGTGCCGGGGTCAGATTCGGTCTGCGCCCTGGCGGCGTCAGGGAACACCAGCCACGCCAGGGCGTCTGCGTACGCGTCGCGGGCCTGCCGCAGCGCGTCGCCGGGGCCAGTCGCTTCCACCGTGCCCACCAAATCCACGAAGGTCATACTGCGTTTGTGCGACTTCTTGACGCCGACGTGGTAGGTGCCTGCCGCGCCCGCCGTCTGCAACAGCTCCGGCGTGGACGCGATTTCCTCAGGCGTGGCGGTCAGGATGTCGGCCTCGCGCACGGCCCACAGGCTCACGGCGGCGGGGCGGCGCACGAACACGTTGCGGGCCGTGAGCAGCGCGTGGTCGGGGTCCCCCGCGTGAACGCTGCCCACCGCCTGATAGGGACGTTTTTCGCTGTCCTGCTTGAAGACTTCCCAGCGGGGCCACTGGGTGTCGGGGTGCGGGGCATCCGTCATCAGTCTGCCGCCTCCCCCTTCGCAGCCCGGTTCATGTACGCTTCCAGCGCTTCCCGCACCCACGCGCCCTCGTCCTGCGCGGCCTGCCGGGTGGCGAGGCGCTCGTTGCCGAGGCCCCGCTCGCCCCTGATCACGGCCCAGAATTCGTCCCACTGAATCGGGCCGTGCTTCCAGTTGCCGTCGGCGTCCTGGTGCAGATCGGGGTCGGGGATGGTCAGGCCCGCTTCGAGCAGCTCGGGCGCGTGTTCGTTGAGGAACTCCTGCCGCACCTCGTCGTTCGTCTTGAGCTTGATGCCCCATTGGCTCAGCACGCCGGTATTCGGGCTGTCGGCGTCGTGCGGCCCCAGCATCATCAGGGCGGGCCACCACCAGCGGTTCAGGGCGTCCTGCGCCATCTGCCGCTGCTCGGGCGTGCCCTGCGCGTACAGCACGATCATTTCCTTGCCCTGCTTGTGGTGGAAGGTTTCCTCACTGCAAATCCGCACCATCGCGCGGCTGTAGGGGCCGTAGGAGCAGCCCGCCAGCATGGTCTGGTTCTTGATGGCCGCGCCGTCCACCAGCCAGCCGATCATGCCCACGTCGGCCCAGTTCATGGTGGGGTAGTTGAAGATGGAGGAGTACTTGGCCCGGCGCGTCAGCAGCGCCTCAATCATTTCCTCACGGGTCGCGCCCAGTGTTTCGGCGGCGTGGTAGAGGTACTGGCCGTGCCCGGCTTCGTCCTGCACCTTGGCCATCAGAATCGTCTTGCGCTTGAGGGTGGGCGCTTTGTCAATCCACTCGCCTTCGGGCAGCATCCCCACGACTTCGCTGTGCGCGTGCTGCGAAATCATGCGGATCAGCTGGCGGCGGTACTCGGCGGGCATCCAGTCGCCGGGTTCGATTTTCTCGCCATTCCGGATGCGGGCCTCAAAAGCGGCGTGCTGCTCGGCCGTTTCGCCCTCGGCAATGTGTTTGGGCTGGGTCATAGGACAACCTCCAGTTGTTGGACTTGTCCCAGTTTACCTAACGGGCGTTAGGTTGTCTGTAAGTTGATGCAGAAGGCGGATGGCAGATGGCAAAAGAAAAAGGCTGAAGCATTTGCCTCAGCCCCCCTCTGCTTCTTGCCTAAGCCCAAAAGCTATCTGCCATCCGCGCTTTTAGCCATCTGCCATCTGCGCCCAAGCGGCTTCCGCTCCGTTCCGCCACAGTCGGAACAGCACCGCCTGCGGCTCCACTCCACGAAACCCGTCCCTTTTCCCACTCGCATCCGCTCGGATTGAATCTGAAACTACCAGATTCAATCGGAATCCGTATTACCTCTCCAACAAAATCGTCTCCTGCACCTTCAGCCCCTTTTCCAGCACGTCGCGGGCATGCTGCCGGGCGGCGTCGAGGTCGTGGTCGCGGTAGTTGCCGCATTCGAGTTCGCTGACGCCGGGAATGGGGCGGTCATGGTCGGCAGTGTCCTGGAGGGCTTTTTCAAACGCCCGCATCACGCCCTGTTCGTCGGGTTCGCCGATGACCGCCATGTACATCCCGGTGCGGCAGCCCATCGGGGACACGTCCACCACGTCTTCCAGGTGGTCACGCATGTACCCGGCCAGCAGGTGCTCCAGCGTGTGAATCGCGGCGGGGTCGATGGTGGCCTGGTTGGGTTGCAAAAAGCGCAGGTCGTACTTGGAAATCTGGTCGCCCCTGGGCGTGGTCTTGACCCCGGCGAGGCGGACATAAGGGGCTTTGACCCTGGTGTGGTCCAGATCGAACGATTCGACGTTTGCCATGCCGGGCATTGTGACGTGTGCCGGGCGCCCAGAACGTGACCCGTATACTGCCGGTCGTGCCCACCGCCCCGCGCCGTTTTCCCCTGTGGTTTCCGCCTGTTCTTGCCCTGGTGCTGATCGCGCTCGACCAGTGGCTCAAGGCCTGGGCCGTAGGGCATCTGCTGCTGGGGGCCGACCCGATTCCGGTGATTCCGGGGTTGCTGGACTGGGAACTGACCTACAACACCGGAGCGGCCTGGAGCATGTTCAGCGGCAGCGCGGGCCTGCTCGCCCTCGGGCGCCTTCTGGTCGGGCTGGCGATTCTGGGCTACCTACTCTGGAAGCCGCAAAACCGGTTTCTGACGGTGGTTCTTTCGCTCATCGCGGCGGGCGCCGTCGGCAACGCCATCGACGGTCTGCGCCAGGGCAAAGTGACCGACATGATTCACTCGCCGCTGCTGAGCGCAGTGACCGAAGCCATCAACGGCAGCCGCTTTCCCATTTTCAATATCGCCGACATGTACGTGGTCGGCGGCACCCTGCTGCTGCTGGTCGCCAGCTTCCTGCCGGACGCCGAACAGAAAAAGACCGCTCCGGAAACGTAATACGGGACGGAGCGAAGCGGGCACACATCTCTAAACACACGAAAAAACCGCCGGGCGGCCACGAAGGGCACCCGGCGGGCAGAAACTCAAAAGCTCAGCGCAGGATCTTGAGCGCCTTGAGAATGGCGATGAGAATGACGCTGCCGATCACGCCCCAGACGATGCTGAGGAAGTTGAAGCCGCCGCCCGCCGCGTAAGAGCCGCCGATACGCAGCAGGTCACCGAAGACGAACTGCGCGAGCAGAGCGCCGACGATCCCGATGAGAATGTTCGCCACCGCGCCCTGCTGGGCGTCGGTCTTCATGATCATGCTGGCCAACCAGCCGCACAGTGCACCAACCAAAATCGTAACGAGCCAACCCATGATTCCTACCTCCGTGAGTGTTTGAGCTTAAGTCGAGAAAACTGTGTTGCCTACGAGCTTTCCCGCTGTCGTAAGTGGCAGAATGAGACCCGCTCCCCCTCGACAACGTTGCCTGGCTCACTTTCTCAACAGTGGGCAAAGGCGGGATGGATGTCCCCCAAATAGCGACTCAGGGTCAGACCTGGGGGCGGGTCGGCCCAAACCCCTCTCTGACTGGAAGGAAGGTCACGTCGTCGAGAATTTGTCTTGCCCTTACGGGAAACGGCGCCGGCAGACCGTTAGGATGGGCGCGGCCCCGCTTGCGGCGGCGAATGGAGACCCATGCCCGGACTGCCAGAACACGCTTCCCGTTCGACCCCACGCCTGTTTCCGTTTTCCTCGGCTGAGACGCCGCCGAAAAATAGAGTGGTCCCCCCCTGTGGCTCTCCGAACAGGGTGAGCAGGAGCCGGTGCGGGACCAGAGGGCGCAGAGGAGAGAGCAGCGTTTTCCCACTGTCTCCGAAGAGCAATTCAACCCTCGCCATGCCCAGGGACGCGGCGTGAGCGGCCCGGCAGCCCTGCGGCCCTTCGTGGTTCGCGCTCCGGCGTCGAGCGCCAACCTCGGCCCCGGCTTCGATAGTCTGGGCCTGAGCGTGCCGCTGTACACCACCTTGCGCGTGACCCCGCAGGACCGGACCGAGGTGGTGCCGCTGGGGCCGGAACTGGCAGGCACCCCCGCCGACGAGAGCAACTACGTGTACCGGGCGATGGAACTCGCCGCCAGACGTGCCGGACGCGTGTTGCCCCCAGCCAGAATCGAAATCGAAACCGAGGTGCCGCTGGCCCGGGGCCTGGGCAGTTCGGCGGCGGCGCTGGTGGCGGGCGTGGTGGCGGGCAACGAGCTGCTGGGCCGCCCGCTGGACGACGAAGCGGTGCTCGACGTGACCGCGCGCGAAGAAGGCCACCCCGACAACGTGGCCCCGGCGCTGTTCGGCGGCATCGTGGTCGCCACCCTCGACAAGCTGGGCACGCACTATGTCCGGCTCGACCCACCCGCCCACCTCGGCGTGACCGTCCTGATTCCCGACTTCGAGCTGTCCACCAGCAAGGCCCGCGCCGTGTTGCCGCGCGAGTACAGCCGCGCCGATACGGTCCATGCCCTTTCACACGCCGCGCTGCTGGCGGCGGCGCTGGCACAGGGACGGCTCGACCTGCTCAGGCACGCCATGCAGGACTACGTGCATCAGGTCTGGCGGGCGCCGCTGGTGCCGGGGCTGAGCGACATTCTCGAACATGCCCATGAATACGGTGCCCTGGGCGCGGCCCTCTCCGGCGCCGGGCCGACTGTGCTGTGCTTCCACGACCAGCGGGACAGCACGGCGACGTTGCACAGCTACCTCAGCGGCGTGATGAAGAAAAACGGGCTGGAAGGCCGCGTGCAGGATTTCCCGATAGACGCGGTGGGGACAATCGTGGAGCGGGAAGGGTAGAGAGGAGAAGGCGCTCACCCTCTCCCCTCCCCTCAGTTCATCACTTTCGTCTTGTTGGTCATAAAGTCCTGCAACACGTATTGCCCGATGTTCTGCGGCGTGGTGAAGTACGCCTTGCCCCGCGTCATCTCCGACACCCGCTGCACGAAGCCCACCAGTTCGGGGTCACGGGCCAGCATGAAGGTGTTGATCTGGATTCCCGAGCGGCGGCAGTTGGCGACCTCGCGCAGGGTGGTGCCGAGCACGTAGGGGTCGAGGCCGTAGGGGTTCTTGTAGATGCGGCCGTCGGGCAGCGTGAGGGCCGAGGGCTTGCCGTCGGTGATCATCACGATCTGCTTCATGTCTTTGTTCTCGCGCTTCAGGAGCTGCTGCGCGAGCCGCAGGCCCCCCGCCGTGTTGGTGTGGTACGGCCCGATCTGCGCCTGCGCGAGCTTGCTGACCGGCACTTCCTCGGCGGAGTCATGGAACAGCACAAATTTGACGGTGTCGCCGGGGTACTGGGTGCGGATGAGGTGCGCGAGGGCCAGCGCCACCTGCTTGGCGGGGGTAAAGCGGTCCTCGCCGTAGAGAATCATGGAGTGCGAGCAATCGAGCAGCACCACCGTCGCCGCCGAAGAGTTGTACTCGGCCTGCCGGATGACGAGGTCGGCTTCCTCAAGCTGATCGAAGCCCTTGGAAATGACGTTGCCCAGCGTCGCCGTCGTGTCGAGGTTGAGGGTGTCGCCGAACTCGTAGTTCTTGAGTTCGCCGGTCATTTCCACACCGCTGGCGTACTCGCGGGTGTCGTGCGCGCCCGCGCTGGAGCGGCCCAGACCCCCCATCAGGTCACGCAGCGACTTGTAGCCGAGGAAATCGATGCTCTTGTCGGTGAGCTGGAAGGTGGCCTCGCCGGGGTTGCCCGCGCCGCCCTGCCCGTCCTCGTCGTCGAATTCCTTGCGGATGAACCCGTCTTGCTGGAGCTTGTCCATCAGGCGCTCGATCTGCTGGCCCAGCGCCGTTTCGCGCACGTCCTCGGCCTGAAGCGCTTCGAGCAGCTGCTCTTCGGGAATCATGTTGCGCTCGGCCAGCGCTTCCAGAATCGCGTCGAACAGGTCGTCCATGCTGGGCCGCGCGTTGGGGTCGGGGTCCCAGGGGTCGTTCATGCCCTGCCCGAGCAGCGCCTCCTGAATCATCTGCATCAGTTCGGAGGACTCCAGTTGGTCGAGTTCCCCCTCGAATTTGCTGTAGCGGGTGATGCGTGCCATATGTGTCCTCCTCGCCTGCGCGTGGGCTTCAGCATGACGCACAGCCGTGCGGAGGTTTGTAAGGTTGCGCGGAAGCGCTCCCACGGTAGCCCCCAAATGGGGGAACTGGACACAAGGCCAAGGTCAGTCCTGGGTTTTCCGTCTGCCAGCCTGCCAAATGCAAGGTTTGCGCCAGTACGGACGCACAGGACTCATCAAGTCTTGGGTTTTGCTTGAGCCGAAACTGGGGGTGTGGGGAGAAATTGCCCCCAAAAAGCGCCTCTCTGACGCTCTGTACTCACGGCGGCAAGTAAGCAGGATGTAAGAGGGCGGCCCCTATACTGCCGACGTCGCTGAGGGTTGATCTCAGGAAGGAAGACCCCGACAGGTATCCGGCCAAAAGCCCCCGGTTCTCCTTTTTCTCTCTTGGCCCGGCGCCTGAGCACTTCAGGCGACACGACAGGAGCAAAAGGACGATGCGGGCCGAGGTCCACTGAGATTTCACCTTCCAGCCCCCGTCCTTTCTCGTCCCTCAGACGCACTGAGACTGCACGGCCCCCAGTGGTCAGCCAGGAGGAACACAATGAAACTCAACACCAAAGCACTTGCCCTCATGACCGCTCTCGCCGCTGGTGCCGCTTCTGCGGCCACCACCCAGACCACCGCTGGCACCACCATCACCAACGTCGCCTCGGCAGAGTTCACGGACCCCACCAACCCCGGCAGCACCACCCCGCTGACCGCCACCTCGAACACCGTCAGCACCACCGTGCTGCCCAAGCCCAGCTTCGACATCGTGTACACCGACGGCACGGCGGACGGCAACACCCTGGACAACGCGGCGAAGACCACGACCGGCGCGGTCCCTGGTCAGAGCATCCCCACGAACTACTCCCTGGTCAACACCGGCAACGTCGCTCTGGACGTGGTGCTGAACGCCGACACCACCGGCAGCGCCGCCGGGGCGACCGTGCAGTACTTCCGCCTGAACGCCGACGGCTCGCGCGGCGCGGAAATCCCCCTCGGCAGCACCGTGACCCTGGCCGTGGACAACCCCGCCACCCCCGCCGACGAGGGCCTGGTCAACATCGTGCAGGTCATCACCCTGTCCACCGACCCCACCAAGATCAGCCCCAACAGCGTGTTCGGTGCCTCGCCTGAAGGCACCGTGGCAGGGACTCAGGGCACCGACGTCCTGACCCAGCCCGGCAACGGTGTGCCCACCGGCACCACCATCTACGAAGAGAACAAGGCCGTGAACACCGACCTCCAGTTCACCAAGGTCACGGTGTACGCCCCCGCGCTGGACAACAACCCCAACGGCAGCACCACCACGCCCGTGGACAGCGCCGGCAACCCCATTACCGACACCACCAAGATTCCCCCCGTGACCAGCGTGGACGTGCCCACGGAAACGACGGGCAAGACGGGTGACAACACTCCTGTGGTCTCCACCCCCGGTTACGTGACCCCCACTGCCCCGGCAGGCGACCCCACCACCGGCGGCACCCCCATCGTGCCCAACGTGGGCGGCGACGTGCAGATCGCTTACCCCAAGGCCGACACCAACAGCACCCCCGACACGGTCGTGTTCACCAACACCCTGACCAACACCGGCGGCGCTGCCGACAAGGTGCAGCTGTTCCCCGCGCTGGCTGACGGTACGCCTGACCCCGCCTACGTCTTCAACCCTACCGACGGCACCTTCACCAACGGCACCACCGGCGTGGTCATCCGCTTCCTGGACCCCATCACCGGCGCACCCATCCCGGTGTCCACGGACCCCAGCAACCCCACCGCGGCGACCTACCCCACGGTGACCGTGCCGAACGGGTCGAGCGCCGTGTACCGCACGGAAGTGACCTACCCCGACACCAACGACAGCGACCCTGTTCAGCCCGTCACGGTCCTGATCGGTGCCGACTCGCTCAAGGACGCGGACACCAAGTCCAACAGCAACACCACCAACACCATCCTGCCGCCCGCCGCGCAGTTCGGTGACACCACCCCCAATCAGGGCGCCGACGCGCCTCAGGCCCCTGTGCAGACCGTCAACCCCGGTACGGTGGGCACCCCCACCCCCATTGCTGGTATCAGCAGCCCCGACATCACGGACCGCACCGCCGTGTTCCCCATGGACGTGGTCAACAACGGTCAGTACAACGACAGCTTTACCCTCAGCGGCAGCGTGAACTTCGGTGGCACCACCGTTCCCGTGCTGTACTACGCCGCCGACGGCTCCCTGCTGCCCCGTGTCAGCACCGACCCCGCCAGCCCCGACTACAACAAGTTCATCACCCCCGTCGTGGCTCCTGGCGCGGAAGTCAAGGTGTACGCCGTCATCGACACGCCCGTTGCCCAGATCGCCGGTGAGTACACTGTCAGCCAGACCGCTGTCGGTAACTACAGCACCATCACGATGACCGACAACAACGACATCATCCGCGTCGCTCCGGCCGGCAGCATCGCCGTCGCCAAGTTCGTCGCCAAGACTGGTGTGACTGCGGGCAGCAACCCCATCAACGGGATCGCCAACCCCGCCGACTACACGGCCACCGGCGCCAACGGTGCGCTGCCCGGTCAGACCATCAGCTACAAGATTATCGGCAAGAACAACTACAACACGGCCGTCAGCAACTTCAGCCTGTGCGATACGGTGCCCACCAACACCACCTTCGCCAGCATGACCCTGAACCCGGCCCCCACCAAGACCATCTACCGCGTGAACGGTGGTACCTGGAGCGCCACGGCCCCCGCCGCTGGCCTGGCTGCCGGAACGGTCATCTGCATCGCCCCCGACGCTGACGGCAACAACCTGCCTGACGCCCTCGCCGCTGGCGCCACCCTGACCGCCGACTTCGGCGCGACCGTCAAGTAAACCTTCTCGCAGGCGCACCTCTGCTACAGGCGGGGTGCGCCTTTGTCGTAAAACAGACTGATTTTTTTCCGCGCATATTTGAGTGCCGACCTTCCCCCGCGACCCCTTTTTCCTCGCGGCGCTGTCAGGAGAGACCCATGACCCTCCCCTCGTTGCTTCAACGTTCCCACGTACCCCTGCTCACAGCCGGCCTCGCCGCTCTGTCCTCGGCATTCGCCGCCACCCCAGCCGGAACCCTCATCACCAACCGGGCCGTCGCCACCTTCACGCCCACAGAATCCGGTGGCCCGAGCCAGTCCGAGAGCAACTTGGTGACCACCACCGTGCAGGCGGTGTGCGCAATCAGCGTGTCTGGACTGGGCAGCCTGGACCAGAGGGTGCAAGCCGATGACCAGGTGACGTTCAAACTGACGGTCACCAACGCCGGCAACGAGACTTCGGACCTGCCACTGGACCTGCGCCTGAGCGGCAGCTTTCAACCGGCGGTGTCGCTGTACCTCGACAGCAACGGCAACGGTCAGGTCGACGGCGACGACGCGAAGGTGCAGAGTCTCGAGCTGCAGCCCGATGCCAGCGCCGCACTCCTGATGGTCGTGGACACCCCCCTCGCCGCACAGGGCGAGGCCAGCGTGAACCTGACCACCTCCTGCGGCGGCTCGGCTGTCGCCACCGTGCGCGTTCTGCCTCCTCCCGAACTGCGTGTCCAGAAGAGCTTCACCCCGACCCAGGTGCGCCCCGGCGAGGAAACCACCGTGACTGTCACGGCCCGCAACCCCAGCAACGACGAGGCCCGGCAGGTCGTGCTGACCGACCCGCTGGCCGAACAGATCGCGCGCGGCCTGACCTATGTTCCGGGCAGCGCCCGCGCCAGCGGCGGCACCCTGGAATACAGCGACGGCGTGAGCTGGAGCGCGCAGCCGGGCGCGGACGTGCAGGGACTGCGCGTGGTGGCTTCCCGACTGGCCCCGGGCGCCGAACTCGGCCTGACGTTCCGCATGGTGGGCACGGAAGCTGCCGACGGACAGCAGTACACCAATGTCGCCGTCGTGCAGGTGCCCGGACGCGACGCCTCGGCTTCGGCCAGCGTGGAGGTTCGCTACAACCCCGCCGTCGCCCTCGGACCCGTCGGCACGCCGCAAGCCGCCGAGGGCAGCGCCGCCGATCAGCAGACCCAGCCCTTCGCCGTGGTGGGACAGCGCGTGTGCTTTGACCATACCCTGCAAAACACCGGCGACGTGGCCGACAACTTCCGCGTCACCGTGACTTTTCCGCAGGGCGAAGCCAGCGCCGACCTCCTGGGCGAGGACGGGGAAGCGCTGAAGCAGCCGCTGCGTCTCGAACCCGGCCGCAGCACTGTGGTGCGGGTGTGCTACGTGCCTGCCACCGCCGGTTCCCTGAAGGCAGTGATCACGGCCAGCGGTGAGCGCGGCACCTCCAACGCCACCGAAGACCTGATCAGCCGCATCGAAGCCGGCTTGCCCGAACTGAAAAAGAGCGTCGTGGCGACCACACTGGACGTGGACGGCAAACCGGTGACCCTGGGACCCGGGCGGACCGTGGCGACGGACGACACCCTGACCTACACGCTGGAAGTCCGCAACCCCTATGACCGTCCCCTGAGCGACGTGGTCGTCACCGACCCTATTCCCGCGCACCTCGATTTTCTGGACGCGAGCAGTGGCGGTACCCCCAGCGGGACTCTCGACGAGCAGAGCGTGACCTGGCAGCTCGGCACCCTCGCCCCCGGGGAACGCCGGACCCTCACGTTCCGGGTCCGGGTCACTGACCGGGCCGTAGACGGGGAGAGCCTCAAAAACATCTTCCAGCTGGTGTCGTCCGAGTTCCTGTCCCCCGTCAGCAGCAACGAGGTGAGCACGCCGGTCTGGAGCGCGCGCCTGGTGATCGACAAGGCCGTGTCGGCCCAGGAAGCCACCTACGGCGAGCGCCTGACCTACACCCTGCGTATTCGCAACACCTCGAAAACCACGGCAGTCGTGCTGCCGGTCATCACAGATACCCCTGCACCGGGCCTGGAATACATCGCGGGAACGGCCACCCTCAACGGTCAGCCGCTGGCCGATCCCGGCAAGGAAGGCGGCAGCCTGCTGTGGACGATCGAGAACATCGAGGCGGGGGGCGAAAGTGTGGTGACCTACGAAACCCGCGTGACACCCCAAGCCACCGCCAAGCTGAGCAACACCGTGGTGGTCGAGGGACGTGGCGGCGAACGGGCCGTCGCGAGCAACCGCGCCACCGCCGTGACCAAGCTCAACCCGCTGAAGTTCGCCGCGATCAGCGACATCGTGGGCACCGTCTTCGTGGACCGCAACCGCAACGGGCTGTACGACAAGGGCTTCGACACCCCCATCGAACGCGCCCGCATCATCCTGGCCGGTGGGCAGCAGGTGCTGACCGACAAGCTGGGGCGCTACAAGTTCGGCAACGTGCCCTTCGGAACCCATGCCCTGCGGCTCGACCCCAACACCACGCCCTACCTGCCGCTGCACGTCGCCCAAGACGGCGGGCTGGCTGGCACCCGGACCGTTCAGGTGGGCGGTCTGACCATCCTGGATTTCCCGCTCTCCCCCCTGACGGGGGAGGTGGCCGAGGTGCGCCGCACCACGCTGACCCAGGGCGACCTGCAGGTCCAGAAGGTCGTTTACGCTGGCCGTGACGGTGAGTACGTGGTCGAACTGCGGCTGACGGCGCAGCGGGCACTCAGCGATTTCCAGCTGAACGACCCCCTGCCTGCCGGAGCCGTTTTGAAAGAAGGAAGAAATACCCTGAGCGCTACCTTGGCTGCCGGTGAGACCAAGCTGACCTACCGCTTCCAGTGGGCGGGTGAGCAAAGAGCGGTCACCACGGACCCGGTGGTCCGCTGGAGGTACTGAAGTGAAACCTAAAGCCAAGCGTACAGTCAACCTGATCAGTGCCCTGCTGACGGCCGGGGCCCTGATCGGGACTGCGGCCCAAGCTCAGGACCTCAGCACCCCCCTGCCCCTGAACAGCGCGGGCAGCGAACTGACCTGGGCCGCGGGAGACTCCAGTCTGTTCCTGACCGTCGCGGCCTCCGGCCCGGTCAAGCTGGAACTGCAGGAAACCCCTTCGGACACGGCTGGCTCCCGTGATGCGGCCGCCGGACTGACCGTCAGCCTGACCGACGCGGCGGGCCAGGACGTGCCGACGCAGCCTCTGACCGTCGGTGAGCAGGGCTGGCAGACCCTGATCGAGCAGGAACTTCCGGCCGGCACCTACCGCCTGCGGGTGCAGGGTGACGCGGCGAGCCGCTTTTCCCTGCGGCTGACCGGTGAAGGCGCCGCGCTGGGAACGGACGCCCCGGCCCAGGACCGACCCGCCCCCGCAATCACGCGCAGCAGCACGGTGTCGCTCCCATTCGACGTGCCGAGCGAAACGCAGCAGATCACGCTCGCTCAGCGGCTGCCTGCCGGAGCGACGCTGGTCAGTGGCAGTGGCCGACTCGACGGCAAGGTGCTGCCCGACCCCCTGCGCGGTCCCAGCGGCACGCTGTACTGGGTCGTGGACGCGCCGACCGGCAACCGCACCGAGCAGGGCGCGGCGCTGCGCGGGTCGATCAGCTACGACCTGACCCACACCGAGGCGCTGGGGGAATTGCCCCCCGCCGCCTTGCAGGTCTCGCTGCGCGGCAACCGCACCGAGCTGCTGCAGGGCCAGCTTGACGCCGGGGACCTGCGGGCCGCCAGCAAGCTCACGGCCGCCACGGACGGTCAGCAGGTCGAGAACGGGGGCGCCATCAAGCTGCCCGCAGACGGCGCCGTGTACCGCATCCGTGACCGCATCAGCGTGACGGTGGAAGCGCCCCAGGGACCTGTTCCTGCCCTGACGGTCAACGGTGTGACCGTCGACGAGGACAACATCGGCACCAACGTGCAGGACGGCGTCCGGGGCGTGCAGCGCCTGACCTACGTGGGGGTTCCCCTCAAAGCGGGCACCAACGTCCTGCGCGTTCTGAACGACGAAATCAAGGTCGTGCTGGTCGGCCCCACCGCCAAGACCGAGGTCAAGCCGCTGGAGTTGCAGGCCGACGGCAGCTCGCCGGTGCGGGTGCAACTGCGTACCCTGGACGCCTCCGGGCAGCTCACCAACCAGCCGACGGTGACGGTGCGCACCAACCTCGAACCCCGGTTGCCCGACGCCGACCCCGGTCAGCCCGGCTACCAGGTCCGGCTGGTCGGCGGGGAAGGCACGCTGGAACTCCAGCCCCAGGTTTCGCCGGTCGCCCTGAAGCTCGACGTGCTGCAGAACGAGGAGGTCAAGACCTACCGCTACGAGGTCACGCCCGACCGCAGCCGTGTGGGCATCGGCGTGGTGAGCGCGACGGTGGGCCTTGACGGGACCTTCACGCCGCAGGACGACCTGACCTGGCAGGCCCGGGGCGCCTACGAGGGACCGCTCGGCGCGGGCAAGCTGTACATCGCTGCCGACAAGGACGGCCTGCCGACCGACCGCAACACCCTGATTCGCAACACCGTCTACGGCGACGCCAGCACCGAGAACGTGCCGCTGCAGGGCATCGATCCGGTGGCCTTCACCTACGACCACCCCAACTTCCGGGCCGAGTACCGCCGCCGCAGCCTGCCGGTGGACGTGCTGCCGGTGGGCGAGGAACTCACCGCGCTGACGGCCTATTCCAAGACCAACCCGCAGGTGTCGGGGTTCGTCGCGCTGGTGCCCGAAGACCGGGTGGTCAACCGGCCCCTGACGCCCGAAGGCACCCGTGTGCTGCGGCTGGGCGACACCGGCATCACCCTGGGCAGCGAAACGCTGGAACTCGTGACGCTGGAACGCAGCACCGGCAAGGAACTCGAACGGGAAAAACTGGTCCGCAACGTGGACTACGTGTTCGACCCCCGCAGCGGCGTGGTGACCTTCAACCGCGCTGTGGACCGCCTCGACGCGCAGCTCAACGAGCATGTGGTGTACGCCAGCTACCGTCTGGACAACCCCCTGGGCAAGCGCCGCACCGTGTACGGTGCCCAGATCAAGACGACGGGGACCAACTACAGCGCCGGAATCGCCGCCGTTCACCTGGATGGACGCACGACCTACGGCGTCAAGGCGGACTACCAGAAGGGAGCGCTCAAGGCCAGCGGTCTGGTCGCGTACTCGGGCGGAGTTCAGGCAAGCGCCGACCTGGGCACGGTGCTCGACCAGAACCACGACCTCAGTTTCCGCGTGCGCTACCAGCAGGAAAGCTACCAGGGGCTGGCCCCCTTCAGCCCCGGTCTGGTGGTCGGTGGGCGCTACAACGGACACCTGACGCCGCGCCTGAGCGTCGTGGCCGAAGCCGAGTACCGTGACCTGCCCGCGCCGCGCTCCAGCGACGTGGAAAACGCGGACCGCACCCGGGGCGGCAACGTCACCGCCCGCGCCGTGTACCGCCTCGACCCCTTCACGGTGGGCGGCGGGGTGACTTACGCCTTCGGGGACCGCTCGGGTCTGGGCGTGGTCGGCAGCGTGGGGTACCAGCGTGACCCGATTTCGGTCGACGTGGTTCACACCCAGCCGATCATCGGCAACCTGGACCCCACCACCGACATCAGCACCAAGTTCCGCATTCGCAAGAACCTCACCCTGGGCTTCAACGACAAGATCACCTGGGGCGTGGGTCAGGCCGCCGCGCTGACGCTCGACACCATGCTGGGCAACGTGAACTACGCCGTGGGCTACGAATTGCCCACCGCCAGCGGCGCCGGCAACCGCGCCCGCTTCGGGGTGACCACCACCCTGCCGCTGAACGACCGCACGGCGCTCAACCTGCGCGGCAGCGTGCTTTACGACGTGGCGAAGGCCGCACTGGAAAGCGGCGCCGGGGCCGATGTCAACTACAAGACCGACCGCCTGAGTGCCACCGCCGGCACCGACGTGTCCTACCGCAGCGATGCGGGCTTCGGTGTCGTGCTGCGCGGCGGCGTGACCGGCAGCGTCAACGACGAACTGACCCTGAACGCGGGCGGCATGGCCGAGTTCGGACAGGGGCGCGGTGGGCAACGCCTGGAAGTCGGCTACGCCTACCGGGGCCGCACCCTGAGCAGCCTGGGCTATGGCCGCTACGTGACCGGCTCGCTCGCCGGGGGCCAGCCGGAACTTGCCTTCGGTCTGAGCGCCGCCTACCGTCAGTCTCAATGGGGAGTGCGCGGCGGAGTGGAAAGCCGCACCCAGCTCGACGACCGCGACAGCTTTACCCTCCAGGGCTGGCTGGGCGGCACCGCGTACCTCTCCGACCGCATTGCGCTGACCGCCTGGGGCCGCGCCCTGACCCAACCTGCCACCCAGACCACCCTGTTCGGTTACGGCGTGGAAGGCAGCGTCCGTGCCCTGCCCGGCACCTGGGTCACGGCGGGATATAACCTCAAGGGCTTCGAGGGCTTCCAGAGCGCGTACACCTACACCCGTCAGGGACCGTACCTGCGCCTCGACCTGACCCTCGACGAAACGGCGGGCCAGCGCCAGCCCTGACCCTGAGTTTGAGCTGACCGGCGGTCCACCTTGACGAGAGGGGCCGCCGTATCCTCTTGCCCTCTCGGTCTGTCCGGCCTGTGCATTCGGGCGAGTGGATGCCGGTCAGGTCTGTGGCCAAGTTCGGGCTAAAGTTCAAAGCCGTATGACCTCTCATTTGCGCGGCATCGTTCTTCTGCTGGTGGTGACTGCCATCTGGGGAAGCACGTTCGCAGTCGTCAAGGAACTCGGGAAGCTGCTGTCTCCGGCCGCGCTGCTCGCCTGGCGCTTTTCCATCGGGGCGCTGGCGCTGCTGCCGGTGCTCGCGCTGGGGCGGCGGTCCGCTCCTGACGCGGCGCACCCCGCAGAAGAAACTGGCCGGCGAAGCTTGGTGCGCGACGGATTCATCCTCGGCCTGTGGCTGATTGCAGGGTACGGCACCCAGACCATCGCCCTGCAAAGCACCACCGCCAACCGCGCGGCCTTTTTCACGGCGCTGAGTGTGGTGCTGGTCCCGCTGTGGTTGACCCTGGTGCAGCGGCGGCGGCTGCCCGCGTTGCTGTGGGCGGCGCTGCCGCTGGCGGTTGCCGGACTGGCCCTGCTGTCCTGGGAAGGGGGAGCCTGGGTTCAGGGCGACGCCTGGGCGCTGGCCTGCGCCGTGACCTATGCCGGGTTCATCGTGACGCTGGAAAAGCTGGCGTCCCGGCACGCGCCGCTGCCCTTTACGCTGGCACAGGTCCTGACCGTGGCGCTGCTCGCCTGGGTGTGGGCGCTGCTGAGCGGCGCGGCGCTGTGGCCCCCGGCGGCGGCGTGGGCGCCCCTGCTTTACCTCGGTGTGGTCGCCACCGCCGTGACCACGCTGCTTCAGACGGTGGGCCAGCGCCACGTCAGCGCCACCGAAGCCAGCCTGATCTACGCGCTGGAACCGGTCAGCGCCTCGCTGTTCAGCTTTCTGCTGATCGGTGAGCGGGTGGGCGCACGCGGTGCCCTCGGCGGAGCGCTGGTCGTTCTCGCCACAGTGCTCAGCAGCGGCGCGAACGACGCGCAGCAGGCCGAAACGGACGTACCCGACCCGCAGAACACTTGAACAGGGTTCGTTCAACAACAGATTTGAATTGATTAATATGCAAGTGCAAGAATTCATTCAAACGTGCAGGCAACGAAGGAGCCGAGGTTTTCCTGAAGCGGTCAAACTGCCAGGACGCCCACAACTGCATAAAGAATGAGCTTCGTGATTAAATTTCTCACCGCCACAACCGACAAGATGGAAGCACATGAAGCTGCCTGCCATGCTCCTCTCATCAGCGCTGCTGCTCGGGTCATGGGCGGCGGCTCAAACAGACCCCTTTTTGCGGACCGCTCCTGCTCAGGTCAAACCGACGGTGCGCGGCGCGGCGGTGGGTGGAGTGGTGCCCGCCGCCGCGCCGGTACGTGCTTCAGCGAATTCTTCCAAAAGCTCTCCGGCTCCTGCGGGGGGTGCCGAAACGCTGGCCCAGGCCAAGACGCCGAGTTTCGGAAGCCCGCGCATCAGCGGCACGGCGGAAGGCACCAAGCTGGTGTTCGACCTGCCCAAAGGCATGACCTACACGCTGGTGCCGACCTTCGGCGGGCTACGCATCGACGTGGGCGGGGTGCGGGTGGTGCCCGCCTCGGCGCTGCGGCTGGCCGAGCACCTGACCGAGTACCGGGCCAGCAGCGGGCAGATCATTATGGGCACGCCCTTTCCCCTGTCGCTGAGTGACGGCTGGCGGGCGACGGAAGCCACCATCGCGAGCGGTAGCCGGGTGCTGATCGTGGAACTCGGCCCACGGCTGCGCGGCGGCGCGGGCAACGTGGGCGGGCGCGTTCTCGCCGCCGCGCCTGCCGACGCGCGTGCCCAGGCCAGCCTGCAGGCGCCGGTGCCCGTGACCGACACGGCGGCGGGCAGCGTCCACACCACCGACCTTCCGCCCGGCGACAGCGTGCGGCAGCAGCCCGGCACCCCGCCGCCCGCGCCCCCGGCCCCACTCCCCGGCGCCGACACCGCCCGCCCCAGCACGTTGGTCGGGCGCATTCCCGGCCCCCTGAGCAGCGGCGCGACCATTCAGGCCCCGCGCATCGGCAAGACCCCCGGCGTGACCCGCATGGTGCTCGACCTGCCCCCGGGGGCGGGCTACCGCATCGTGCCCGGCACCCTGGGACTGCGGGTGGAACTGCTGGGTGTGGGCCTGGGCAGTACCCCCACCAACGAGCAGGACACCTCCGCCGAGGTGCGCTCGTGGCGTTACGAACCCTCGTCCGAAGGCGTGAATCTCAGCATCGTGACCGGGTCCCCGACCACCTCGCGCAGCGGCTGGCGTGCCCAGGTGCTGCCTCCGCTCAGCGGCGAGCGCTCGCGGCTGGTGCTCGACATTTCCCCGGCGATGGCGAACCTGACCCCGCTGGCCCCCCGGGAAAAGACGCTGGCCGCCGTGCCGCCCATGTCCGCGAGCAGCGGCGCGGCGGTGCTGTCGCTGCGGGCGAGTTCCGTGCGTCCACGCGTGGTGATCGACCCCGGCCACGGTGGCAAGGACCCCGGCGCGGTGGGCACCATCGTCGAGAAGGTCGTCACGCTCGACGTGGCGAAGCGGGTGCGCGACCTGCTGGTGGCCGCCGGGGTGGACGCCGTCCTGACCCGCGACACCGACCGCGAGCTGCACCCCGACAAGAACACCGACCTGCAGATGCGGGCCAAGATGGGCACCCCCGGCACCCAGATGTTCGTCAGCATTCACGTCAACGCCACCGAAGCCAGCACCGCGCTCAAGGGCTACGGCATCGAAACCTGGTGGAACCCCAACCACGACCTGTCCTACCAGCTCGCCACCGTCTTGCAGCGCGACATGGTGGACATGACCGGCGCCTTCAACCGGGGCATCAAGGGCTACCGCTCGCTGAGCGTGCTGCGCAACAGCCGCATTCCGGCGGCCCTCGTCGAAATCGGGTTTACCAGCCACCCGGTGGACGGCCAGAACCTCACGGACAACAACTACCTCGAGCGCGTGTCTGTGGGCATCGCCTCGGGCATCCGTGAAGCCCTGATGACCGGCGTGAGCGCCTCGGGCAAGCCGGCGGCCTCGGCCATGAGCGGCCCGTAAACAGCGGCCCACCCGAAAGAGAACCCCCCCTGATCTGCGCGTGATGCGTCAAGCCAGGGGGGGGGTTCTCTGGAAGTCCACTTCGAACGGGGGTGGGGTTATGACCCCAGGGGCACTTCCGGCGCGGTGTCCTCGGGGCTGGTGTCCTCGGGGTTGGCCGCCACCGCCCTGTGGACCAGCGGCATGATGGTCAGGCCCTGCACGGCGATGCTGAACAGCACGATGATGTAGGTCGCCGTGACGAGGTGGGTGCGGTAGGGCGTTTCGGGCAGGCCCAGCACCAGGCTGATGGCGATGCCGCCGCGCAGCCCGCCCCAGGTGAGCAGCCGCACGGTGTAGGTGCCGTAGTTCTCGCGCCGCCGAAGCAGTGAAAAGGGCAGCGCCACGCTGATCCAGCGGGCGAGCAGTGAGACGAGCACCAGCAGCCCCCCGGCCACAAGCTGCGGGCCGGTGGTTTCGGTCAGCAGCACGTCCAGGCCGATAAAGGCGAACAGCAGGATGTTGAGCACCTGATCGGTCGTTTCCCAGAAGCCCTCGATGTGTTCACGGGTGTCTTCCCCGAAGGCGACGTGCCGCCCCGCCGAGATGATGAGTCCGGCCACCACCATCGCCAGCGGGCCGCTGATGCCCAGCGCCGAGGCCGCCACGTAGCCGCCGACCACCAGCGCCAGCGTAATCAGCACCTCGACCGCCTGCTGCTCGATCTCGCGCAGCATCAGGTAGCCGAGAGCGCCCAGCAGCGCCCCGAACACCATGCCGCCCAGCGCCTCGCGCCCGAACAGCTCCAGGGCGCCCAGCACGCTGCCCTCGCCGTGCCCGTGTCCGATGCCCGCCATCCCGGCAATCACCAGAAAAATCACCACGCCCACGCCATCGTTGAACAGACTCTCGCCCGCGATCAGGGTTTCGATGCGTTTGGGCACCGCCGCCCGCTTGAGCAGGTCGAGCACCGCCACCGGGTCGGTGGGCGAAATCAGCGCCCCGAACAGCAGCGACCACAGCAGCGGCACGCTCAGGCCCACCAGCCCGAAGATGCCGTAGGCGGCAAAACCGATCAGAAAGGTGCTGAGCAGCGTGCTGACCACCGCCAGCGTCAGGATGCTCAGGCGCTGACGCAGCAACTGCCGGGCGTCGAGGCTCAGCGCCCCGGCGAACAGCAGGATGCTCAGAATCCCGTTGAGCACGAAATCGGTAAAGTCCAGGGTTTCCAGCAGGCCCGCCGCCCAGCCGCGCGGCCCGGTCAGCCCCAGAGCGTCGAGGGCGATGAGGAGCAGACTCGCCAGCGCGCCCGCCAGCGTCACCCCGACGGTGGTCGGAAGTTTAAAGAAACGTTCATTCAAGAAGGCCAGCACTGCGGTAACGCTGAGCAGAAGGGCAAATGCCGTGAGCATGTCCGTTAATCTAGGCCTCCCGACACGCGATGAACGCACCTCCTCCATCCAGGGGTATCCCGACATTGTGTCAGGAAGTGCTACACTGCCGTTTATGCCTGAACCCCGTAGACGCCTGAGCGCGGACGTGCGCCGTGAACAGATTCTGGAGGTGGCCTCGCAGCTCTTTATCGAGCAGGGCTTCGAGAACATCAAGATGGCCGATATCGCCGAGCGACTCCAGACCTCGCGGCCCAACATCTATACCTACTACCCCTCGACCGAGGCGATTCTCGACACCCTGCTCGAACGCCGGGTGGCCGAGTGGCTGCAGGAAATCGACCGGCGCGTGGCCGAGGACAGCCTGTTTCCGCCGGTGCAGTTGCTTGCCGCCCTGCTCGAACACCGCGAGCTGCTGCTGCTGCTCCACAGCGGCGGTGGTCCCCACTTTCAGGCGCGGCGCCAGCGGGTTCTCGATTCTCTGGACCGCCAGACCATCGACTACCTGCCGCCCGAGATCAGCGCCGCGCACCCCGACCTGATTCTGATGCAGCGGACCCTGGTCCTCTCCATTGCCCACGAACTGCTCCTCAACCCCGACTACGACCGCGAGCAGGTCGGGCGCCTGATGTCGGTGATGTTGTTCTCGGCCTACGAGAGCCGGGTGCCCGACATCGCAGAGCGCATCCGGCAGCACCACAGCCGCGCCTGAACTTGCGGCGGTGGGCCTGCGCCCGTGCTGGCCGGTCAGGGAGGCAGGTCAGCGAAGGTCGGTGTCGAGCGGGGGCAACCCCTGCGCGAGTTCCCCGAGCAGGTCGCGCGCCGTCAGGTCGAGCCGCACCGGAGACACGCTGATAAACCCGGCCTGCACCGCGCCGTAATCGGTCTTTTCGTCGGTCCCGTCGTGGGCGGTGCTGACCCCGGCGACCCAGTGGTAGTCGCGGCCTTCGGGGTCCTGGCGGGTCAGGACGCTGTCTTCCCAGCGGTGACGGCCCACCTCGGTCACGCACACCCCACGCGGGGACACGCGGGGAAAATTGACGTTGAGCAGCACCCGTGGCGGCAGCCCCCGGGCGCAGATTTCTCGCGCCAGCCTGGAAGCGTAGGCTGCCGAAGGCCCGAACTCGTACTCGCCCGATTCATTGGCGAACTGGCTGAAGGCGATGGCGGGCAGCCCCAGCGTCAGGCCCTCGATGGCCGCCGCCACCGTGCCCGAGTGCGTCAGGTCCTCGCCGAGGTTGGGACCGATGTTGATGCCACTGACCACGAGGTCGGGTCGCCCCAGCAGATGCACACCCAGCACCACGCAGTCGGCGGGGGTGCCGTCCACCCGGTACGCCGGAATGTCACCGAAACCCGCCGACGCCGTGTGCTTGAAGCGCAGCGGGCGCCGGATGGTGATGCCGTGTCCCACCGCCGACTGCTCCACGTCGGGCGCCACCACCACCACGTCGGCCCACTCGCCCAGCGCGAGGCCCAGCGCCTTGATGCCGGGCGAGAAGATGCCGTCGTCGTTGGCGACGAGCACTCGGGGACGGGCAGAGGGAGGCGCTTGGTCAGGCGTGGTCATAGCCCGCAGGGTAGCGCGGGGGTGTCATACGGATTCCGATTGAATCTGGTCGTTTCAGATTCAATCCGACTTGCAAAGCTGCGCAGCAGAGCGGATGCGAGTAGGAAAAAATACGGGTTACGCGATATGGATGCACAGGCGGCGCTTTCCCGACTGTGCAGGAATTAAGCGGAATCCGTATCAAGGCAGCCGCCGGCTTTCCATCCTCGGCTCACCACCATCCCCGGCGCTTGAACGTGTACGCCAGCAGCCCGCCCACCAGCAGAAAACTGCCCCAGGCCAGCGCGTAGCCGTAAGGCGAGGCGAGTTCGGGCATGTGCTCGAAGTTCATGCCCCACACCCCGGCCAGGAAGGTGAGCGGCAAAAACACCACGCTCACGGCGGTCAGGGTCCGCATCACCTCGTTCATGCGCTGGCCCTGAAGGGCGAGGTGCAGGTCGAGCAGGCTGCTGAGCGAGTCGCGCAGCCCGTCCAGGCGGCTGCCCACGCGGGTGAAGCTGTCCTGCACGTCGCGGAAACGGACCTGCTCGGCGTGCAGGCTGGTCTGGCGGCCCAGCAGCGCACTCGCCTCGCGGGCGTCGGTCGCCAGCCGCCGCGCCTGCCCCAGCAGATGCTTGAGGTCGAACACCGGCTCCACCGGGTTGAAGCGCGGGGAGCGGAAAATCTGTTCTTCCAGCGTGTCCACCTGCGTCTCCAGCGCGTCGGCGGCGAGAAAAAAGCCGTCGGCGGTCTGATCGAGCAGCTCGTAGGTGACCTCCTGCGCGGTGTTGACCGCTTCGCGCCCCACCTGCGCCCAGACCGCCCCCAGCGCCCGCGTCCCGCTGCGGCTGTGGGTCAGCACGGCGCCGCAGGGCTGGTCGGGTGCCGGAGCAAAGGCGAAGATGCTGACGCGCTCGGTAAATTCGTCGGGCTGCTCGGGGTGGGCGAAACTGCGCACGGTCACGAAGGTGTGTTCGGGGTACTGCTCGGCGCGGGTCCAGTGGCCCTGTTCCAGCGCGTCTTCCAGCGCCAGCCGGTTGAGGGGAAACGCCGCCCGCAGCCGGGCGAGTTCCTCGGGCGTTGGGTCCTGCGCGTCCACCCACACGCCCACCGTCTGGCCGGTCCAGTCCAGTTCCTGACCACTGGCGAGGTCCTTGGCACGAATCATGAGGGTCAGGGTAAATCAGCGCAGGTCGCCCACCCGCTCCAGCGTTCCGCCCAGGCCCGAGACCCGCGCAGGCAAGGTGGACAGCGGCACCTCGCGCCCGGTGTCGGCGTCGTAAAGGGTCAGGCGCAGGCGGTCCCCGTCCACGTCGAGCACGGTCACGGTGCTGCGGGCGGTGCCGGGAAAGCCGACGTAATCGCGCCCGCCGATGCCGCCGCTCGCCAGCACGTTGAGCTTGCCCAGGCGTCCGGGAAAAAAGGCGGCGTGGTGGCCCGACACGTAGGCCGTCACCTGTCCCCGCTCCATCACCTCACGCAGCGCCCCGGCCTCACGCAGAACCTCGCCGGGCCTGTTTTTGCCGGCACTGACCCCGGAAAGCGGCAGATGCCCGAGGACCAGTCGGAAACGGGCGGCCCTGGCCTGGGGGGTGGCGAGTTGCGCGGCCAGCCAGCGGCGCTGCGCGGCGTCCACGTTCGGCCCGGCAGCGTCCAGCACCGCGAAAAACAGCTCCCCGAAGGTGAAGGAGGAGCGGAAAGGAAACGCCGAGTGGTCCACGTACCGCAGCGCCGGAGGGTGGGCCTGCCAGTACCGCGCCGCTTCCCGGCGGTCCTGCGCCAGCCCCGCGTCGTGGTTGCCGAGCGTGAAGGCGAAGGGAATCCCGGCCCTCGCCAGCGGCCCGCGCACGTCCCGCTCGAAGGCAGCCCACATCGCCCGCACCTGCGTGTCGGTCAGGCTGGCCTTCTGCCCGGCCACGAGGTCGCCCGCCGAGACCACCAGGTCGGGTTTCCAGTCGTTCAGGATGCGCCCCACGGTGCGGGTCAGCGCGGGCGGATAGCTCACCTCGCCGTACGCCCCGTTGAAATCGCTGAGCAGCACCAGCCGGGTGGCGCTGGCGGGCGAAAGCAGCAGCAGGGCGAGGGCGAGCAGACGGCGCATGCCCCCAAGTTCAACACACGCTCAAGGCCGGGGGGTCAGCCGGGCTGACAATCGGGTGGCATGCTGCGCGAATGACCGATGCCAAACGTGACACCGTGCCGCCCATCGCCGCCGAACTCAGCGTGCACGCCGACGAACACGCCGTTCCCAGCGAGGTCGTGGCCGAGCAGGGACCGCCCCCTGCCGACTATGCCCAGCGCCCCGCCAGCGGGGTGGACGTGACCCCCGGCGAGGGCCTGAGCGCCGAACAGGTCGTGACCATGACCGGCGGCGACGCGGAAGCCGCCGACGCCAACGTCGAATTGCAGGAAGCACAGGGCCTGGACACCGGCGCACACGGCTGACCCTGGGGGCTATCCTCGGCGCCATGCGGACGGTAGAAGACCTGCGTGGCGTGTGTGACCCCCTGCCCCACTCGCTCGAAACCTTTCCCTTCGACGACCAGACGCTGGTGTTCAAGGTCGGCCACCTCACCAAGTCCAGGATGTACGCCCTGACCGATGTCACCCAGGAGCCGCTGCGCCTGAGCGTCAAGGTGGATCCGGAGCGCGGGCACGAACTCCGGCAGGCGTACCCGCAGAGCGTGGTGCCGGGCCACCACCTCAACAAAAAGCACTGGGTCACGGTCACGCTGGACGGCAGCGTGCCGGACGACTTGGTGCGCGAACTGCTGCGCGGCAGTTACCTGCTGGTCACGAAAAAGGGCTTCACGAAGGCGGAACGGGCAGAGTTGGGACTGCAAGACAGCCTGTAAGCTTGCGCTATGGACCAGACCATCAATCTCGGCAGCGGCACCGGCCTCGTTCTGGGGGTGGTGGCGGCGGGCCTGATTCTCGGCTACGGCGTCTGGACCGGGCAGCGGGGCGCGGGCCTGCGTGGAGCGCTGGGCGTGCTGCTCACCACGCTGCTGTGCGGGCTGCCTCCCCTCCTACTGGCGACGGCGGCGCTTCCACTCATGAACGGGGTCAGCGGCGCCGCCGAAGCGACCCTACGCCTCTTTCTGCTCAGCGCCCTGTCGCTGGTGCTGGCCTTCTTGCCGCTGCTGGTCGCCGCCAACTGGTTAGGAGTGCTCAGGCACCGGGCCGCGCCGGAACAGGGCTGACGTCTCCCCCGTACTGACTCGCCTGCAACTGCCACAGCTCGGCGTATTCCCCGCCCCGCGCCAAGAGTTCAGCGTGGGTGCCGTCCTCAATCAGGCGGCCCCGCTTCATCACCAGCACGCGGTCGGCCATCAAGACGCTGCCGAGGCGGTGGGTGATCAGCAGGGTGGTGCGGCCCTGCGACAGCGCGGCGAAGGCGTCGAAGACTTCCTTTTCGCTGCGGGGATCGAGCGCCGCCGTCGGCTCGTCCAGAATCAGCACGCGGGCCTCGCGGTACAGGGCGCGGGCGGTGGCGAGCTTTTGCCACTGCCCCCCCGAGAGGTCCACGCCGCCGAACGCCTGCCCGATGCGGGCATCCAGGCCGCCATTGACCCGGCCCAGCGCCGCGCCCAGCCCGCTCGCCTCCACCGCGTGCGACAGCTTGGCCGGGTTCTCGGGCTGCCCGAGCGTCACGTTGTCGCGCAGCGTCCACTCGAAGCGGGCGAAATCCTGGAACACCGCCGCCACCTGAGCGCGCCACTCGCCTGCGTCCAGGTCGCGCAGATCGGTCTGCTCGCCTGCTCCGCCCACCAGCACGCGGCCCTGTGAGGGGTCGTAAAAGCGCAGCAGCAGCTTGACCAGCGTGGTCTTCCCCGCGCCGTTTTCGCCCACGATGGCGACGGTCTGCCCCTCGGGAATGGTCAGCGAGAGGTGCTCGATGACGGGCGCCTGGTCGCGGTAGCCGAACGACACGTCCTCCAGGGTCAGGGTCAGTTCACGCGGCAGCGGGCGCGGGTCGGGCGAAAGGGTGACGGCGGGCGTGGAGTCCAGAAAGCGGTGAAGTTTGGCAAACCAGTTCAGGTGCTCAGTGCCGGAACTGATGAGTTCGGAAATGGTCTGCAACTCTCCGCGCAGCCCGGCGAGCGCCGTGATGACCAGCACCACGCTGCCCGCCGAGTACACGCCCTGTTCGGCGCGGCCCACCACGTACACAAACAGCCCCGCCGTCACGAGCAGCAGCAGCAGTTGGTAGGGCAAGATGCCCACCAGTTGCCGGTTTCTCACGCCGCGCATGGTGCGCTGGTAGTCCAGCGTGCGGGTCAGGTACTGCGACTGCAGGTAGGGCAACAGGCCGTAGAGCCGCACTTCCTTGGCGTACTCGTGGCGCAGGGCGACGCGCTGAAGATAATTGACCTCGCGCGAATCCTGGGTGCGCTGAATAAAGATGCTCCAGCCGAGCTTGTAGAACTCCATCTGCTTGAGCAGCGCGGGCAGCATCCCGGCGACCACCACCAGCGGCACCCACCAGCCGATGCTCAGCAGCGTGGCCGACACGCTCAGGGCGCTGATGACCGACCGGATGAGAGACAGCATGGTGGAGACCAGATTGAGCGGGCGGCGGGGAGCGCCCATCTGCAAAATCTCGATGTCGTCGTGGAAACGTGGGTCTTCCAGCACGTCCAGTCCGGGCAACTGCCCGACCTTGTCCATCAGCCGCCCCATGGTCTGCACGGTGAAGTGGTCGGCGGCGTAGCCCTGAAGGACCTGCGCGGCCACCTGCGTCACCTGCCCCAGCAGCGCCGCGCCCGCCCACGCCGCCGCCAGCAGCGACAGGTTGGCGTCCCGGCCTGCCAGCGCCGCGCCCACGCCGTCCACCGTCCACTTGCCGAGCAGGATGGTCAGCGCGGGCATCACGCCCTGAATCACCGCCATGCCCAGCATCAGCGACACCAGCACGGGCGCACTGCGAAGCAGGTCGGGCAGGGTGCGGGTCAGCACCGCGAGCAGTTCACGGTTGCTCAGATTTTCTTTCTGGGGAAGGGGACGCAGCATCTGCGGGGCAGTCTAGGGGCCGCCGCGCTGCCAGAAAGGGCGCTGGGGGGATGGAACGGGCGGAGGCCGCGTGAGACAATACGCGCACCACAAAGAGCGGGCCGCAAGCGGGGGCGCGCAGACGGAAACAGCCGTGTGCCCTCCCGGACAGCAAAAAACCCCGTCACGAAGACGGGGAATGTTTGGCGGGCCCTGAAGGACTTGAACCCTCGACCTACGGTTTTGGAGGACGGGAGGAAAGTTCTGCCCACTTCTATGAATTCCCAAAAATCTCCTGCTGGACGAGGATTTGGGACCTTTCACCTTCTACCAATGGTTCGTGCAGTTTTGAGGTCACAAAGAAAGACCCACCGAAAATGGGGCTGTGAACACACCGCTTCCAATGGGTCTAATGGCCATCCTACAGTACGTTCTCAGCGCGGTCCCGCTGCGCAAGACGCAGCGGAATTTTCTGACCGTGCTGCTTAGCGTATTTCTCGCTGTTCCTGGACGGCTGAACGTCCTGAACCTCTCCCGATATGCGGCCTGCTCGGAGAGTACGATCCGTCGTTGGCTGCACCGAAGTGACCCCGGGGCCATTCCCTGGGGCGCAGTACACCGGGCGACTGTGAGCACGGCGATTGAGAGTGGGCTGATCAGCCCACTGTGCGTTCTGGCCATCGACGCCTCTTTTCACCGCAAATCTGGTCAGCACACCGCACACCTCGGCTCGTTCTGGAATGGCTGTGCCGCACGGACCGAACGTGGGATCGAGCAATCCTGCTGTGCCCTGATTGACGTCCAGCACCGACAGGCATTTACGGTCGATGTCCGTCAGACCCGGACCGGGTCTGAGGCCCCGAGTCGTCTGGAACAGGCCGCTGACCAGCTGGATGACGTGTTGCTCGATCTCCGGACTGTTCCACGGCTTGATCTGGCCGCTGTGGTTGCGGATGGGAACTATGCGAAAGAATCCATGGTGGAGACCGTGACCGGTCACGGTCTCCCATTCATCTCCAGATTTCCTCGCAACGCCAACCTCAAGTATCTCTATACCGGCGAGCATCCCAGACGACGCGGACGGCCAAAAAAGTTCGACGGCAAGGTGGATTTCAGCGACTTGCAGCGCTTTGACCTCGTTTCTGAAACGTCGACCGAGCGGGTGTGGACTCAGGTGGTCTGGAGCGTGCAGTGGGCGCGAGAAGTGCGTGCAGTCGTCATCCAGCAGGTCGGTAAAAAGGGTCAAGTGACGGGTTACGCGGTGCTGTTCAGCACCGCTGTGACGATGCCCGCTCATGAGATCATGGCGCTGTACCGGAGCCGTTTCGAGATTGAACTGATCTTCCGGGATGCCAAGCAGTTCCTGGGGAGCCAGGATGTGCAACTGCGCTCACAGCAGGGCATTGAAGCGCATTGGAATGTGGTGTTGCTGACCCTGAATCTTTGTCGGCTGGAGGTCCTGCGGGCGGCCGGTGGCGGGCAGGATCTGGTGTTCAGTCTCGAAGACATGAAACGCAGGGCGTATAACGCCCTGCTGGCCCAGGTGATTTTGTCCAACTTGGACCTCTCGGCCCGCTTTGCAGAATTAGAGCATTTGCCGTTCAGTCCGCTAAATTTTGGCCTCAAAGCCGCCTAAAACTGCACGAACCATTGCTGAAAGGAGTAGGAAAAGATACGGATTTCGCGATATGGATGCACAGGCGGCGCTTTCCCGCCTGTGCAGGAATTAAGCGGAATCCGTATAAGCTGGCGAAGATCCGTGCAGAAACCAGGTTGAAAAACGGAGCGGCAAATCAGATTGGGCAGTTCATGCTGATGATAGAAAGGCTGACAGACATCTTCCAGGAGACTCTTCCGCCCGACGTACACGCGGCGTTACAGGCCCGGCTGGCGAAGGAATTCGAAGCCCTACCGAACGTTCAGGCTTGAGTGGGGTTGCCACCCTAGTATTTAGAACCTCGAGTGCTAGTGGATGACCAAGGGCATGATTGAGGCTATTCGACTTGCTTGTAGTGACGCGCCATTTTGCCTCTTGCTGCCTGGGTCGTGAATTCCCAATTCACTTTGACTGCCCTGGCGTTTCTGTGCCGCTCCCAGGCGGCAACTTCCGTCTCAAGTGCTTCTTTCGCCGCTATACGGCGATCCAGACACTGACGTTGCAGAGCGGCCCATTCCATCTCGGCCATATTCAGCCAGGACGCGTGTTTTGGCGTATAGATCCACTCGAACCGCTTTCTCAAGCGGTTCGCTTCTTCTGCGGGCAATGTGTCGTAGAGCGCTGCTGGTGAATGGGTCGAAAGCTGGTCCTGGATCAGTCGGATTTTCTTCGCCTCTGGGTAGCGTCGATCCAATGCTTGCAAACGAGCTGCGTATTCCTGTGACGTTCGCCGCTCAGTCACCGTCACACTGCGCTGCCCCGTCAGCGGCTCAAATTCGATAAAGAGATTAACTGTCCCACAGCGCTTGTACTCGTGATCGACCCGTGCCGGGATACCCGGCACGGGTGGGAGCGGCTCACGAACATGATCGAGAAGCTGGACAGATTTTTCATCGAGGCAGACCACTGGATATTCAGGGTCATAGGGCAAAGCGTACGTATCCAGCACCTCAGTAGGTGACAACTTCAGTTCGATGTCGTCCCAGACGGGAAAAATCAACAGTCGGCCCCATCAAGCTTGATGGGGCCGACTGTTCGCGGTCTCCTGGGAGTGTGAAATCGACAGAATCCACTGCTCAACAAGCTACCGTACTCACACAGCACTTCAAAGCGCACGCCAGTCATCTCCGCATCGACACGCTCCAGCGGCTCATTGACGTCCTCCTGGCGATGATTGCCGCGAGAAGCGTCAATCATCACGATCTGAGTGCCCATATGCCAGGGATGAGTACCCCGCAGGGCAAGAAGAGACGAGCAGACCGGACCTTCCGGGATGAGCAGCTGGACATGGGCTTTTTCATCGCCCTGCTCGTCGCCCACCTGCCACCAGGAAAGGTTTTGCTGAGTCTGGACCGCACCAACTGGGAACACGGGGAGACGCCCATCAACTTTCTGGTGCTTGGAGCCGTGGTCCACGGCTTCACCCTGCCCCTGATCTGGGTGCCCCTCGACGAGTCCGGGAACAGTCACACGTACGCCCGGATGTGGCTGGTGTTGAAGCTGCTTCGGGCCTTGCCAGCGAAACGCTGGCTGGGCCTAGTGGCTGATCGTGAGTTCATCGGTGCGGAATGGTTCCGTTTTCTCCGTCGTCAGGGCATCAAGCGGGCCATCCGCATTCGGCACAGCGACATGCTGGACGATATGAGCGGGAAAGAGTGGTTTGAGCATGTCCAGCACGGTCATTTTCACGAGATCAGCGAAAAGGTGTTTGTGTTCGGGGAGTTGATGCGGGTGGTGGCGACGAGGTCACCTGTGGGTGACCTCATCATCATCGCTACCGATTTCAATGCTCGGAAGACCTGGAAGCTTTACAAGCAGCGCTGGTCAATTGAGTGCACCTTCAGCAGCTTCAAAACGCGAGGCTTCGACCTGGAGCGAACGGGGATTACAGAAAAAAGCCGTCTACAACGGCTCTTTGGTCTGGTGACGCTGGCCTGGATGTTCTGTTTGCAGCTGGGGGTCTGGCTCGGCCAGACCCATCCCATTCCCGTCCTGAAACATGGTCGCAGAGCGGTCAGCCTGGTGCGTCACGGTGCTCAGCATCTCGTGGATGCCCTGCGTTGGAAACCCGAACGATGCAGGGCTTTCCTGGAACTGCTCACCCGTCCTTTCTGCCCGCCAGGCGCGGCTGGAGACGAAGTTGTCACCTACTGAGATCCAGCACTTCCTCCATACGCCAGACAAAGTCTGCCCCTACTTTGGAGACGCACCAGCTCTCGACCTGCCAGGGTTTGAGTGCGTTTTTTTGTAACTGCTCAGCACGAGAAGTCGAGTTTGGGTAAGACGCCACCAGGTTTTTATCTCAACCGAGTTCAGGAAGAAGAAGCCGTAGGCCAACGATGGGTTTAACGCGAATTTGACGCACTACAGCGGTTAAAGAGCGTGAATGACCAAGCAGTATCCCAAGGACGACTCCATTTAGGGCTGCCCGACCCTGTACGCCTCGTCTCATACGGCAACGATCTTCATGCAGCACGGTATCTCGGGCATGATGGCTGCGGTTTTCAATGCCCCAGTGACCTCGCCAAATATCCTCAGCCTGTTTTGCCGTCAGCAGCATGCTGCTGACGGCATACCGTATTTCCACAGTCTGCTTGCCGTTTCGGCGTGTCACTTGGTGCTCACGTCGTATCAATGTCTTCACATCAGGCAACGCTTCCCGGATTGCTTCGGGAACAGCAGTCAGGATATCCGTGCGTCGTTCCCAAACTTCGCCGCTCCTGTTTTCTACGTCAACAACGCCGTTTTCTGTTGGATATGAAAAGGCGATAACGGCCCATTCCTTGAGCACCTTCGTGTTGTTCTTCAGGGGAACGAGATAGTCCCCACCTGCTGCAACCACTTTGCTGGTCAGTTCGTGTTCAGTGTAGGCAGCGTCCAGTGTCAGGAGCCAGGATTCACCAAAAAGGTGGTTCAGGTCAGCGAGAACGTCTTGAATGGCTTTGGCCTCATGTCGTCCGCCTTGCTCCACCTGAGTCACGGTCAGCGAGAGTTCATGGAAAAAGACGGAGAGGAACGAGAGAGCCGACTGGCTCTCTCGGGCACTGCCTTTCAACACCTTGCCATCACCAGCAAGGACAGCAACTCGGTCTTGCATTTCAGGGCATTGCTGTTTGACCCAAGCCTCAGTAGGTGACAACTTCAGTTCGATGTCGTCCCAGACGGGAAAAATCAACAGTCGGCCCCATCAAGCTTGATGGGGCCGACTGTTCGCGGTCTCCTGGGAGTGTGAAATCGACAGAATCCACTGCTCAACAAGCTACCGTACTCACACAGCACTTCAAAGCGCACGCCAGTCATCTCCGCATCGACACGCTCCAGCGGCTCATTGACGTCCTCCTGGCGATGATTGCCGCGAGAAGCGTCAATCATCACGATCTGAGTGCCCATATGCCAGGGATGAGTACCCCGCAGGGCAAGAAGAGACGAGCAGACCGGACCTTCCGGGATGAGCAGCTGGACATGGGCTTTTTCATCGCCCTGCTCGTCGCCCACCTGCCACCAGGAAAGGTTTTGCTGAGTCTGGACCGCACCAACTGGGAACACGGGGAGACGCCCATCAACTTTCTGGTGCTTGGAGCCGTGGTCCACGGCTTCACCCTGCCCCTGATCTGGGTGCCCCTCGACGAGTCCGGGAACAGTCACACGTACGCCCGGATGTGGCTGGTGTTGAAGCTGCTTCGGGCCTTGCCAGCGAAACGCTGGCTGGGCCTAGTGGCTGATCGTGAGTTCATCGGTGCGGAATGGTTCCGTTTTCTCCGTCGTCAGGGCATCAAGCGGGCCATCCGCATTCGGCACAGCGACATGCTGGACGATATGAGCGGGAAAGAGTGGTTTGAGCATGTCCAGCACGGTCATTTTCACGAGATCAGCGAAAAGGTGTTTGTGTTCGGGGAGTTGATGCGGGTGGTGGCGACGAGGTCACCTGTGGGTGACCTCATCATCATCGCTACCGATTTCAATGCTCGGAAGACCTGGAAGCTTTACAAGCAGCGCTGGTCAATTGAGTGCACCTTCAGCAGCTTCAAAACGCGAGGCTTCGACCTGGAGCGAACGGGGATTACAGAAAAAAGCCGTCTACAACGGCTCTTTGGTCTGGTGACGCTGGCCTGGATGTTCTGTTTGCAGCTGGGGGTCTGGCTCGGCCAGACCCATCCCATTCCCGTCCTGAAACATGGTCGCAGAGCGGTCAGCCTGGTGCGTCACGGTGCTCAGCATCTCGTGGATGCCCTGCGTTGGAAACCCGAACGATGCAGGGCTTTCCTGGAACTGCTCACCCGTCCTTTCTGCCCGCCAGGCGCGGCTGGAGACGAAGTTGTCACCTACTGAGGACCCAAGCGAGTAGAGCAACCTTGAGTTGCGGCAAATGGGCATCCAATTTCCAGAAAAACCGATAAATCGTGGCTTGTCGCGGTACATCTTGGAGCTTGAGGCGCTGCGTCAGTTCGTCACGTTGCAACTGAATCCATTGGCTCAGGGCCAGAATATTTTCTGGCCCCGCCATAAGACCGACGAGGACGACGACCCAGAGCGCATTCCAGGGGTAAGTGCTCCGTTTGTGGTGACGCCAGTCAGGAATTTGGGTTAAAAATGGAACCGGGCTGATGGGTTGTCGCACAACTTCCTATCAGCCCAATTTTTGTACTCCTGTCAAGATAAAAACCTGAAGACGCCACGAAAAACGTCAACCAAGCCAGTCCAAACTGATAAGCCCTGCTTCTGAAGGGTAGAAATGAAGCTGCGAATCCGGCAGAACGCCTGACCTCCGACCTCCGAGCGAAACCCACCCGAAACCTTGCGTTTTACGCAGGCCATCCTGATGTCACGTTCCGCCTGATTGTTGTCAAACGGCACGTCAGCACGCTCCAGGAAAAGCAGCATCGCTGCGCGGTGCTGCTGACACCGCAAGGCCAGGTTGCGTCCCGGAAGCTGTTTGGGTTTACCACGCCGCTTTGGAACAGGTTCCTGTGCCGGATTTGCTTGCAGGCCAGCCCGCACCAGTTCATCAAATCGCGTATAGAACGCAGCTCTTTGCTCATTCGTCAATATCCCCGTCTTCTGGGCATGGTAGACCTGCTGCAATTCCCGCCGCAGTTCACCGGCCCAGGGCTGCTGGTCATGCTCATCCAGTTTGCGCAGTTCGCGCAGCAGGTGAGCATTGCACAGCGCGTGTTCTCCAGGGAGACGGAAATAGGTGTTCCAAGCGTCGTGAACCACGACGCCCGTAAAGTCGGTCAACACGCCAGCCGCCTCAAGAGCCGCGTAGCCGCGCTTCTCGTGCAAGGTATAGAGCGTTCCCCTGGCAAAACAGGCCACATGAAACCAGTTCAGCTTCCCATTCACCTTGGTGCCCGTTTCATCCGCATGGAGTACGGCTTGTTGCCTCAGGCCAGCTTTCAGCTCGTCCTCGAAAGGCTCAAGGCGTTCTGAAGCCAGGTTGATGTTGAGAACCACCGTACCATCGCTGATGGACGCGCCAAAAAGCGCGTCCGTAATCTGGGTGACCCGCTCCAATGGAATGAAATGCCCCACATTCAGCAAGGTCGTGAAGGCATGGAGTTGCGGACCGTATTGCACCTGACCAGGGACATGCTCGGGGAAATTGGCCTGTCCACGACAGCCACAGTTCGGGCAGAGTTTCACTTCGGCCTGGTACTCGGTGATATGGAGACGCAGTTCTGGCAAATCGTGAACCTGTCGAGCAAGATGATCGGTGACATCCACCTCGTCCCAGACAGTCCCACAAGAGCAGGCTCCGGTGAGCGATAGCGTTTGGATTTCGTCGGGCTGGTCACTGAATTTCAGCGTTTTCCCTGGGTGTCCCTTTTGTCCACCAGAAGAGCGTTCGCTCTTCTGACGCTCGCTCTTGGGTTTCCAGGGGGGGTCTTTGCTCGGTGGTTGATTGGAGTTGCTGCTATTCAGACCGAGCAGGGTTTTGATAGCCCGCAACTCGGCTTGCAATGCGGCGACTTCAGCCTGGAGGCGAGTCACCTCGGCAGCAAGTCGTTCGCAGTTGGGACAGGTCTCTTGCGTGATGCCCCTACTCTACCCGTTTCCGCTTCGCAAGTCCCCCTGCTGAGCAGTTACGTTTTTTTAAGCGTTTTTCGGACGGTCTCATCAGAAATACTGTCTACGACGCCTAAAGCGACAAGACGATCAGCGAGAAGCTGCATCGTCCACTTCGCGTACCCCTCTGGCGCATCCGAGCAGGTTTCTGCGATCAGGATCGCCGTGGCTTTCGGATCAAGTTTTGGGGGCTGCTTGGGGCGCGGTTTTTCGTAAAGAGCAGCAGCTACCCCGTCAGTCGCATATTTTCTGCGGATTTGACCGATCATTCCTTTGCTGACGGCCAGCCGTTCAGCGATCACCTTGTCATGCAGCTGTTCATCTGCCAGGAGAAGGACACGTGCGCGAGTCATGACTCGCGCACTGATCATTCCCTTCTTCGTCATATCGATGAGCTTCTGACGCTCAGCTTCAGGAAGGTTGACGACGAATCGCTTTTGGCGTCCCATGCAGCATTATAAGCCTTCTCATGCCCTTGGTCATCCACTAGGGGGTTAGAGACCTCCAAAGAAGAGGGCGAGATTGTGAGCGGCAATCTTGCGGCACACATGAGCGCGGACAGAGCGGAACGAGTTGAGCTGTGGAAGCATCAGATGAAACGTACGGTCTAGACGCGAGAAAACAGATTCAATCGTTTTCCTGACCCACCTCATCGCGCCCCACCAGGGGCGCGGATTCTTCATGTTTGAACGTGGTTGCGCGTATACCCCACACCCTTGGTACCCACGGTCGCCAAGGACCAATTCCCCTTCTCCCTCTTCCAGCAACGCTCTCGCGAGCGGTGGGTCACTCTCGTTCCCCGCAGCAATAGCAAACCGAACCACCATGCCGTGGTCGTCAATGATGGCGTGGAGCTTGTACCCATAGAAGCGTCCTTTGACGCTGTATCCACCGTTTCCCCCTCTACCACTCGCGGCCTCGCTCATGGCACGAGGACGCGCAAAGCGTGTCCCAGCGCAGTAAACGAGCGGTTTGCTATCAATCACATAGACCGTTTCGTCATCAACATGTGGCAACCGCAGTGCAAGGTCAGCGTAAATGGTCTCGAAGTTCAATTGAATGCGCAGATACCGCGTCCTATCCGGCAAACGCGGGAAAAGAGGGCGGTAGGTGGTCTGTACTTGCTGGTACCACTTTTCTTGCGATGCCTCACCCAGCCATTCCCCAACAAGAGCAATCGTCATCAACTCCGCATAGGTCGCCTTCTGGTGTGGCTCATTTGGAAGTGTGAAGAGGCCGCTGTGTACAGCGGCCTTGAGATAATCGTCGATGTACACGTAGGCGAGCAGGAAGAGGTCTTCTACGCTAACCTGTTGCAGCGGAAGCAGTTTGGTAGGCATACCTTGAGCTTCCGCTTTTTCCTGCCGTCAGATATCCCCTAGCACTCGGGGTTTAGAGGGAAGCCCACTCACTGGGGCAGCTCAACCAGCCTGTTGAGCCGTTCCCACCGCCGCCGCCAGTCAGGAAGCACCCGGCCGAGTAACTGGTAATACGCTGCCGAGTGACTGAATTCCTTGAGATGGCACAGCTCGTGCAGGATGACGTAATCCATGCAGTCTTTCGGTGCCTGAATAAGGCGGGGATTGAAGGTCAAGCGGCCTGCGCGTGTGCAGCTGCCCCACTGGGTCTTCATCAGGCGTAGGGAAAAGTCGCCGCTGTGCTGCACCCCAAAGTGCCCCGCGTGTTCCAGACAAGCGGCCATACGGTCAGTGAGCACAGCCTGCGCTCGCGCCCTGAGCCAGTGGTCAAGCACCCGCGGCACCCGCTCCGGGCTCTTGGTTGTGACCAGCAACTCGCCGCGAATGACGCGTACACCTTCGGCATCACCAGTAAGCACACGCAAGCGGTGCTGGCGACCCAGATACCGCCAGGATTCTCCACTGACGTATCGACGCTCGGGCAAAGGCGGGGGCAGCTTGGCGAGTTCCCGTTGCTGACGCAGAATCCAGCTGCCCCGCTTCTCTACTTTCCAGCGGATCTCGTGTTCAGCAGCGTCTAACGGTGCGGTGACCTGCACTGTGCCATCGGGCTTCACTTCGATGCTCAGTGTCCGCCGCTCCATACGCTTTAGCAGGTAAGGAATACGGGTCGTGCCATATTCCGCCACCCTCCCCCCGCTTCCGCCTTCATGCGTCACGGTGCCGAGCCACGGAAAGGATCTTCTCGAACAAGTCGTCGCGCAAGCTGTGCGGGATTCGCCTCCCCGCCTGCTGTTCCAGTTCGTACAGGTGGTCGTCCATCGCATCCATCATGCGGTGGCGCACTCCCTGATTACTGTGCCAATCCCGGATTTTCAGCTCCTGAATGCTGTCGTCGAAGGTCAGGGCCGCTGTGGTCAGCTGCTCCGCGAAGTCCGGCAACTCGCCCAATGTCTCACCTAGTGCCTCTTCCAGCAGGCCCCGGTACGCCTGGGCCGTTTCCCGCCCGTGCAATCTGGGGTCACTTTCGCTCTCCCCACGCTCACGGGCCTGCCGGGTGAGTTCCTGAGCACGTTGCAAATATTCCAAGTCAGCCAGTCGCCCGGCGCGGTGGTCGGCGATGGCCTCGTCCACCAATTCCGACAGTCGTTTGTAGAAAGTGGGGTCCTCCTCCATGCGCTCGGTGACGGCGCGGCGGATGCGGCTCGTCATCGTGTCGGCCTTCGCCGCTTCCCCTTCAATTTGGGCGTCCTGTTCCTCGGCGGCCTCAATGTCGAAGAGACTGACTGGCTCGGCCAACTGGGTCACGGTGTCCGCCCCCACGTGCTCCTGCACCATCTTGCGCAGCTGGGCTTCCAGGGGGCCGAAGTCCACGCTCTCGCCGTAGCGCCGCTTGACGGCGGTGCGCAGATTCAGGAAAAAGCGCAGGTCACGGATGTAGACCCGCCGCTCGGCTTCGGGGGTGGAGTCCAGAAAGTTCGGCGTACTCAGGGCGAGTTGCAGCGTCTTGGCGAAAGCGGTCAGCGTCTCATAAAAGGCGTCACGGCGGTCTTGCGGCTCCAAATGGCGCTGCATGGCCTCCAAATCCTGACGGTCTACGCCGCTGAACACGTCCCAGACATGCCCGTGTCGGGTCTTCAGCAGGCCGATTTCCACGTCCACACTTTCAAGCGTGCCAGCCACGTCCGCCGGGTCGAAGCCTTCCGCTTCAAGAGCAGCATAGATGTCGAGGGCCTCGCGCATCTCGTTGAAGATGCCCCGGTAGTCCACGATCAGGCCGTAATCTTTGCCGTCGTAGAGGCGGTTCACACGGGCAATTGCCTGGAGGATGTTGTGCTCCTTGAGTCGCTTGTCGAGGTACAGCACGGCGTTGCGTGGCGCGTCGAAGCCAGTCAGCAGCTTGTCCACCACAATCAGCAGTTCTGGCCCGTCCTGACCTTTGAACGCGGCGATGAGGCTGTCCTGGTAGTTCTTTTCGCTGCCGTAGCGCCCCATCATGTCGCGCCAGAACGCCTGCACCTCGGGCACGTCGGCCTCGTCCACCGTTTCACGGCCTTCACGGGTATCGGGGGCCGACATGACGAGGGCCGCACTTACCCGTCCCCAGCGTTCGAAAATCTTCTTGTAACGCACGGCGTCGAGCTTGCTGCTCACGGCAAACTGCGCCTTGAGGCCGCGCCCCTGGTAGTTCTGGACGTAGTGCTCTCCGATGTCGTAGGCGATTTCTTCCAGTCGGGCCCCTGCTCCCAGCACCGTCTCTGCCGTGCGGAACTGGCGTTTCACATCCGCCTTCTGCTGCTCGGTGAGGTTGCGGGTCACGCGCTCGAACCAGCGGTCTATCTGCTCCTGTGCGCCGCGCAGCTCGGCGTGCCGGGCCTCGTATTTCAGCGGGGCCACTGCGCCGTCTTGTACAGCCCGCCCCATGGTGTAGCTGTGCAGAATCCCGCCGAACTTCTGGGCGGTGTTCTTTTCTTTCTTCAGCAGCGGTGTCCCCGTGAACCCAATCAGGCAGGCATTTGGCAGCACGGTTCGCATCAGGGCGTTGGCGCTGCCGTACTGACTGCGGTGCGACTCGTCCACCAGCACGAACACGTCGGGACTGGTCACTTTCAGCTTCTCGCGGGCCACTGTCTCGAACTTGTCGATGACCGTCGTGATGACCTGGGTGCGCTCGGACGAGAGCAGGTCGAGCAGATGCCGTCCGTCTTTCGCCTGCACGGGCTTAACTCCAGTGTTTTTGAAGGTTCCAGCAATCTGGTCGTCCAGGTCTACGCGGTCAGTCACCAACACGATTCTGGGGGCCAGAGCGTCTGGAAGGTGGGTCAGCGCACGGGCCAGCATCACCATCGTCAGGCTCTTGCCGCTGCCGGTGGTGTGCCAGACCACGCCGCCATGCCGTTTGCCGTCTGGCGTGCGCTCCTGCACCTTGCTTACGATTTCCCGCACGGCATAAAACTGCTGGTAGCGGGCGACCTTCTTCACCCCGGCATCGAAGACCACGAAGCCGCGAATAAAGTCCAGCAGACGGGCTGGAGACAGAAGAGAGCCAATCAACTCGTCCTGAGCGCTCGGGAGGCGTGGCCCCTCATGCCAAGCTTGGTCAAGCTGTGAGCGCAAAGGCTCGTCGCGCCAGCCCAGAATCTTCTCGCGCACTTTGGCGGGTAATGGTGTGCCGACCAGTTCGGGCAACTGCGCTGTCACCGCTGGGTCTTCCTCGCGCCAGGTGGCCCAATATTTGGCGTCTGCACCTGTCGTACCGTATTTTGCTGCGTTCTGAGCCACGCCCAGCAGCAACTGGGAAAAGGCGTACAGCAGCGGAATCTCGTGGCGGGCATGGTTCCGTAAGGTCTGCGAAATCGCCTCGGCCAGCGGCTCCCCCATGTCGGGGCGCTTGCACTCGATGACCACCAGCGGAATCCCGTTGCAGGAAAGGACGATGTCAGGACGCCGGGTAGCGGTGCTGCCCTGCCGTTCGACGGTGAATTCCTCGGTCACGTGCCAGACGTTGTTTTCGGGCGTGTCCCAGTCAATGAACTTGACGCTGAAGCTCTTGCGGTCGCCGTCTATCGTCTGCTCTACCGTCACGCCCAGCGTCAGCAGGTCATACGCCGCCTGAGCCGTCGTGTACTGCGCCTCAAAGGGCAGCGTGAGCAGCGCGTCTGCCGCTTTTTGCAAGCCATCGGACGTGAATTCGCGCTCCTGGTTCAGATACCGCACCCGGTTGAGCCGCGCCAGCGATTCAAGCAGCACGTCCGTCAGAATCACCTGCCCGCGCCGCCCACGCCGCTTGTCCAGAGCTTCAGCGGGCGTCAGGAAGGAGTAGCCCAGATTGACCAGCAGCCCCAAGGCAGGCAACTGGCTGGACACGATTTCGCGGAAGTCGGCGGGCGGATCGGTGCGGGTCATGGTTACCTCAGGTCAGGGAAGTGGGTCTGCGCCAGGTGCGCCGTGACACTTCTTGTACTTTTTACCGCTGCCACACGGGCAAGGTTCATTCGGGCGAATCTTGCGCCCTTCACGGCGAAGAGGTTCGAGTCCAGCCCTCCCCCCCTGGCCCAACAGCGCCGGATTGACATTGAACTGTTCCAGCAGCGCCGAGAACCCGTAGAACGTGTCCACATCCATAAGCATCAGTTGCAAGACCTGGGCCAACCCTTCCGGCTCCGCCTCGTCCAGCGAAGCCAGCGCCCCACGCTGAGTTTCCTGAAGTTCCTGCCACTCTGGGGTTTGCTGCCGCTCCTGTGGCATATCGGCAAAACTGAGCACCAGCATCATGCTTCTCAGGGCTTCTTCTCCGACCACCTGGGTTGTCATCGGTGAACTCAGCGCCCGCAAAGGCTCGGGGTTAAGCCGCAGGGTGAAGGCAAACCCGCGCAGCCACTCGACAAACAGCGCCTCCGTGCCCACCAATTCCGGGTCAACACTCGCATCAAACTGCTCCGAGTCACTTACATCCAGCCGCGCCCAGATGCTCGCCGCATACGCCCTGACCTCGGCCTGAAGTTCTGGCGGTTCCTGCTGCAATTCCAGCACTTCCAGCAACACTTCGGCGTCTGGGCACAGTGAAAAGACCAGGCCATACACCACGCCGTCCCAGTACGTCAGGCTGCGCCCATGCCGCGCCGCTACCTCTGTCAACGCCGCCACCCGTTCGGGCGGGCTATGGGGCGTAAAGTCCTTGAGCCTCTCCAGCTTGGCCTCAAGCCGTTCCTCTGACGTTTTTTGCTTCCTTGTCATTCCTGCACCCTAACCCGTATCCGCCCGGTCAGCAGTTCATCCATCAGCCCGCGCTTTTGCTCCTGCACTTTAGCCTTCAGCGCCTCCAGCGAAGCAATTTCGCCGTCAAGCGTGGAAAGGATAGAGGCAATGCCTTGCTGCTCGGGGAGAAGATTGGGGAGCTTAATCTTGATTTTTGAGAAGTGAGTGAATTTCAGATTCCATGTATCAGAGGTCAAACCTTGCGAATGCCGTTCAAAAATCCGAATCATACCCTCTGTTTTGAATAAGTGGGCCGCAAACTCTGCGTTTATGGTTCGGTTTGGAATACATATTGTGTAAGCGGGACTGACAATGCCTTCAAAGCTTGACAATGCGGATACGCCTTGCCCTCAGTAGGTGACAACTTCGGTTCGACGTTGTCCCAGACGGCAAAAACCAACAGTCAGCCCCATCAAGCTTGATGGGGCTGACTGTTCGCGGTCTTCTGAAGGTGTGAAGTCCACAGAATCCACTGTCCAGCAGGCTACCGTACTCACCCGGCACTTCAAAACGCACGCCAGTCACCTCCGCATCGACACGCTCCAGCGGCTCATCGATGTCCTCTTGGCGATGATTGCCGCGAGGAGCGTCAATCATCACGACCTGAGTGCCCATATGCCCGGTATCAGTACCCCACAGGCTAAAAAAAGGCGGGCAGACCGCACTTTCCGGGATGACCAGTTGGACATGGGCTTTTTCATCGCGCTGCTCGTCGTGCATCTCCCACCAGGGAAGGTTTTGCTGAGTCTGGACCGCACCAATTGGGAGCACGGGGAAACGCCCATCAACTTTCTGGTGCTTGGAGCCGTGGTTCACGGCTTCACCCTGCCTCTCATCTGGGTGCCTCTCGACCAGTCCGGGAACAGCCACACGTACGCCCGGATGTGGCTGGTGTTGAAGCTCCTTCGGGCCTTGCCAGCGAAACGCTGGCTGGGTCTGGTGGCCGATCGGGAGTTCATCGGCGCGGAATGGTTCCGCTTTCTTCGTCGGCATGGTATCCGAAGGGCAATTCGTATCCGACAGACCGACATGCTGGACGACATGAATGGGAAAGAATGGTTTGAGCATGTCCAGCACGGACATTTCCATGAGACTAGCGAAAAGGTGTTCGTGTTCGGCGAGTTGATGCGGGTGGTCGCGACGAGGTCACCCACAGGTGACCTCGTCATCATCGCCACGGATTTCAGCGCTCGGAAGACCTGGAAGCTCTACAAGCAGCGCTGGTCGATTGAGTGCACCTTCAGCAGCTTCAAGAAGCGAGGCTTCGACCTGGAGCGGACCGGAATAACGGAAAGGAGCCGTCTACAGCGACTCTTCGGCCTGGTGACACTGGCCTGGATGTTCTGTCTGCGCCTGGGGGTCTGGCTGAGCCAGACCTGGCCCATCCCCGTTCTGAAGCATGGTCGGAGAGCAGTCAGTCTGGTGCGGCACGGTGCTCAGCATCTCGTGGATGCCCTACGGTGGAAACCCGAACAGTTCATGGCGGTCCTAGAGGTGTTAATCCAGGCTTTTTGCCCGCCAGGAGCGGCTGAAAGTGAAGTTGTCACCTACTGAACGCCTTGCCACATTCGCATTGTGTTGTAACCAATGTCGCCAGGTGCAATGCGGAGATACTTGGACTTATCCTCGTTAGAAGTGTCTTTCCGATCAACTTCATCTCTTGGTATGAGTCCACGATCACGGGTGATAGAAAGCAAAGGTAGGTCGTAACGTCCGGATTCTCGACGCTCAGAGAATACTTCCCCCAGCTTCTTCTCTTCCCACTCCCCCTCAAACCCCTTCAATCTCTTTTTCCCCATCAGCAGCGCCTCGGCCAGCCCGCGCTTTTGCTGTCGCTTGGCGTCCAGCAGCCGCGCCAGGGTGGACAGTGAATCGTCCCAGGTGGAGAGGATGGCGGCAATTTTCCGCTGTTCGGGGAGGGGGGGGAGGAGGAGCGGAAAACTTGCAATTTGTCCGTTACTTATGTGCGGGACATGTCCACCAGTCGCAGATTCTCTTAGATACTGAGAGAATTCATCCGAGGATACAAGTTGCTTCAGATAAACCTGCGCTAACTCCGGCTTGCCTCTAAGCCGCGCAACTCGTTGAACAAGCAAGCACGGCAAGTCCGAATCTTGAACGCTAGCCCATTTCAATCCCGCCGTTACCCATGGCCTATCCATGGCGATAACGATGTCACCGGCGCTCAAATTAAATTTATCTGGCGCTTCGCTATTCCAATATTTGGCATCTTCCCAACGAAGGCCACCTTGAGCAATATTGTCGCCTCTTAGCAAAGGAATACCCGCATCTGAAAAATCACCGCTGCTGAAAGCCATTCCAGCCAGTAGGTCGATAACGTTACCGAGCGACTTCTCCCTCCACCCCTCCGGCACGCCCCCAACCCCGCCGGTCACAAGCTCAACTCCTGCAAATACTGGGCCATCTTCTGCCGCTGCTCCTGCCACTGGCGTTCCAGGGCTTCTATTTCGGTCTGTACGGCGCTCAGGTCTATGGCCTGCGCTTCCTCGGCGGTATCCACGTAGCGCGGAATGTTCAGGTTGTAATCGTTGGCGGCTATTTCGGACACGGGAACCACGCGGGCGTACTTGTCCACGTCATTTCGGGCGCGGTAAGTATCCACGATTTTCACGATGTCGGCTTCGCGCAGTTGGTTCTGGTTCTTTCCAGCGGCAAACTCGCGGCTGGCGTCGATGAACAGCACATCTTCACCTTGCTGCCCCTTGCGGAACACCAGCAGCGCAGCGGGAATACCCGTGCCGAAAAACAGGTTGGTCGGCAAGCCAATCACGGCGTCGAGCAGTCCTTCCTGAATGAGCTGGGCGCGGATTTTGCCTTCGGCGGCTCCACGAAAGAGAACCCCGTGCGGCACGACGACCACCATGCGGCTGCCCACTTCCGCGAGGCTGGCAAGCATGTGCGAGATGAAAGCGTAGTCCCCTTTGCCTTTGGGGGGAAGGCCGCGCTCGAAACGGCGGTGGCGGTCACTGCTCACATCGTCCGCGCCCCACTTGTCGAGGCTAAACGGCGGGTTGGCGACGACCACCTCGAACTTCATCAGCCTGTCGTCTTCCAGGTGCAACGGGTTGCGGATGGTGTCGCCCCATTCGATGCGGGCATCGTCCACGCCGTGCAGAAACATATTCATGCGGGCGAGGGCATAGGTAGAGCCGTTTTGCTCCTGGCCGTAAATGGCGAAATTGTTGCTGCCCTGCGCCTGCACGTTCTGGGCGCACTTGATGAGCAGCGAGCCGCTTCCGCAGGTGGGGTCGTAGATGCGCTCGCCCGGTTGCGGGGCGGCAAGGCGGGCCATCAGGTCGCTGACTTCGGCGGGGGTGTAGAACTCGCCCGCTTTCTTGCCTGCACCCGCCGCGAAACGGGAAATCAGGTACTCGTACGCATTCCCGATGATGTCGAGGTTCCCGATGCGGCTGGGGCGCAAATCCAGCTTGGGGTTGTTGAAGTCCTCCAGCAGATTCTTCAGGCGGACGTTGCGCTCTTTGGTCTGCCCCAGCGCCGCTTCACTGTTGAAGCTGATGTTGCGAAAGACGCCCGCGAGCTTGCCCTTGTTGGCGTCTTCGATGGCGAGCAGCGCCTGGTCGATGATTTCCCCCAAGTTGTCTGCGCCCCGCTGGGCGTAGAGGTCTTTGAAGAGGGTGCCCGGAGGCATCACGAAGCGGTCACGCTCCAGGCGGCGGCGAATGCGTTCCTCGTCGTCACCGTACTCCGCCTTGAGGGCATCGTAGTGATCCTGCCACACGTCGGAGATGTACTTCACGAACAGCATGGTCAGCAGGTAATTTTTGTACTCGCTGGGGTCTACCGTGCCGCGAAAGGTGTCGCAGGCCCGCCACAGGATGCCGTTGATTTCGGACTGGTCAATGAAAGGAGACATGAATGCTAACAATTATTCAGCAAACCGAGCGGGATTGCTTGGCCGGTGCTCGCTTCCGGTCAGGGGCACAGTAACCTGACGGTATGACAGCGTTTCCCCTGGACGAGAAATTCATTGAGGCTCTGCAACTGGCTCACGCTTGGCATCTGGGTCAGTACCGCAAAGTGGCTAAGAAGTGGAATCCCTGTCGAAGTCGTGTCGCGCAATTTGGGTCACGCCACGATCTCTATCACGCTGGACATCTACCGCCACGTCTTGGACAGTGAGCGCCGCTCACGGGTAGTGGACCTGTTTGCCTACGTTCCATCAATGCCGACAGGCACCGTTGCAGCGTTGAATTGAGCCCTACTACACTGCTACTACACTGGCAGAGTGCAAAAAGGACCATACCCAGCCGGGGTACAAGAAAAATCCCCGCACTAGGCGGGGAAATTTATGGCGGGCCCTGAAGGACTTGAACCCTCGACCTACGGTTTTGGAGACCGCCGCTCTACCAACTGAGCTAAGAACCCTGAGAAACCTCAGACCTGAAATCAGGCTCAAGTAGGGTAGCAGAGCGGCCCCCAGGGTGCAAGCCGGGGCAAAGGCAAGCAGGCAAAGCTGCTACCTTCCCCCCATGACTGCCGAGAACAGGCCGCCTGTCGGCGACAAACAGGACAAGGGCCGGGCCGTACAGGAGATGTTCGCTTCTATCGCGCCGCGCTACGACCTGCTCAACCGGGTGCTGAGCCTGGGTGTGGACCGGGGCTGGCGCCGGGTGGCGGCGGCCGAGGCGCTGGCCCACTCGCCCCGGCGCGTGCTGGACGTGGCGACGGGCACGGGCGACTTTGCCATCGAACTCAAGGAGCGCGGGCCACAGGCCGAAGTGGTCGGCTCCGACTTCGTGCCGCAGATGCTGGACATCGGGCGCGAAAAGGCGCGGGCGCGGCACCTGAACATCCGCTTCGAGGAAGGCGACGCGCTGCGGCTGCCCTACCCCGACGCCTCGTTCGACGCCGTGACCTGCGCCTTCGGGTTTCGCAACTTCGCCGACTACGCGCGCGGCCTGTCCGAGATGTGGCGGGTGCTGACCCCGGGCGGGCGGCTGGTGCTGCTGGAGTTTCCGCCACCCGCGCCGGGGCTGTTCGGCAGCGTGTTCCGGCTGTACTTCCAGTATGTCTTGCCGCGCATCGGGGCGCTGGTCAGCGGCAACGCGGGCGCCTACACCTACCTGCCCGAAAGCGTGCTGGCCTTTCCCGACCCCGAGCGGCTGGCGCAGATGATGCGGGCCACCGGCTTTCGCACCCGCTACCGCCCGCTGACCTTCGGCATTGCCGGAATGTGGGTGGGCGACAAACGGTAGGGGTCAGAGGGCAACCCCAAGGCAACTTTTTCTGCCCCCGGCGCGTAGGAGAGGCGAGGTATCCATGACCCCTTCCCCCGCTGCCCCCGCCAGAGTTCGGCCCCTTCCGGCCCTCGCCGCTTTCAGCCTGTTTGCCCTGCTCTCGCTGCTTTTCGGGCTGTCGCAAGTCGGCTGGCACCTGTCGAAGCTGCCGGGCTGGTTCTTTCTCGCGGCGCTGGTCGTGGGTGCGGTGGGCGTCCTCGGCGCCTGGCTGACCGGGCAGGACCACCCAGGCCGCCCCGTCTGGCAGCGGGCGGTGCTGCGCGGGCTGGGCTGGGCGATGCCGGTTGCTGGCCTCATCGCGGCGGGTGAGGTGCTGGACGGCAGCTGGAAACACCCGGTCTCCTTTGCTCTCGTCTGGAGCGTCATGGGCCTGGGCTACGGCTGGACCAGTCTCGCACTGGACAGGCCGGCGGCGGGCAGCGGGCGCCCGGAAACCAGGTGAACCGGGCGAAACGCCCTACGCCCCCATGCTAATCACGTTGCAGGTGCAGCGGCACAGCGAGGTGGTGCGGCCCCGTTCGTCCTTCAGTTCGATTTCCCAGACCATCAGCGAGCGGCCCCGGTAACTCAGGCGGGCCTCGGCGGTCACGAGGCCGTCGGTCAGGCCGCGCACGTGCGTGCCGCTGAGGTCCACACCCACCGCCACCTGCCGCTGCGGGTCGAGGTTGAGCCAGGAACCGACGCTGGCGAGTTCCTCGGCCAGGGCCAGGGCCGCGCCGCCGTGCAGCCGTCCGGCGGGCTGGCGGTTGCCCTCCACCGGCATGGTCGCCACCACCCGCTCACGCGCCACGCTGACGTAGCGGATCCCCAGGCGGGCGCCCAGCGTGCCCGGCAGGCCCTGACCCTGGGGACCGTTCATGCGGGCGGCGAGGGCCTCGGGGCTGAGCTGCTCGAAATCCTCGGGGGTCGGAAGCGCCAGATCGGGGTGCAGCGTCATGGGGCACATCCTACGAAATCGGGGCGCTCAGGGAAGGGCCGCATCCGTGTCCGGCACCGCGCAGGCCGCAAACGCCGCCTCGTATTCTTCGCGGTCCAGCCCGCGCCCGATCACGACGAGTTCGCTGTGGCCCAGTTCATCGTCCCAGGCGTCGGCGGTGAACAGGTCGCGCACCGCCTGAAACAGAAGCCGCTGCGGGTAGCCGTGCAGCGTCAGGAAGCCCTTGACCCGCAGCACCTCGGCGGGCCGGGCCAGCAGGTAAGAGGTCATGAAGCGCTGCCAGGCGTAGGGGTCCAGCGGACGGTCCATGCGCAGGGTAAAACTGCTCAGCCCCGGCGTGTGCTGCACGGCGCCCGCGTCCTCAAGCCTCCGGGGGTCGAAGTCGGCGCGGGCCAGCAACTTCTCGGCGTCCACCTGCCCCTGTTCCACGCGCACCACCTCGGCCAGCGGATTCAGCCCGCGCAGCACCCCTACGGCGTGGTCCAGCCGGGCTGGGTCGGCGGCGTCGGTCTTGTTGACGACCACCAGATTGGCGTAGGCGAGTTGCCGCGCCGCCTCGGGGTGGTCCTGCAAGGTCTGCATGACGTGCCGGGCGTCCACCACCGCCACGAGCGCGGTCAGGCGAAAGGCCGCCCGCACCGCCTGGTCCAGCAGCGTGGTCAGCACCGGGGTCGGGTCGGCCACCCCGCTGAGTTCCACGATCAGGGCGTCGGGTCGCTGCTCGCGCATGGAAATCTCGACCAGCGAGCGCAGCAGGTCGTCGCGTCCGGTGCAGCACAGGCAGCCGGCGGTCAGTTCGGTCACGTCGTCTTCCAGGCGCCCGGTCAGCGTGCCGTCCACCCCCGTTTGCCCGAATTCGTTGACGATGACGCCCAGGCGGTGGGGCAGCGAGCGAATCAGGTGGTTGACGAGGGTGGTCTTGCCCGCCCCCAGAAAGCCGCCCACGACGATGACAGGAATCTGCATGGCGTCAGGGTAGAGCGCGGCAGGAAAAAGCCACGTCCTAATACGGATTCCGCTTAATTCCTGCACAGTCGGGAAAGCGCCGCCTGTGCATCCATATCGCGGAATCCGTCTTTTTTCCTACTCGCATCCGCTCGGATTGAATCTGAAACTACCAGATTCAATCGGAATCCGTATAAGCCCTTCCGCCCAGCCTGGATAAGCGTTCTGGCGCAACAATCTCCTGACCCCGAGCACCTAAACTGAGGCATGAACACTGCCGCAGGCCGGAAGGAGGACTCCCGAATACCCCCGCGCGTCGCGCCGGACCTCAGCGCCCCGCGCGTGCTGGTGCTGAACGCGTCGTACGAGCCTTTGCAGGTGACCAGCATCAAGCGGGCCATCACCCTGTTGCAGTACGGCGTGGCCGAGGTGCTGGAGCAGAGCCGCGACGTGGTGCGCTCGCCCAGCACCGTGTTGCAGGTGCCCAGTGTCATCCGGCTGCGGCGGTACGTGCGCCGGCCCCGGATAGGCGCGGTGCCGTTCAACCGCCGCAACGTCCTGCGGCGCGACCACTTCACCTGCCAGTACTGCGGCAGCCACGACGACCTGACCCTCGACCACGTGCAGCCCCGGTCACGCGGCGGGCGCCACGGCTGGGACAACGTGGTCACCGCCTGCCGCCCCTGCAACCAGCGTAAGGGCAACCTGACCCCGGAAGAAGCCGGGATGCCGCTTCAGGTGCCCCCGCACGCGCCCACTTTCGGCGTCTACGCCCACGGCCAGTTCGCCCACTGGCAGCCGGAGTGGAGCGGGTACATCCGGGGCTGAGCAGCGGGGGGGGGGCCAGACGAGCCGTTTTGAACCCAAACTCCGCCCCCGCAAGGGAGACGGAGTTTTGCGCTCTGGCGATACGCTCACACCGTAATCTCTCCCAGGGCGTACACTGAGGCAGTGAACGGGACCGTGACGCATCAGCACCAGTTTCGGGCGTCCTCCCTGGGCCGGAGGCGCCCATGAGCGCCATCTATCAGCGGGCGCGGCCTATCCGCTGGGAAGATGTCGTGGGTCAGGAACACGTCAAGGACGTGCTGCGGACCGCGCTGGAGCAGGGGCGGGTGGGGCACGCCTACCTGTTTTCCGGGCCGCGCGGGGTGGGCAAGACGACCACCGCCCGCCTGATTGCCATGACCGCCAACTGCACCGGGCCTGCGCCGAAACCCTGCGGCGAGTGCGAAAGCTGCCTCGCGGTGCGGGCCGGGTCGCACCCCGACGTGCTGGAAATCGACGCGGCGAGCAACAACAGCGTGGACGACGTGCGCGACCTGCGCGAGAAAGTTTCCCTGGCGGCCATGCGCGGCGGCAAGAAGATCTACATCCTCGACGAAGCGCACATGATGAGCCGCGCCGCCTTCAACGCGCTGCTCAAGACGCTGGAGGAGCCGCCCGGCCACGTCATCTTCATCCTGGCGACCACCGAGCCGGAAAAAATCATCCCGACCATCCTCTCGCGCTGCCAGCACTACCGCTTTCGCCGCCTGACCCCGGAAGAAATCGCGGGCAAGCTGGCGGGCCTCGCCGCGCAGGAAGGCGCGAAGGCCGACCCCGACGCCCTGAGCCTGATCGGGCGGCTGGCCGACGGAGCCATGCGCGACGGCGAGAGCCTGCTCGAAAGGATGCTGGCGGCGGGCACGGCGGTCACCCGCCCGGCAGTGGAAGAGGCCCTGGGGCTGCCCCCCGGCGAGCGGGTGCGCGGCGTGGCCTCGGCGCTGCTCGTGGGAGACGCGGGCGCGGCCCTGAGCGGCGCGGCGCAGCTCTACCGGGACGGCTTCGCGGCCCGCACGGTGGTGGAGGGACTGGTGGCGGCGTTCGGCGCGGCCCTGCACGCCGAACTGGGCTTGGGCGAGGAAGGACGCCTGGAAGGGGCCGAGGTGCCCCGGCTGCTCAAGTTGCAAGCGGCGCTGGACGAGCAGGAAGCCCGCTTTGCCCGCAGCGCCGACCAGCAGAGTCTGGAACTGGCGCTGACCCACGCGCTGCTCGCGGCGGACGGGGGCAACGCGGCAGGCAGCCCGTCGGCTTCGGCCCCCGCCCAGGTGCCTGCCGACCTAATGCAGCGGCTAAACCGACTGGAAAAGGAACTGTCCACGCTGCGCAGTACCCCCCGGATGGCGGCGCCCGGCCCGGCAGCTCCCACCGAGGGGGGGCGCGGCCCGGCCCCGGTGCGGGAGGTCGTGCGGGAAGCGGCGGCCCCCATCGCTGCGGCGGCCCCCCTGCGCGGAAGTTGGGCCGATGTGCTGGCACAGACGAGCATGCAGATGCGGGCTTTCCTGAAACCGGCACGGATGCACGCGCAGGACGGGTATGTCAGCCTGACCTACGAGGACCGCAGCAGCTTCCATGCCAAGCAGGTCGCTGCCAAGTTCGACGAGCTGGCCGGGCAGGTGGAGCGCGTCTTCGGCGCTGTCACCTTCGAGCTGATTGCCCCCGACGGCCTGGGACGCCGACGCGAAGCGAAGCAGGGCGCAGCCGGGGCAGCCGACGCGCCTGCCCCGGCTGCCGTTGCGACCCCGGCCCACGCCGCGCCCGCCGCCCTTTCCAACGTAGACGACCTTCCCAATCCGGCTGGCTTACCCGACCCGGCTGGCCTTCCCGACTTCGACCCCACGCCGCGCCGCAGCCGCCGGGGACCGGACTTCGAGCCGGTGGAGGCGTCACGGGCCGAAGCGCCGCCTGTCGCCGCAGCCCCCGCGCAGACCTCCAGCACTCCGCCGCCCAGCTCGCCACCCCCGAATCTGCCGCCGCGCCCCCCGGCCCGGCCCACCGGAACGCGCCCGGCGCCTGCCGCCCCGCAACCCGAGATCCGCCTGCCCGACCCGCCCAGCCCCGATGACGTGGCCCCCGCACCGCTGCCCACCGCCGAGGCCGCGCCCTGGCAGGACGAGCACGCCGCCGAGCCGCCTCCCGCCCCCGCCGACGCGCAGGGGGGGGACCGGGTGACGCCGCCGGGCCAGAGCCGCGAACTGTACCTGGGGGAAATCATCACCGAGGAACCCGACTGGGACAGCTTCGGCGCCCCGGTGCTGGACGACGTGGCCGCCAGCGGGGGCCTGCTGGACGACGCCCCCTTTGCCGAGTACAGCGCCCCGCGTCCGGCCCCCAAACCCGCGCCGCGCGAAACGGCCCCGGCCCGACCTGCCGCGCCTGCCCGCCCGGGCGACATCCGCGCCCACCCGATGTTCGAGGACATCAAGGGCCGCTTCTCGGGCCGGGTGCGTGAAATCGGAAAAAACCGCCGCACTCAGGCCGCGAGCAGCGTGGGAGGCGCCGATGCCGACCCTGCCGACACGGACGCCGCCGAGGGCGAACCCGGCGCCGAAGCGTAGTACCGGCTGACCCCGTTCCTTCGGGCGGATTTCTTCTCCCCTGCCGGGGACCTTGACCGGAGTCGGTGTCAGCCGCCCCGTCTCCGGCCTTCCCATCTCTCCGTCAGCCGCCTGCGCTAGCCTGCCGCCTGAGCTATGCCTGTTCCCTGTCCACGCCGCCTGTGGTTGTCCCTGCTCCTCGCCCTGGCGCTGCCGGTGCAGGCCCAGGAGACGGCCCCCCCACCCACGTCTCCCCCACCCGCCAGCGAACCGGTGCCCCCGGTGGTCCCGCCTGCCGACGGTGTGCCTGCCGGACCGCCCCCCACCGAGCCGCTGCCTGCGGCCCCCCAGACTCCGGCTCAGGCTCCAGCCCCAGCCACGCCCGAGCTTCCCAGTCTCACGCCCGGGCCGCCTGCCGCCGACCGCCCGGTGCTGGTGGAGGTGCCCGCCGGACCGCCCGGCAGCAGCCTGCGCGGGCTGTGGGTGGACGCCTTCGGCCCCGGCCTCAAGACGCGGGCGCAGGTGCAGCAACTCGTGAACGATGCCGCCGCGCTGGGCGTCAACACCCTGTTCGTGCAGGCGATTCGGCGCGGCGACTGCCTGTGCATGAAAAGCGGGCTGCCGCTGATTACCGACAAGGCGCTGGAAAAGAACTTCGACCCCCTTGCCATCGTCACGCGGCTGGCGCACGAGCGCGGCCTCAAGGTCATCGCGTGGGCGAGCGTGACCGGCATCGCCAACGCCGCCGTCCCGAGCACCGCGCCGGGGCACGTGATGAAAACGCACGGCCCGAACAGCGGGGCGCAGTCCTGGCTGGCCCGCCGCCCCGACGGCACGTGGCTGGAAGGCAAGGACGGCTGGCTGGACGCCGGGATTCCCGACGCCGCCGAGTTCATGACCCAGAGCGTGGTCAATCTGGTGCGAAATTACCCGGTGGACGGCATTCAGCTCGACCGCATCCGCTACCCCGACGGCGGCGACTGGGGCTACGATCCCAAGACGCTCGCCCGTTACCGCGCCGAAACCGGAGCGAGCGGCACCCCGGCGGCGAGCGACCCGCGCTGGCAGGCCTGGAAACGGGAGCAGGTCACCGCGCTGGTGCGCCGCATCGCGCTGGAGGTCAAGGCGGTGCGCCCCGACGCCTGGCTGAGTGCCGCCACCATCACCTACGGAGCGCCGCCCGCGCCCGGCGACCTCGCCGCCTTCGGGCGCTCGCGCACCGTGACCGACGTGATGCAGAACTGGCCGCAGTGGGTGCAAGACGGCCTGATCGAACTCAACGTGCCCATGAACTACAAGCGCGACGGCGTGGCCGAGCAGGGTGCGTGGTTCAATGGCTGGAACGCCTTTGCCGACAGCGTGCGCGTGCGCGCCGACGGGCAGCCGAGCGCCCTGGCGGTGGGGACGGCGCTGTACCTCAACTCGCCGCAGGTCAGCGCGGCGCAGGCCGGGCGCAGCGTGGCGGGCGGCCTGGGGTGGGTGGGGTACTCCTACCGCACCCCCACCCTGAACGTTTATGAAGGCAAGGAAGGCATGGCGCAGGGCCTGAAAGCCGTGGGCAGCGCCCTGAGCACCCGCCCCGGGGTCTTGCCCCCCGCGCTGCGCTGGCAGGACGCCGCCCCGAGCAGCCGGGGGCTGATGGGCCGCGTCCGGGGCGCCGCCGTGCTGGGCAGTCGCCCGGTGGAAGCGTGGCAGGGCGGCGTGCGCGTCGCGCAGTCGTTGACCGACGGCAACGGCTACTACGGCTTTCTGACCCTTCCGGCAGGCAAAACCGAAATCCGGGTGGGCGGCCAGCGCTGGACCGACACCGTGCCCGAGCGCGGTGTGGTCCGCCTGCCTGACCTCGTGCTGCGCGACCTGAAACCGGCCACGGGCAAACCCGTCCCCGGCAAACCATCCACCCCCAAGCCGGAGCCAGGCAAGCCCACGAACGCGGGAAAACGCTGAACCTGAAAGAGGCTCACGCGGGCGCGGGGCACCTACCTGCCCAGCAAGGCTCCGCCCACCAGCGCCGCCCCCAGGACCACCGCCCAGGCCGGAACTTTGCCCGCCGTCAGCACGGCGTAGGCGAGCAGCGCCAGCGCCAGGTCACGCGGGCCATGCACCGCCGCCGTGAACACCGGGTCGTACAGCGCGGCGAGCAGCAGCCCGACCACCCCGGCGTTCAGCCCGCCCAGGGCGCGGCGGGTGCCCGGCCAGCGCGACAGTTCGGCCCACAGCGGCAGGGCGCCGAGCATCAGCAGCAAGCCCGGCACAAAAATGAACACCGTGCCCAGCACCGCTCCCAGCAGCGGCGAAAAAACGGTCTGCGCCGCCCCGAGGTAACTGGCGAAGGTAAAGAGCGGCCCCGGCACCGCGTTGGCAGCACCGTACCCCGCCAGGAACTGCCCGGCGCTCAGGAAGCCCGGCACCAGCCCCGCTTCCAGCAGCGGCAGCACCACATGGCCGCCCCCGAACACCAGCGCCCCGGCGCGGTACACATGGTCGGCGAACGCCCAGGCGGGCGAGAGCGGCGCCAGCAGCGGCAGCACGACCAGTCCGGCAAGCGCCAGCCCGACCAGTCCCAGCCCGGTTCGTCCCCCTCCACTTCGGCGCGGGGGGCGCAGCGCCCCGTCGCCCCCCGCGCCTGCCGCTGCCGGAAGCCAGCGCCAGCCGACCAGGGCGCACAGCAGCAGCGCGAGAAGCTGCGCCCACGCCCCCGGCCACAGCAGCAGCCCCGCCGCCGTGCCCAGCGCCAGCCCGGTCCGCAGTCGCCCGGCGGCGCCCTCGCCCGCCACCAGCGTCCCCCACATGCCCGCCACCGCCTGCGCGACCACCGCCACCGCCGCCAGCTTCAGGCCGGTGACCCAGCCCGCGCCGCTCAGGTCCCCGGCCCGGCCCGCCAGCAGCGCGAAAGCCGCCAGCAGCAGCGCACTCGGCAGGGTAAACGCCGCCCACGCCGCCAGCGCTCCCCGCGCCCCGGCCAGCAGGTAGCCCACCGCGAAGCCGACCTGACTGCTCGCCGGACCCGGCAAAAACTGCGCCAGCGCCACCACGTCGGCGTACTCGGCGTCACTCAGCCAGCGGCGGCGACGCACGAACTCCTCGCGGAAAAACCCCAGGTGCGCCACCGGCCCCCCGAACGAGGTCAGCCCCAGCCGCAAAAAGGCGGCAAAGACGGCGCGGGCCGAAACGGGCGGCGAAGAAGCACTCATACGGGTCTGGACTTTACTCCGCACATCCGGGAAAAGCACCCGAATGTGCTCTGCTTCGCAGCTTTGCAAGTCCGCGTCGCCCAGACCCGTATTTTCTCTTGCTCACTCCGTTCGGAAAAATAGTTTGCGCATGCTAAGTACCTCGAAGTTAATCTTTAGATTAACCGAGCGAAGCGAGTACCCGAAAAAAGTACGTCGAACCGGAAATGAAGCGTTTTCGGTTCTGTTCCGAAAATGCGAAATGTTAGGTTCGATGTACTTAATACGGATTCCGCTTAATTCCTGCACAGTCGGGAAAGCGCCGCCTGTGCATCCATATCGCAGAATCCGTATTTTTTCCTACTCGCATCCGCTCGGATTGAATCTGAAACTACCAGATTCAATCGGAATCCGTATAACTATTTTTCAGAGCGGTATCACGCCCCCAGGCTAGCGGGCCACAGTCAGCCGGGTGCTTTCGGTGCTGGCTCTCCCGCCGACCCCGAACATCAACTTTTGCTCAGCGGCGGGGAGGGCTGAGTCAAGGGGGCGTCAGCTTGGGCCGCTAAGCTGCCCGTGATGACCGTGCGTGGCCTCCGCGCCCGACGACGCCTGACCCTGTGGCCGCGCTTGCTTTCTCTTCCCTGCTGGAGGGACCCGGTTTCCTTCAGCGCCGACACGACTGGATACACTGACCATGATGAAACGCACCTCACTCGCTCTGCTTGCTCTCCTGGCCCTCGCCGCTCCGGCGCAGGCCCTGAAGCTGATCGTGTGGGACCCGGATTTCAAGAACAAGGTGGCCTACGGCGAGAGCATCGCCGGGCGATTTACCGTCAAGTACGACAAGGACTACACCGGCCCCGTGGTGGCGCTGTTTTCCCAGACCGACGACGAGAAGGCAAAAGGCACCTACGCGGGTCTGCGCGGCAGCTACGAGGGCGCCCTGCGCGGCGGGCAGCTCCTGCTCAACGTGGACGGCGCCGCCGTGGGTGCAGCGACCACGAACCGCAGCGCGCCGAGCAACACGGCCCGGCCTCTGCTCCCGCTGAACAAGGTGTTGCAGCCCTACAAGCTGAATGTCAACGTGCAGCCCACCAGCCTGATTGCCCCACCCGTAAGCAGCGTGCTGGCGCTGGGCCGCTGAGCGCCGCACCGGGGCGGGCTTGAGCTGGCCGAAAGGAAACGGGCGTCACATTGCCTGGCACGCTAGGCTGAGCCTCTCATTTCCGCCCCCTCCCCCTTCGCCCTTCAAGGAGACCTCATGCTCGCGCAAATCCTGATCGTGGAAGACGATCCCCACCTCGGGCCGCTGCTCCGGGACTACCTCGCCGCCGACTACCAGGTGCACCACGCCGCCACCCTCCGTGACGCTCAGGCGTGGCTGGGCACGCACTCGCCGCAACTGGTGCTGCTCGACCTGAACCTTCCCGACGGCGACGGCCTGGACCTCGTGCAGGCGCTGCGGCAGTATTCCAGCACGCCCGTGCTGGTGCTCTCCGCCCGCACCGGGGTGCAGGAACGGGTCGCGGGCCTGAACGCCGGGGCCGACGACTACCTCACCAAGCCGTTCGCCATGCCCGAACTCGACGCCCGCATCACCGCGCTGCTGCGCCGCACCGCCGCCGGAACGGGCGTGAACCTCGGCAACACGGCACTGTCCACTTCCAGCCTGCTGATGACGGTGGGCGACAGGAACGTCAACCTCACCGAGCACGAGGCCCGCATTCTGGAACTGATGATGCGCACGCCCGAGCGGGTGTTTTCGCGCGCCGACATCGAGTCGCACCTCTACGGCTGGGAAACGCCCAACTCCAACAGTGTGGAAGTCCGCATCTCGCAGCTTCGCAAAAAGCTCGAACAGGCCGGCAGCGACCTGCGGATTCGGACCATCCGCAACGTGGGCTACGTTCTGCAGCACTAACCCGCCGTGCCGCATTCGCCGTCCTCGCTCGCCTCGCGCCTGACCCCCGGCGCGGGGCTGCATTCGGCCCGGGTGGCATGGCGCCACAGCCTGCGCTTCCGGCTGGCGCTGATGTACACCCTCAGCGCCCTGGTCATGACCGCCGTCATCGGGCTGGGCATCACCAGTTACCTGCTGGGGCAGATGAACCGGCAGTTCGACGCCCGGCTGGGCGAGCGGGCCGACGCGGTGGCCGAGCGCTTCGTGAGCAAGACCAGCGACATCGGACAGGGTCTGCCGCCCATCAGCGGCTACACCGCCATCCTCGACGAAGACGGTCGGGTGCTGGGGGTCAGCAGTTCGCTCAAGACCGACACCCGCCAGCCGTTCAGGTTCGGCGACGCTTTTCCCTACCCGCGTCAGGGCCAGTTCGACGTGCTGGACGTGCCGATGCGGGCGACCACCCGCGCCGCGCCCGACTACGGCACCGTGTGGGTGGCGCTGCCCGAAACCGACCTCGTGGTGGCCCGCACCAGCGCGACGCGGGCGCTGCTGCTCTCGCTGCTGGTCGCGCCGCTGCTGCTGCTGCTGCTCGGCTGGCTGGTGGGTCAGCGGATGCTCGCCGGACTGGGCGAGGCCGCCGACCTCGCCGACCGCATCGACCCCAGCCGCAGCCTCGCCACCTTGCCCCTGCCCGCCCGCGAAGACGAGGTGCACCGCCTGCTCGCCGCCATCAACCGCCTGCTGGTCCGGATCGAGGCAGGGCAACTGCGCGAAAAGCAGCTGCTCGGGCAGATCGTCCACGAACTCGGGGCGCCGCTCACGGTGCTCAAGGCCACGCTGGGCCGCGCAGGGGAACGCACCGGCGACCCCGAGGTGCAACGGGCCGCGCTGGTGGCCGACGAACTGACCTTCACCACCCAGGACCTGATGCAGCTCGCGCGCGGGCAACTGGAAATGAAGCTGGTGTGGCATTACATCTCCGCCCGGACGCTTCAGGACCGGCTCGACCGCCTGGTGCCCGGCGTCGCTTTCGGCGGCGACTGGAGCGGCGGCATCCTCTGTGACCCCGACCGGCTGACACAGGCCCTGCGCAACCTGCTCGCCAACGCCCGCAGACACGCAGGACTGGACGGGCAGGTGAGCTGCACGCTGATCGAGACCCCCGAGTGGCTCACCTTCACCGTGCGCGATTCCGGCCCCGGCCTGCCGCCCGAACTCGGCGAGCGCATCTTCGACCCTTTCGTGAGCGGCGCGGGCAGCAGCGGCCTGGGCCTGAGCGTCTCGCGCCAGATTGCGGCGATGCACGGCGGCACCCTGACCGGCGGCAACCATCTGAACGCCGAGGGCCGCGTCGCTGGCGCCGAATTCGTCCTGACAGTGCCAGGGGCGGCGCTGGGCGAGGACGAAGAGGTGCTGGAGGAAGACACCGGGGCTTGAGGGATAAAGGAAGAAGGGAGCAGAGGCCGACGCTTCCGCTCCCCCTTCCGCGTGTCTGCGCTCAGTCCACGATCATCGGAATCAGGACCGGGTTGCGGCCCGTCGCCTTGCGGGTAAAGCGGCGAACGGCACCGTACATGTCGTCGCGCACGTCCTCCAGACGCTTTTTCTCGCGCATTCCCTGCTCGACGGCTTCGAGGGCCACCCGGCGGATTTGCAGTTCGAGGTCGCGGTTGGGGCGGGCAAAGCCGCGTGCCACGACTTCCACATGCGGGGTGGGGTGCAGCACGGCGGTCAGAATCAGCAGCCCTTCCTGGCTGAGGTTGACGCGGTCGAGCAGCACTTCGTCGTTCACGTCGCCCACACCCAGGCCGTCCACGTAGACCGCGCCCGCCGCCACCGTGCCCGACACCCGGAACTCGTCGGGGCCGAGGTTGACGATGTCGCCGTTCTTGGCGATCAGGGTCCGCTTGGGGGGGCGGGGGAGCGTCTGCGCGAGCTTGGCGTGGTTGATCTGGTGCCTCGGCTCGCCGTGCCAGGGCAGGAAAAACTTGGGCCGGGTCAGGTTGAGGATGGTCGCCAGCTCCTCCTGCGAGGCGTGGCCCGAAGCGTGCACGCGGTAGGTGGGCGGGTAAATCACGTCCACGCCGATTTCGTACAGGCGGTTGACGATCAGGTTCACCGCGTCCTCGTTGCCGGGAATCGGGTTGCTGGACAGAATCACCGTGTCGCCCCGGCGCAGCGCGATTTTGGCGTGGGTGCCGAACGCGAGGCGGCCCAGCACCGCCATCGGCTGACCCTGTGACCCCGTGCAGACGAAGAGAACTTGCTGGTCTTGCAGTTCGCCCACCTCGTCACTCGTCAGGAAGGGGTCGGGCGGGTTCATGTGCCCGGTGGCCTGCGCCGCCTGCGCGTACTTGACCATTGAGCGGCCTTCCATGACCACCCGGCGGCCCTGGCGGTGGGCGATGTCGAGGATGTTCTGGATGCGGTAGACCTGAGAGGCGAAGGTGGTCAGGAACACCCGGCCCCGGCAGCCCTTGATGATCTCTTCGAGGTTCTCGGCGATGACCGCTTCGCTGGGCGTGTGACCGGGGCGCTCGGCGTTGGTCGAGTCGGAAATGAGCAGCAGCACGCCTTCCTTACCGGCCCGTTCCACGCGCTCCAGGTCGCTGACGATGCCCGCGCCCGTGCCCACGTCGGGGTCGAGCTTGAAGTCGCCCGTGTGCAGCACGTCGCCCACCGGGGTTTTCAGGATGTACCCGGCGTTGTCGGGAATCGAGTGGGTCATGCAGAAGAACTCGGCCACGAAGCTCTGCCCGAAGCGCACCTCGTCGCCGTAGGTCACTTCGCGCAGGTCGATGTCGTTCAGGCCGAACTCGCTCATCTTTTCGCGCACCAGGGCGAGGGTCAGCGGCAGGCCGTAGACCGGCACGCGGGGCAGGCGGGCGAAGATATAAGGCAGGCCGCCGATGTGGTCCTCGTGGCCGTGGGTCAGAATCCAGCCCTTGATTTTGTCCTGGTGCTCCAGCAGGTAGTCGATGCGCGGCACGATCAGGTCGATGCCCATCTGGTGGGCCTTGGGGAAGGCGAGGCCGCCGTCCACCACCACGATTTCGTCGCCGTAGCGGAACACGGTGATGTTCTTGCCGATTTCGCCCATGCCGCCGAGCGGAATCACTTCGAGGGTGGGGGCGGGCACCGAATCGGCCACGTCGGGCCGGGGTTGATTTGGTCTGGTCATGGAAACTCCGGAAGGTAGAGAGGAAGGCACGGGGCAGGTCCGTCCGGCGGGGTCCGGCAAGAGGCGGCGGCAAAGGGGCCGCCCACCCACAGAAACGCACAGGCGGAAAACGGTTGTGTCGCCCGGCGAAGCCGGCAGATGACCGGACGCTTCCGAAAGCGGGTGCTTCCGAACAAAGGACACGGCACCGACCCGGCGGGCGGAAGTGTCCTCACGGTAGCACAGCCCCCCCGCCCCCTTCCGACGCTTTTCACATGAAGCGCGGCTAAACCCGGCCCTCAGCGCGGTATCATGCGGGGGTGAACGAACAACGGATTCTCGTCATCGAGGACGACCACGATATCGCCAACGTCTTGCGCATGGATCTGACCGATGCCGGATACGTCGTCGATCACGCCGATTCCGCGATGAACGGCCTGATCAAGGCGCGTGAAGACCATCCCGACCTGATTCTCCTTGACCTGGGTCTGCCCGACTTCGACGGCGGCGACGTGGTGCAGCGCCTGCGCAAGAACAGCGCCCTGCCCATCATCGTGCTGACCGCCCGCGACACCGTGGAAGAAAAGGTCCGGCTGCTGGGTCTGGGCGCCGACGACTACCTGATCAAGCCCTTCCACCCCGACGAACTGCTCGCCCGCGTCAAGGTGCAGCTGCGGCAGCGCACCTCTGAGAGCCTGAGCATGGGCGAGCTGACCCTCGACCCGCAAAAGCGGCTGGTGACGTACAAGGGCGAGGAACTGCGGCTCTCGCCCAAGGAGTTCGACATTCTCGCGCTGCTGATCCGGCAGCCGGGCCGGGTGTACTCGCGCCAGGAAATCGGCCAGGAAATCTGGCAGGGCCGCCTGCCCGAAGGCAGCAACGTGGTGGACGTGCACATGGCGAACCTGCGCGCCAAGCTGCGCGACCTCGACGGTTACGGCCTGCTGCGAACCGTGCGCGGCGTGGGCTACGCCCTGCGCGGCTGAGGCCCTGCCACTTCACCCTCTGGCACAGCACGTGAGTCAGTCTCTTTCCGACCCCCCCTCGCCTGTCGGTGGCGACCTCGCCGCCCTGCTGCGCGGCCTGCCGGACCCGGTGTTCTGGCTCGGCGGCCCGCCCGGACAGGAGCGGCTCAGCGGCAACCCCGCCGCCGCGCGGCACTTTCCCGGTCTGGACACCGCTGGTCCGCATCCGGCAGGCTGGTCCGCCCTTGCGCCTGAGCTGGCGCAGGCCCTCCAGCAAGCGGCGCGGCAGGCACGCGGCGGCGAGGAAGCCAGCGGCGCGGCGGCAGGTTGGCGGTATCAGGCGCTGCCCGCCCAGGAAGGCGCGTGGCTGCTGCTGCGCCCTGGCCCGGCCCCCGAAGGTCCCTCCCCCGACCTCGCTGCCGGGCAACTCGACCTGCTGTTCAACGTTTTCGAGCGCCTGAATATCGGGCTGGTGCTGCAAGACGAGCAGTTGAACGTGCGCCGGGCCAACGGCAGCGCGGCGCGGACGCTGGGCCTGAACCACGAGCAGATCGAGAAGTTACAGGGAGCAGGCGGGCAGCTCCCGGGCCACAACGTGGAAAAGTCCTGGCAACTGATGCTGCCGGGCGGACAGCCCATCCCCCCCGACGACACCCCGGCGCGGCGGGCGCTGAGCAGCGGTCAGGACCTGCCTGCCGAGCGCCTGGGCCTGCTGCGTCCCGGCGCGGCGCACTGGCGCTGGCTGTCGGTGGGAGCGCTGGCGCGGCGCCCGGCCGACCCCTGGCCTCCCGGCGTGCTCACCTCGCTGCGCGACGAGACCGCCGAGCAGCGGGTGCGCCAGCAACTGCGCCGCAGCGAGCAGCGTTACCGCTCGCTGGTGCAGGCGAGTGCCCAGATCGTGTGGAACGCGGACGCGGACGGTTCGTTCCGCGACGTGCAGCCGCAGTGGGAGACCTTTACCGGGCAGCCGCCACGCGAGTACCTCGGCGGCGGCTGGCTCGCGGCCATTCACCCGGAGGACCGCGAACACACGCTGGAAACGTGGACGCAGGCGGTCAGAAGCGCCCAGCCCTACGAGGTGCGCCACCGCTTGCGGCGTCACGACGGGGTCTACGTACCCATGCTGGCCCGCGCGGTGCAGGTCACGGAACAGCTGGACAGCGAGACGCACGAGTGGATCGGCACCCACACCGATGTCAGCCTGCAAGACGCCGCCGAGCGGGCGCTGCGAACGCTCAACAGCGACCTGCGTGAACGGGTGGCCGCCCAGACGCAGGAACTCGGCCACGTTTCGCGCTTCATGGCGCTGCTGCTGACCTCGGCGGGCGAGGGGATTTTCGGGCTGGACCGCCTGGGCAACAACACCTTCGTCAACCCGGCGGCCTCGGAACTCCTGGGCTACAGCGTGGGCGAACTGCTGGGGAGACCCTCCCACGACATGCTCCACCACCACCACGCCGACGGCACGCCGCACCTGCTCAGCGAGTGCCCGATTGCCCGGACCCTGCAAGACGGCCAGCAGCGCCGGGTGGGGGCCGACGTGTTCTGGCACAGGGACGGCCATGCGGTCCCGGTGTCGTATGTGGTCACACCTACCCTGGACGAGCACGGTCAGGTCGAAGGCGCGGTGGTGATGTTTCAGGACGTGACCGAGCAGGTGCAGGCCCGCGCCGAGCTGGAAGAGGCGCTCCATCACCTGCAACTGACCAACGCCGACCTGGAGCAGTTCGCCTACGTCGCCAGCCACGACCTGCAGGAGCCGCTGCGGACGCTGGGCAGCTATGCCGAGCTGATGGCGAGGCGGTATCAGGGGCGGCTCGACGACCGGGCCGACCAGTACATCACCTTCATGCTCGACGCTGTGACCCGCATGCGCAGCCTGATTCAGGATCTGCTCGCTTTTTCGCGGGTGGGGCGCAGCGAACTGGAAGTGACCGAGGTGCAGCTGAGCGAGGTGCTGGAACAGACCCAGCGCAACGTGCAGGCGGCCCTCGGGAGCAGCGGCGGCTCCCTGACCTGGGACACGCCCGGCACTGTCATGGGGCAGACGTCTCTGCTGGTGCAGCTGCTGACCAACCTGGTGAGCAACGGCCTGAAGTTCGCCCGGCCCGGGGTCCCGCCCGTGGTCGAGGTGGTGTCCCGCATGTCCGGCAGCGAGCAGCGCATCGAGGTGCGCGACAACGGCATCGGCATCGGGAACGAGTATCATGAACGGGTGTTTACGATTTTCCAGCGCCTCCATCTGCGCGAGGAGTACCCCGGCAACGGGATCGGCCTTGCCATTGCCCGCAAAATCGTGGCGGCGCACGGTGGCACCCTGACGCTGGAATCTCAAGTCGGCGCAGGCAGCACCTTCATCATCACCCTGCCTGCCGGACACACCGGGGGCCAGCCATGACCGCGCTGGGCACACAGACCGTCGAGATTCTGCTGGTCGAGGACAGCGAGCCGGACATTCTGCTGACCGAGGAAGCCTTTGCAGAGGCGCGGGTCGCCAACCGCCTGCATGTGGCCCGTGACGGCGAGGAAGCGCTGCAATTTCTGCGCCGTCAGGGAAAACACGCGCAGGCCCCCCGCCCCGACGTGATCCTGATGGACATCAACATGCCGCGCAAAAACGGCCTGGAAGTCCTGGAGGAAATCAAGGGCGACCCCGAACTGCGCCCGATTCCGGTGCTGATTCTGACCACCAGCCAGGCCGAGGACGACGTGCGCCGCTCCTACTCCGGCCACGCCAGCGGCTACGTGGTCAAGCCGGTGGGCTTCGAGAACTTCCTTCAGGCCATCCGCGCCTTCGAGGACTTCTGGCTGACCTTCGTGCGCTTTCCGCCCCGGACGTGACGGGAGAGAGAAAGGGCGCCGGGAGATGAAGCACCCGCGCCCTTCTCTTTTAGCCCGCCTGCATCGCCGTGAGCACGTTCTGGAAATGCTGGTCGAGGTCCACGCCCAGTTCTTCGGCCCCCTGACGCACCTCGTCGCGGTTGACGCCCGCCGCGAACGCCCGGTTCTTGAAGCGCTTTTTCAGACTGCTCATACGGATTCCGCTTAATTCCTGCACAGTCGGGAAAGCGCCGCCTGTGCATCCATATCGCAGAATCCGTATTTTTTCCTACTCGCATCCGCTCGGATTGAATCTGAAACTACCAGATTCAATCGGAATCCGTATCAGCTCCACCCCTTTCACGTCCCGGTCGGGGCGAATCAGGGCGGCGGCCTGAATCAGCCCGGTCAGTTCGTCCACCGCGAACAGCGTCTTGGCGAGCCGGGTGGTGCGCGGCGTGCCGGTGAAGGCGGCGTGGCCCAGAATCGCGTCGAGAATTTCGGGCGACGTGTCGGTGTGTTCGCGCAGGTAGGTCACGCCCCAGGTGGGGTGCTCGTCGGGGTGCCGTTCGTAGTCGAAGTCGTGGAGCAGCCCCGCCACCGCGTAAGTTTCCTCGTCTTCGCCCCAGTGCCGGGCATACCAGCGCATTGCCGTTTCCACGTTCAGCATGTGGCGCCGCAGCGACTCGGAAGGCGTGTGTTCGAGCATCAGCGCGTGGGCCTGATCGCGGTTCATGGCGGCCATTATCTGCGTGAAAACCGAGGCTGCCCCCCGGTTCAGTGTGACTTTTATAACATTATGTCTAGACAGATTTGACTGAACTTGGTTTACTCTTTCCTGTTTAGGGTGAGAAACTTCGGCCTATGATAAAGGGTTTCAGAGATTTTATCCTTCGTGGCAATGTGGTGGACCTCGCGGTCGGTGTGGTCATCGGCGCGGCGTTCAACAACGTGGTCACGGCGTTTACCAAGGCGTTCCTTGAGCCGATGATTCGTCTGGCGACCGGCGGCACAGGCGAGGTGGCGGGCAAGTTCCTCATCAACGGCATCGCCTTCGACTGGGGCATGTTCATCTCCACCCTCATCAACTTCCTGCTGACCGCCGCCGTGCTGTACTTCTTCGTGGTCGCCCCCATGAACAAGGCCGTCGAGCGCCTCAAGCGCAGCGAAAAGCCCGCCGTGGCCGAGCCGAGCAACGAGGAAAAGCTGCTGGCCGAAATCCGCGACGCGGTGCGCAACCGCCCTCTCTGATTTTCCTCGCAACACAGCGAAAAAGCCCCGGCGCGCAGGCCAGGGCTTTTTTCTTGTGGAACCGACTTTCCCAGGCTCAGAGGCCGTAGAGCTGGCTGTACTTCTCGCGCAGGTACTTCAGGTAAGGGGCGGCAGTCAGGGCCTGTCCAGTGGCCCGCTCCGTCAGTTCCGTGGGCGTGAAGCGGCGGCCATGCCGGTACACGTTCTCGCGCAGCCAGCCGTGCAGGCGCGAGAAGTCCTTGCGGGCGATGTCGGCTTCCAGACCGGGGTTGGCGGCCTCCGCCGCCGCGTAGAACTGGGCGCTGAGCACATTGCCCAGGGTGTAGCCCTGAAACGCCCCGCCGATAGAGCCGAAGTACCAGTGCACGTCCTGCAGGGCACCGTCCACGTCGCTCGGCGCCCGCAGGCCGAGGTTGCGCTCGTAGGCGGCGTGCCAGGCGTCGGCGAGGTCGCGCACGGCGAGTTTGCCCGAGAGCAGGTCGCGCTCCAACTCGAAACGGGTAATCACGTGCAGGTTGTAGGTCAGTTCGTCCGAATCGGTGCGAATCAGCGAGCGCGAGACGGTGTTGACCGCGCGGTGCATCTCCTCCTCGGTCACGTCCGCGAGCTGTTCGGGGAAGGTGTCGCGCCAGTCTCCGAAATACGCCGACCAGAACGCGCGGGAGCGGCCCACCAGGTTTTCCCACAGCCGCGACTGGCTTTCGTGGACCCCGGCGCTCACGCCTCCGCCGAGCGGCGTGCCCAGAAACGCCTCGTCCACGCCCTGCTCGTACAGCGCGTGCCCGGCCTCGTGCAGGGTGGAGTACAGCGCCTCTGTGGGGTCGTTTTCCTTGACGCGGGTGGTGATGCGCACGTCGTGCCCGCCCAGCCGGGTCATGAAGGGGTGGTGGGTGAGGTCCTGGCGGCCCCGGCGAAAGTCGTAGCCGTAGTCACGGATGACCCGTTCCCCGAAGGCGAGCTGCTTGCCCTGGTCGAAGCCCCGCGCCAGGAAATCGGTACGCGGCGCTCCGGCGGCAATCACCGCGTCGGCCAGCGGCACCAGGGCTTCACGCAGTTCGGAAAACACCTGCCCGACCTGCTCGGCGGTCATGCCCTCGTCGGACTCGTCGATGTAGTAGTCCATCGGGTCGGCGAACTCGGGAAAGTAGCTCGCGGCCTGCAAGCTCAGGTCGAGCGTCTTTTCGAGGTAAGGCACCATGCGCCCGAAGTCGTTCGCAGGCCGGGCCTCGGTCCAGGCGCTGTAGCTCTGGCCGACGTGCCCGCTGAACTCGCGCACGAACTCGGCGGGCAGGCGGGTGGCCTTTTCGAAGTCCTGGCGGGCGACCTGCACCATGCGGGTCTGCTCGGGCGAGAGGTCGCTGCGGCGGGCGGCGGCGTCGAGCAGCTTGCCGTACTCCGCGTCCGTGGCGCGGGCGTGGCGCAACCCGGCCAGGAGGCTCTGCTGGCGCGAGCGGTCCCCGGCGGCCCCGGCAGGCAAAAAGGTGCTCTGGTCCCACCCGAGCAGCGCCCCGATGCCGCTGAAGTCGGCCAGTTCCTGCCAGCGCTCGGTGAGGTGCTGCCACTGGGTGTCGGTCTCGGTCGTGGTCATGCTCAGAGCTTAGCGACTTGACAAGCGTAAGGTCAGGGTATGCGCCTCTTGCCTGGCTTCTCGGCGGCGCGGCCCGCTGACGCTTCTTGCCTGGCCCGCCCATGAACGACGAACAGCTGTCCAAACGCCTCGCCTACCTGCTGCGGCACGCGCCCGACCAAGCCGGAATTACCCTGGAACCGGGCGGATGGGCACCCCTGGCCCCGCTGCTCGCGCACCTGCGGGTCAGCCGGGCACGGGTGGAACAGGTGGTGGCCGCCGACCGCAAGGGCCGCTACGTCCTGCGTGGGGACCGCATCCGGGCGAACCAGGGGCACAGTGTGGCGGTGGACCTGCACCTGACGCTGACCCGCCCGCCGCAGACCCTCTACCACGGCACCCACACGGGCGCCCTGGACGCCATCCGGCGCGAGGGGCTAATACGGATTCCGCTTAATTCCTGCACAGTCGGGCCTATACAGTTGGGAAGGCGCCGCCTGTGCATCCATATCGCGGAATCCGTATTTTTTCCTACTCGCATCCGCTCTGCTGCGCAGCTTTGCAAGTCGGATTGAATCTGAAACTACCAGATTCAATCGGAATCCGTATAAAACCCGTAAGCCGCCATCACGTCCACCTCAGCGCGGATACGGCCACTGCCCGGCAGGTCGGGGCGCGGCGCGGGCAGGCGGTGGTCCTGGCGGTGTCGGCAGGCGCGATGCGGGAAGCGGGACACGACTTTTTCCGCTCCGACAACGGGGTGTGGCTGACGGACGGGGTGCCGCCGGAGTTCATCTCCTTTCCCTGAATCCGGCACAGATCCGGTCAGGCGGCGCCCGGCGCACACTGAACCCGATGGCAAATCTGAAGGAAGTCGGCAGTGGCCTGCGTGACGCGGGCACCCAGGCGGTGCAGGGGGTCGAAGCGGGCATCACGCAGGGCGTCGAGCACGCCGCGCCGGGGCTGGAGGCGCTGGCCCGGTTCGGGTACGCCAGCAAGGGCGCGGTGTACGGCACGACCGGCCTGCTGGCGCTGAATCTGGCGCTGGGGCGCGGCGGGCAGGCCACCGACACCCAGGGCGCCCTGACGCGGATTCAGGACCTGCCGCTGGGCGGCGTGCTCATCTGGCTGCTGGTGGTGGGGCTGGTCGGCTACGCGCTGTGGCAACTGCTGCGGGCGCTGCTGGACCCCGAGCGGCACGGCGCGGCACCGGGGGGTCTGGTCAAACGCGCCGGGTACGCCCTGAGCAGCGTGACCAACTTCGCGCTGGCCTATTTCGCCTATCGCCTCGCCGCCCAGGGGTCGGCCCCAGCCGGACAGGGGCAGGGGGACATCGTCCGGCAGGTGCTGGAGTGGCCCGGCGGTCAGGTGCTGCTGGGGCTGGCGGGCCTCGCGCTGCTGGGGTTCGGCGGCGTGCAGGTCGCCCACGCCCTGAGCGGCAAGTTCATGAGGCGCGTCGCCCTGCGCGACTTCGCCGCCCGGCACGCCAGCGCCGTCAAGCGCGTGGGGCAGGCGGGCGTCGCCGCGCGGGGGGTGGTGCTCGGCGCGGTGGGCGCGTCCCTGACGCTCGGCGCCTGGAAAGGCAGCGCCAGCGGCGTGCGCGACACGGCGGGCGTCCTGACCCGGCTGCGCGACCAGGGCGACGGGCTGCTGGGCATCGTCGCCCTGGGCACCCTGTGCTACGGGGTCTGGTGTGTGGTGCAGGCGCTCTACCGCCGAATCAAGATTGGTCCGTGACCCCGGAGAGAAAGCGCCCGATGATTTCGTGGTGGTCCTCGAACAACAGTTCGGGATGGGCCAGCACTTCGGACAGCGCCAGCCAGCGGGCCTCGCCCAGCTCTCCCTCGCCCAGCTCTCCCCCGCCCGACTCTCCCCTTCCCGGAGCCAGTTCGGGCGGCGTCTCCCGGTCGAGCACGAAATGAAAGGCGTGAGACACCACGCGCCCGCGCTGGCTGCGGTCGGGGTGGTCGAAGGTGGCCTCGGCCCTGAGCGCGGCACTCAGGTCTAAGGCCGTGCCCAGGCCGGTCAACTGACGAACGACGCGGGCCGCGCGGCCCAGCAGCGTTTCCTTCGGCCCGAGCAGGTCGCCCGGCAGCGCGAGCAGACCCCGGCCCGGACGATCGGCGCGGCGCACGAGCAGCACGTGGCCCGCGCAGCTCACCAGCGCGTCGGCGCTGAGGAAGGTGGGGGGCTGGGGCGCGGCCTCCCACGCGGCGCGGGCCTCGCTCAGCGCCTCGGAGTCGGCCCGCAGTTCGGCGTACTCGGGCGTCTGGCGAAAGCGTTCCAGAAAGATGTGGACGGCGGGCGGCACCATGCCGCGCACGTCGCCAAGGCGGCCCGCGAAGTAGGCCCGGCGCACGTCGGTGGCGCTCAGCGGGCTGACGACGTGGGTGGGCAGAAACTCCCAGTCGGGAAAGGAGCGCAGGTAGTAGCTGCTCTCGTCCTTGATGTGCCCGACCAGGGCCACGTCGCGGCTTCCGCCCACGTGCGCCTGCACGCCACCGCGCACCTCGGCCAGCCAGCGCGACTCGTCGTAGAGGTGGTCGCGCACCTGCACGAACCTCAGCCGCCCAGTTTCGGCACTCCCAGTGTCGGCACTCCCGATGTCGGCGCCCGCTTCTTCCAGCATCGCCCGAATCATGTCCTGCCGCTCCTGGGCCGTGAACGGATTTTTGGTGTTGCGGGCCGCCCGCGCCGAGCCGATGACCACGATGAGGGTCTGCACGCTGCGCAGCGCTTCGAGCATCACCAGCAGGTGCGCCTGATGCGGCGGCTCGAACCGCCCGATGTAGACCCCGAAGGCCCGCGTGGGCCGGGGCGCGTCGGCGAGGTCGGGGACCTGCGGAACCGGTGCATGAGGCACAGTCATGTGCTGCATGGTGAGGGCTGAGCGGCCCGCACGGGTGAGCACCGGACGCGGGAGGGGAAGCGAGGCCATCCGGGGCAGGTTTCCACGCAGCTCATCTGCCTCCCGGGTACAATCGCCGCCGTGCCGCCGTTTCTCCTGCCGCGCTCTGTCCTGCGAGAAGTCCTGAAGATGTACGGGGCGGGGCTGGCCCTGCTGCTGGCCCTGCAAGTGGCCGACACCCTGAGCAGCACGCTGGGCAAGGCGCTGGCCTACCGGGCGACGCCGACCGAGGGCGTGACCGCGTTCTTCGCCATCTTGCCCACCATCGTCAACCGCTCGCTGGTGCTGGCGGTGCCGTTCGCCATCCTGCTGGGCCTGTCGCGGCTGCAACGCGACTCGGAACTCAAGGCCGCCTTCGCCGCCGGGATTCGGCCCCTGTCGCTGGTGTGGCCGCTGCTGCTGCCCTTCGCCCTGGTGGGCGCCGTGGCCTTCTGGAACGCGGGCACGGTGGTTCCGGCGGGACTGGACCGCTGGGACAGGACGTGGTTCGGCATCTTCAACATGCCCGAGAAGATTCCCACCCGCGACAACTACACCTACGCGCCCCCCGGCGCCCTGTACTACGCGGGCCGGGTCACGCCGGGCACCCCGCCGACGCCCAGTTCGGTTGCAGACAGTTCGGCTCCAGACAGTCCGGTTCCAGACAGTGCGGGCACTTCCGCCAACCTCGCGCAGCTCGCCGGGGTGATGGTCCAGCGCGGCGGCGTGGTCTACACCGCCAACTCCGGGGTGTGGGACGCGGCGCAGCGCACCTGGACGCTCGATTCGCCCTGGGTCACGGCGCCGGGCCAGCGCCCCAGGCAGCAGGCCGGGCCGCTCACGCTGCCGCAGACCGACGCGCTGCGCCCCCCGCCCGCCGAGGCCAAAAAGGTCAGCAACGCGCAGTTGCGCTCGGCGCTGTCCGGCCCTGGCCTGTCCGCGCAGGAGCGGCGCGAGTACACCTACCAGCTCGCCTCGCGCTACGCCGACCCCTTTACCCCCATCGCCTTTGCGCTGGCCGCCGCCGCGCTGGGGCTGCTGATTCGCAACCAGGCCGCCGCGCTCGCCGCCGTCATCGTGTTTATCGCGGGCTTTTACGTGCTGTGGATCACCATGCCGCAGCTCGCCCGCGCCGGAGCGGTGGACCCCACGCTGGCCGCCTGGGTGCCCAGCTTGGTGTTCGTGCTGCTGGGCCTGGGCCTGGCGTGGCGGGTGAACCGATGAACCTGTTCGGGCGCTACGTTCTGAGCGAGATTCTGCCGCCGCTGGTGGGGGCGCTGGTCGCGGTCATCCTGCTGTTTTTGCTGGCCGGACTGGAAGAAGTGATCGGGCCGCTGCTCGCCAAGGGCGCGAGTCCGCTGCTGGTGGCGCGGCTGCTCGCGCTGAGTGTGCCCGAGGCGCTGTCACGCGCCCTGCCCATCGGCCTGATGTTCGCCACGCTGCTGGGGCTGTCGCGCCTGGCCGCCGACTCGGAAATCAAGGGGGCACTTGCCGGGGGCGTGCCGGTCACGGAGTTGCTGCGCCCGGTGCTGACACTGGCGCTGGGGGTCACGGCGCTGTCGTTTCTGATCGGAGAAGGGCTGCGGCCCCGCGCCTATTCCGAATCGCTGAAGGTGCAGCAGCAGATCGTGTTCGACAACCCCCGCGTGACCGGGCTGGGACAGGCCGCCGAGGACGGTCAGGCAGGGGGCGGGCAAACTTTGGTGCTGACCGACGCCCTGAACCGCGCCATCAGTGTGGGCGAGGTGCGGCCCGGCGGCGAACTGCGCGACCTGCGCATCGTGGCGATGCAGGCGGGCGAAGCGCCGCGCGAGGTCATCACCGCCGAGTCGGGCACCCTGGTTCCCGGCAGCAACGTGCTGGAACTGCGCCGGGGCCAGCGCGTGACCTACCAAAGCGCCCGCCCGGTCACGGTCCTGACCTTCCAGAGCGGGCGGCTGCCGGTGCAGGACGTGCAGGCCAGCTTTGCCCAGGACGAGCGCAGCTCCACCGCGCAGGCGGGCGTGGTCAACCTGCCGCTGCGCGAGCTGTGGAGCCGCACCCAGGCCTACCGCCAGCAGCAAGTCCCGGCTCCAGCCGAGTTCACCGCCTTTCACCGCAAGATCGCCGAGCCGCTCGCCGCCCTCGCGCTGGCCTTTTTTGCCGTCAGCCTCGCGGTGTTTTCCTTCCGGGGGGGGCTGAATCTGGGGCTGACGTGGGCGATTTTGCTCGCCTTCGCCTACTACGCCACCTGGAGCGTGTTTCGCATCATGGGTGAAAACGGCGGGCTGCCCCCGGTGGTGGCCGCCTACGCGCCCGACCTCATCGCCGTGCTGGCGGGGCTGGCGCTGCTGTGGCGCTCGGAGCGGCGCTGAGGCTGGGGGTGCCTCCTCTACAACTTCAGGGTGAGGTGATGCAGCGCCCGCAGTGAGCCGTCCGGTCCCCGCACCGCGCCCGGCTGCACGCCCCAGGTCACGAAGCCCCAGCGCCGATAGAGCCGCAGCGCCGCGTGCTGGGTCTCGGTGACGGAGAGGTCAATCTGTTCCGCGCCTTCCCAGCGCCGGGCCTGAGCGATGGCGGCGCGCAGCAGCGCGTCGGCGCAGCCCTGCCCCCGGAACGCAGGCAGCACCCCCACCGACACGATTTCGGTGCGGTGGGCCAGCCCGGTCCGCGACTCGCGCAGCAGGGTCAGGATGCCGGCCAGGTCGCTGCCCAGGTACGCGCCGTAGGTCACGTGGTGGTCGCTCATGCCCAGTCGCCCGGCCACGTCCGCCAGCCGCCGCCCGGCCCACTCCTCGGCGGTGGTGACGTAGGCGAGCGGGTCGGAACGCAGCAGCGCGAGCCGGAGCGCGAAATAGGGCGACACGTCGGTAGGCCGCAACACCCGCACCACAGGCAGGGGCCGCTCGGTCATGGGCGGTCCTGTGGCCGCTGGCCCTGAACGCGGCGTTGCCCCGCTTCCCGGTCACGCCAGTTCAGGACGTGCCCGTCCTCGCGCACCCGGCGGGTCAGGGTGAAGTCGAGGTCGCGGACCAGCCAGCCGGGGGCGTTCCACTCGCCCTGCGCCAGCACGCCGTCCTCGGGCAGCCCGTGGTCGGAAGGCGCGTAGAGGCCGGCCTGCCCCGCCGCGTCCTCTATGGCGTAGCTCCAGGGCGCGTCGGCCAGCAGCGGCGCGTGCAGCACGTAACACTGGTTTTCCAGGGCACGGGCCATGCTGCCCACCTTCACCCGCGTAAAGCCGGCGCGTGACGCCGTGAAACTGGGCACCACCAGCAGTTCGGCACCGAGTTCGGCCTGCGCCCGCGCGAGGTGCGGAAACTCCGAGTCGTAGCAGATGGCGACCCCGAAGGAAATGTCCCCCGCCGCAAACACCCGCACGCCCGCGCCGGGGTCGATGAACCATTCCTCGGCCTCGAAGCGCGTCATCAGCAGCTTGTCCTGGTGGCCCAGCGGTCCCTGCGGCCCGAAGACGTGGGCGCGGTTGACGTACCCACCGCCCTCCGTCACCGGAAAACTCCCGGCCACGAGGGTCACGCCGCATTCCCGCGCCAGCCGCTCGTGCAGCGCCAGAAATCCGGGCAGCAGCGCCTGAAGCGCCGGGCGCATCCCGACGATGTCGTGGTGCAGTTCTTTGGGCAGCAGGCTGACGAGTTCCAGCGGCGCGTACTCGGGAAACACGAGCAGCTCGGCGCCCTGCCGGGCCGCGTCCTGCACCCAGCGGGTCAGCCCGGCGGCGTAGTCGTCCCAGGAGGACAGAAACCGGACCGGATAGGCAGCGGCGGCGACGCGCAGGGTGGGGCGCTGGGCAGGCATAGACCCCAGCATACGCGAGGGCATGCGGGCCTCCGGAACAGGAAGGATACGGCCGCCCCATTCGCCAGAGCGTCCGACGAAAGAACGCCGTGACTCCTGGCGAGTGGGGCGGGGACAAAACAACGAGCAGGACGAAGAATGGAGTGCTGCGGTGTGGTGTTTCGCGCCTCATGTCGTTTGGAGAACTGCTCTAAACTGCCCGCATTGTGACCGCGCCCGACTTCCCCGCTGCCCCCGCACCGCTGTCTTTCGGCGGCACGCCCCGTATCTACCCCATGCGGCTGTACGGCGACCCGGTTCTGCGCCGCAAGGCGAGGCCCCTTTCTCCCGGCGACACCCTGCAGGTGCCCGGCTTCGCTCCCCAGACGGTGCGCGAGGTGGCCGACACCATGCTCGAAACCATGTTCGAGGAACGCGGGGTGGGCCTCGCCGCGCCGCAGATCGGGCTGCCGGTGCGGCTGTTCGTGGCGGTGGAGTACGCCGACGACGAGGAAGAAAACGAGGGCCAGGACAAGCCGCTGCGCTCGCGGGTGCTGCGCGAGTACGTGATGCTCAATCCCGTCGTCAAGGCGCTCGACAAGAAAAAGGACAGGTCCTACCAGGAAGGCTGCCTGAGCATCCCCGGCATCTACGAGGACGGCGTGCCCCGCATGAGGCGGGTGTCGGTGTCGTACACAGACTTGGGCGGCCAGCCGCGCACCCTGGAAGCCGAGGACTATCTCGCCCGCGTGTTTCAGCATGAGGCGGACCACCTCGACGGCAAGCTGTTTCTCGACCACCTGCCCGCCGTGGTGACCGAGGACCACCGCCGCGAGCTGCTCAAGATTCAGCAGGCGTCCAAGAACTTCCTGTCGCATCTGGCCCACTGGAACAGCACGGCGCACCTGCGGGAGAATCTTTGAGCCGCCCGCCGAAGGTCGCCTTTTTCGGCTCGCCCGCCTTCGCGCTGCCGGTACTGGAAGCGATTCGCGCCGAGTTCGAGGTGGTGCTGGTGGTCGCGCAGCCCGACAAGCCGGTGGGCCGGGGCCTGAAGCTCACGCCGCCCCCGGTGGCCGCCCGCGCCGCTGAGCTGGGCCTGCCACTCGCGCAGCCGAACAAACTGCGCAACAACGCCGACTTCGCCGCGCGGCTGCGCGAGTCGGGCGCCGATGTCGCTGTCACCTGCGCCTACGGCAAGATTTTGCCCGCCAGCCTGCTGGACCTGCCGCGTTTCGGTTTTCTGAACACGCACACCAGCCTGCTGCCGCGCTACCGGGGCGCCGCGCCGATTCAGTGGGCGCTGATTCGCGGGGAAACCGTGACCGGCACGACCATCATGCAGACCGACGAGGGGATGGATACCGGGCCGGTGCTGCTTCAGGAGGAGTTGCCCATCGCGCCCGGGTGGACCAGCCTGGAGCTTTCGGACGCGCTGAGCGCTCAGGCCGCTGCCCTCATCGTGCGGGCGCTGCGTGACTTGGAAGGACTGCGGCCCCGGCCCCAGGACGAGACGCAGGCCACCCACGCCCCCATGCTGGTCAAGGAAGACGGCTTCGTGCGCTGGACCGACTCCGCCGCGCAGGTGGTCAACCGCTTCCGGGGCGTGGCCGCGTGGCCGCAGACCACCGCCTTTTTCGGCGGCAAACGCCTGAAGCTCGCGGGCCTGACCCAGGCCGACCTCACTCAGGCCGACTCTGCCCTGGCCGGCGCCCCCGGCGAGGTGCTGCGGGTGAACGAGGACGGCCTGACCGTCGCGTGCGGCGAAGGAGCCGTGCAGATCCGGACCGCGCAGCCCGAGGCCAAAAAGCCCCAGCCCGCGCAGGTGTGGGCGCAGGGGCAGGGGGTGACGCCCGGGGCGAGGTTCGACCTCTGGGAACCCGGCGGGGACGGGCCGCGTACCTGAGACGTGCCTCCCCTTCAGTTTCCCCTGACGCTGGAATTCAAGTTCAGCCTGTTCACCGAGTTGCAGGTCCACGACGCGGCGGGCCAGATGCTCGCCTACGTGCGCGAAAAGACCTTCAGCGTGCGCGACGAGGTCAAGGTCTACACCGACCCGTCGCGCCAGCGCCAGACGCACGGCATGAAGGCCGAGGGCTTTATGGCCGGGGCGCTGGACTGGCGGGCCAAACGGGTCATCCGCCGCAGCGACGGCACGGTGCTCGGGGCGCTCCAGGCGCAGGGGATGCGCACCCTGTGGGCCGCCGGGTACGAACTGCTGGGGCCGGGCGGCGAGGTGAGGCTGACCATCCGCGACGACCAGCCCTGGATGAGCTTCGTGGAAGGGGCCGTCGGCGCCGTGCCGTTCATCGGCGACTTCGTGGCGATGGGCTTCGACTACCTCATCAACCCCACGTACACGGTGAGCGACGCGGGCGGCTCGCCCGTCTACCGCGTCCACAAGAAGCGCAGTTTCTTCTCGCGCCGCTTCACGGTGCAGGAACTGCGCCCCCGCCCGGCAGACTCCCACGCGACAGATGACGACGAACTCGTGCTGCTCGGCCTGATTCAGCTCGTGCTGCGCGAGCGCGAACGGGGCTGATACGGATTCCGCTTCATTCCTGCACAGTCGGGCCTATACAGTTGGGAAGGCGCCGCCTGTGCATCCATATCGCAGAATCCGTATTTTTTCCTACTCGCATCCGCTCTGCTGAGCAGCTTTGCAAGTCGGATTGAATCTGAAACCACCAGATTCAATCGGAATCCGTATGAGTGCCGACGGACTCCTTTTTGGCCGGTTTCTCGCTGAAACTCGGCACCCGGTCGCCGTACTGGGCGTAGGCGTCGCAGCGTTCGCGCAGGAGGCACTGGCCGCACTTGGGCCGGGTCCAGGTGCAGACCTTTCGCCCGTGGGCCAGGAAATTGATGTGCAGTTCGTACAGGTAAGGCGGGTCGGGCGGCAGCAGCGCGAGAAGTGCCCGGTGCGCCGCCTGCTCGCCCATGCGCGGAATGACGCCGACGCGGGTGCTGACGCGGTGAACATGCGTATCGACCGGAAACACCGGGCGGGCGTAGTTGAACAGCAGGACCAGTGAGGCGGTCTTGACCCCCACACCCGGCAGGTCGGTGAGCCACTTCAGGGCCTCGCCCACCGGCAACTCGCGCAGAAAATCCAGGTCGTAGCCCCCCGGCGCGTCCCGGATGCGCCGCAGCGTGTCCTGAATGCGCGGGGCCTTGCTCTCGGGGTAGTTGCTGCGGCGAATGGCGTGGGCGACGGTCTCGGTGGGCACGGCGATGATGTCGTCCCAGTCCCCCAGCGTCCGCAGTTCCTGGTAGGCGGCTTCCTCGTCGTCGTGGGTGGTGCGCTGCGAGAGGATGGTCGAAATCAGCTCGTGCATGGCCCCGCGCCGGGGGGTCAGGTCGCGTGCGCCGTAGGCCTCGTGAAACAGGTCTTTGACCCAGGCCAGCAGAGCCGCCCGCTCCTGGGCAGGGCGGGCGGCGTTGAGGGGCGGGTCAGCCGCCGAAAGGTCACCGAACAGGGTCACGAGGAGGCGCGGTCTCCGTCCTCGGCTTCTTCACGGCCTCCCTCGGCGGGCTGGTCCTTGTCGGCGGGGTCCACACCGGGATTCTGGCCCCGGTCCTGGGCCGGAATGCTGCGGCTCTGGCCCTCGGCGGGGGACTGGTCGGCGGGGTCGTAACCGGTCTTCTGCTGGTCGCTCATGGCCCCATGCTGCGCCCGGCCCCGGCTGGGCAGACAAGGAGAAGCTAAACGCGGCTTGGGGGAAACGTGACCGGGGAACTGCAACTGGGGGATGGAGCAGGTCATACGGATTCCGATTGAATCTGGTCGTTTCAGATTCAATCCGACTTGCAAAGCTGCGCAGCAGAGCGGATGCGAGTAGGAAAAAATACGGATTCCGCGATATGGATGCACAGGCGGCGCCTTCCCAACTGTATAGGCCCGACTGTGCAGGAATGAAGCGGAATCCGTATCAGGCGACTTCTTCACCCTCACGGCCAGCAGCGCCCCCCTCGCATCTCCCGCTCTCCTCCGCGAGGTCGTGCTCCTCTGCGAGGTCTTTGCCGCCGAGCGGCGCGGCGGGGCGGGCAAAGCGCAGGTAATCCAGCCAGGGCGGCGTGTGCCCGAGCTGCCGGACCATCATGGCGATCTGGGCAGTGTGGCGCACCTCATGGGTCATGACGTGCCAGAGCAGTTGGTCGAGCGTGACCGTGGCACTCGCCGGGTCGTCCTGCACCAGCTTGACCGGGCGCTCCAGCTCAGGGGCGCTGTCCAGAAAGCGCTCGGTCTTGTGCGTGACCTCCTGGCTGTACGACAGAATCCAGTTCAGGTCGTGCTGCTGGGCCTGCGGGCGCACCCAGTTGTACGGGCGTTCGTGTGGCGGCCTGACCCCGTCGTCGCGGGCAATGACGTGAATCCAGTGGTTTTCCACATCGGTGATGTGGAGCAGCAGGTCCTTGATGTTGTGAAAACGCTCGCCGCTGCCGATCAGGTCACGGTCCAGGTCTTCCTGTGGCAAGGCGCGTACAAACTGCCACAACTGTTCGCGGGCGGCGGCAAGGTAGTGGTAGTACTCGCGGACATTCATGGCTGTCGCTGAGAATACTCCCCCTCAACTGACCGCGAATTCATCTTCCCCTCGGGCAGCATTAGGGATTGAGGCACCTGTCTACGCTGCGCCGAGCCCTGCCGCTCCAGTGGGACTCTCATACGGATTCCGCTTAATTCCTGCACAGTCGGGCCTATACAGTTGGGAAGGCGCCGCCTGTGCATCCATATCGCGGAATCCGTATTTTTTCCTACTCGCATCCGCTCTGCTGCGCAGCTTTGCAAGTCGGATTGAATCTGAAACGACCAGATTCAATCGGAATCCGTATCAGACAGGCGCGACAGCGTCCAGCAGAGGTGCCAGGGCCGCCCGCACGTCGTCCAGCGTCTCCACCTGATGCAGCGCCGGGTGCAGGTCGGGCTGGTCGGGCAGGTACTTGGGCAGCACCTTGCGCAGCGGGCGCATACTCGCCACGTGCAGCCGTGAAGGGTCGCGGCGGTGCGGCGTGGTGTAAAAGGCGTGCTGCAACTCGGCGTGCCGCAGGGCGGTGCGGGCGCGTTCCTCTGCCGGGGGCAGCGTGTCCTCGCCGCTGGCCATCGCCCGAAACATCCAGGGGTTGCCCACCGCGCCGCGCCCGATCATCACGGCGGCCACCCCGGTTTGCCGCGTTCGCTCGCGGGCCTGCTGCGGGCTGAGCACGTCGCCGCTGCCGATGACCGGAATCCTGACCGCCTGCGCCACCCGCCCGATGGCGTCCCAGTCGGCGTGCCCGGTATAGCGCTGCGCACTCGTGCGCCCGTGAACGGTCACAATGGCCGCGCCCGCCGCTTCCAGACCCTGCGCGATTTCCACGCTGCGGTTCTCGTCCCAGCCGAGGCGGATTTTGGCGCTCACGTCGAGGCCCGTCGCCCCTCGCATGGCCCGCACGAGTGCGTAGGCGACTTCGGGGGTCTGAAGCAGGCAGGCCCCGCCCTTACCGCGCACCTTGGGCACCGGGCAGCCGAGGTTGAGGTCGATGGCGGCGGGCGCAAACCACGCCTCCGCCTTGCCCACCGCGTCGGCCAGCACGTCGGGGTCGGCGCCGAACAGTTGCACCGCCCGGCCCTGTTCGCCGGGGTAGGGCCGGCCCAGACTGAGCGACTCCTGCTCGCTGCCCAGCACCAGACCCCGGGCGCTGATCATTTCGCTCACCGTCCACAGCGCCCCCTGCTCGGCGGCAAGCTGGCGCATCGGCGCGTCGCTGTACCCGGCCATCGGTGCCAGAACCGCGCCGGGACGGCTCAGGCGCCCGGCATAAAAACCCGTGGCAGGAACGGCGGGAGCGGCATCCGGAACAGTCATAACGTCCAAGTGTAGCGCCCCGGCGTTCTGCGGCGGGTGAAGAGAAACTGAACAGGCGGCGGCCACGTTCCGGGGGCAATCCCTGGAATGATTGCGGTATATTCGGATTGTTCGGCAGGGATTTAGTTATTTACGAACCCGCTTCGGCTGGGTCTCTGCGGCTGAGCCGGACCTTCTTCTTTTCGACCTGACCCGGTTCATACGTCTTTTCTGTTTTTCTGCTTCCGGAGGACCGCCCTTGAAGCGCAGTCTGAGTTTTACACCCGCTTTGCCTCACCACGCCCCGATTCTGCATCAGCTGTACCAGGACACGCCCGGCTATTTCGCGCTGCTCGGGGGCGAGGTCCCCACACTGGGGGAAGTTCAGCGTGACCTGCTCACCGTGGCCGAGGACCCGCACCGCCAGCTCGAACTGATTCACGAGCCGGGCGGCGAACTCGTCGGCAGCGTGGACTACAAGACCGAGTACCCCGACCCGGGCGACCTGACCATCAACCTGCTGCTGATTCGGGAGGCCTGCCAGAGCCAGGGCTGGGGCGCCGAGGCCGCACGGCAACTGGAGGAGCGGCACGCGCGGCGCAACCGCCGGATTCTGGCGAGCGTGCTGGGCGACAACGTGCGCGGCGCCCGCTTCTGGCAGGGCCTGGGCTACCGCTTTGCGCTCGATGCCCGCCCGGCGATGACGTGGTACGCCAAGGACCTCGGCTCCTCACCCGCCACGCGGCGCCCGCTGCTGTCCTCGCCCGCGCGGTGAGGGCAGGCCGCCCAGCGCCTACACTCGGCGCATGATCGTCAAATACGGCGGCAACGCGATGAAAAGCCTGGACCTTCGCCGCGCGGTGGCCCGTGAACTCGCGGCCCTGCGCGGCGAAACTCCGGTGGTGGTCGTCCACGGCGGCGGGCCGGTCATCGAGCGAGAACTCGCGGCGCGGGGCCTGGAAAGTGAATTTGTCGGCGGGCTGCGCGTGACCACCCCGCAGGCGATGGACGTGGTGGAAATGGCGCTGGGTCAGCTGGGCAAGCAGCTTGCGCAGGACCTCGGCGCGGCGGTGGGGCTGACGGGCCGTGACTGCGCCCTGCTGCGGGCCGAGGTGCTCGACCCCCGACTCGGGCGGGTGGGGCGCGTAACTGGGGTGAACGCCGGGCTGCTGCGCACCCTGCTCGGCGCGGGCCTGACCCCGGTGGTCGGCTGCGTGGCGGTGGGCGAGGACGGCGAGGCGCTCAACGTCAACGCCGACACCGCCGCCGGAGCGGTGGCCGGGGCGCTGGGCGAGGGCGTCGTGTTTCTGACCGACGTGGACGGCGTGTACCGCGCCTATCCCGACCCCGGAAGCCGGGCGACGCAACTCACCCGCGCCGAGGTCGAGGAGGGCATTGCGGCGGGCTGGATCGCGGGCGGCATGATTCCGAAGGTCCGGGCGGCGCTCGACGCGCTGGACCGGGGCGCACCCTTCGCCACCATCGCCAGCGGCATGACGGCGGGCGTGCTCGCGCAGGCGGCGCGGGGCGAGGCGGGGACACGCATCGTGCCCTGAAGGGGCGTCACTGCACCCGGCTGAACACCAGCGTGTCGCGCAGCTGCCCAGGGTCGTCGGCGGCCACGTCGTCGTTTCTGAGCAGCGCGTCCTGCACGTAGCCCAGGGCGCGGGGAATGCGGGCGCTGCGCTCGTTGCGGGCGTCACAGCGTATTTCCAGGCGGCGAAAGCCCAGCGTGTTCAGGCCGTAGTCGGTTAGAAAGGCCGCGACCTCCTGCGCGTAGCCCTGCCCGGTGTGCGGCGTGGCGATCCAGTACCCGATTTCGGCTTTAGGCACCCGCCAGTCCAGCGCGTGAAAGCCGCTGCTGCCGATCAGCTCACGGCCATCGGCACTCCACACCAGCAGGCGCAGATTCTCGCCCTTCGCGTAGGCCGCCTGCGCACGGGTCAGGTTCTCGGTGGCCTGTTGGGGGGTCTGCACCTCCTGCGCCCACACCATCCAGCGACGCAGCTCGGCGTGCGACTCGGCAATCGCCCGCACCTGCGCGGCGGCATCTTCCGGGCGGGGAGAGCGCAGCAGCAGACGCGGGGTACGGAATTCGGTGGGCAGATCGGCAGGCGCGGTCATGGGGCATTGTGACCCGGCGCGGCAAGGAGAGACATCAGCCGAGTGGCGCAGCCAAAACAGAGGCAAGGGACCCAACACTTGGCCCCTCGCCCCTTACGGCCAAGAGCCTCAGCCGCGCACGACGTCCAGAATCTTCTCGCCGTATTTCTGAAGCCGCGCCGGTCCCATGCCGCGCACGGCGGCGAGGTCGTCGAGGGTGTAGGGCACGCGGCGGGCGATCTCGGCGAGGGCCGCGTTGCTCGCCACGATGAAGCGGCTGATTTCCTGCCGCTTGGCCTCGGCGTTGCGCCACTCGCGCAGCCGGGCATAGATGGCGGCCTGCTCCTCGGTGAGGTCGGCGGCGGGGCCTTCCGCTCCGTCCGCGCTCGGGGGCGTGCTCGGCAGGTCGGGAGCCAGCGGCTCGGGGGCGACAGGAGAAGCGGCCCCTTCCTCTGCATCGCCTTCTTGCAGGGTCTTTCCCTCTCCGGCTTCGTCGGCGGAGGGCACCCCGGTCATGGCAGGCGCGGCAGCTTCGTGGCCGTCAACACTGCTGTCATCACTGCTGGCTTCATTGCTGGCGGAGGACAGGTCGGCGGCGTCCTCGCTGGGCGGCGAGAGGGGGGCCGTGTCCGCCAGCGGCGGCACCACCGCAAGGGACGGGGCGTCGGGGCCGTTATTGACGGTGTGGGTCAGCGGCACGGTCTGGGGGGCCTGCTCGCTGAAGACGATTTCGGGTTCCCAGGGCAGCTCCTCGGCGGGGGCAGGCCGCGGGGCCTCGAAGGTAAAGCGCTCCAGCTCCGGCGTGCGGGCCACCTCGTCGCGGCGCTCCCGGCCAAACACCGGGCGGTCCGGCCCTGGCACCGGGCGGAAGCGCTCACGGCGCCCACCCCGCTGACGGTCCTCCTGGGGTCGGTCTTCACGGAAACGGCTCTCACGCGGGCGGTCCTCACGCATCCGGTCCCGGCCCTCACGGGGGCGCTCGGTGCGGGAGAAGCGCGGCTCGGGGTGCGCCTCACTGCGCTGTCCCCCGGCAGCCTCGCGTTCGCGCGGGTCCTGACGCCCGGCTTCGGGCTGCTCGTGCTGAGGCCGGTCATGCGAGGGCCGGTCGTACACAGACCGCTCGCGCTGCGCGACATCGCGTGAGGGCTGGTCGCGCAGCAGCGTCAGCACCTGGTCGGTGTCTTCCAGACCGGGCGTGAGCAGCAGGCCGTCGGGCACATGGCGGGCGGCGGCCAGGAGACCACCGGGCAGACTGGCGGTGTCGGCTGCCGCGTCGGGGGCAAGCAGCAGCGCGGTGGGTCCGGCCTGCCGCACCGAGGCCCCCAGACGCTCGGACAGGTGGGTGACGGTGCGGGCAAAGCGGGCAAGTCGCAACGGCAACGTCGCCACGTCGCGCAGGGCCAGCGCCACCGCGAGGTCGCTGGGCGGCGGCGCGGCGGGAGCAGGCGCCTCACCGGAGCCGAACAGGGCCGCGAGGGGCGCGTCGGTGTGCCCGGTCAGGGTCACGCCGTTGCGGTAGACCACGTAGTCGGCGCCCTGCCGGGGCCAGCCGCTGCCGGGGGCCAGCGTGGCGTCCACGATGACCCGCACCCCGGCGCGGCGGGCGCGGTCGAAGGCGGCACGGTCAGGTTCCAGCAGCCACACCGCCCGCGCTCCGGCGAGGTCGCCGTGCAGGTCGGCCACCGCCAGCCCCGCTTCGGCCAGCGCCGAGCGGCTCACGTCCAGGCGCCCGTCCACCCGCAGCGTGCCGGGACCGAGCAGCGCGGCGAGTTGCCGGGCCAGCGCCGCCTCGCCCGCGAGCAGCAGGCCCCAGTCGGTGTCTTCCAGGGCGGCCAGCGCCGCGCCCAGGCGGTCATGCGGGTCGCCCCGTTCGGCGTGGAGCTGAACCAGGCGGGCATCGGGCCGCAGGGATGGCAGGTCGGTCATGCCGCCTATTGTGCCGCAGCCCCGCCTACAGAACGCTGACGAAAACTAGGGAGTTGAAGGCACCTGTGGGGGACTGCAAGGGGCCGGGAACCCTTTTCCCCCAACCCCCGTAACTGACGGTATGAAAAGACTGGTCCTGTCGGCCCTTCTCCTTTCGTCCTCTTTCGCCGTCGCGGGCGGTGCCGCACAGCCGGTCACGGCGAGCACGCTGCGCCTGAGCGCCCCAGTCGGCACCGCTGTCAACCACCAGACCACCACCAAGACCCGCGTGCAGCTGGGCGACGTGACCGTGACCGCCCGCCCCGGCGCCGAGGTGGACCAGGAAACGCTGGACCTGACCCGCGACGCCATCCAGCAGGGCTTCAGCCAGAACATGCAGAACATGACGCAGACCGTCACCGGCCAGACAACCTACCGCGTGACTGGCCGTGACGCGGCGGGCAACGTCACCCTGTCCACCCGCGTGACCCAGAGCAGCGGCGCGGCGGGCGACATCACCATCAACCTGACCGAGCGCGTCGCCCCGGGCGGCCAGCGGCAGGTCACGGGGGTCAAGGTGGACAGCGCCGACCCGCAGGTGCGCGAAATCCTCAGCAAGTTCACCCCCGAGCAGCTCAACGCCCTGAACGGTCAGCAGGGCGGCTCGGCCAACCTCTACGGCATGCCGCTGGTGCAGGGCAAGAGCCGCACGGTCACCAACAGCGCGGACGTGCAGGGCTTTCTCGGCGGGCTTCTGGGCAGCCTGCCCGGCGCCGCCAGCGTGGACCTGAAAAGTTCGCCGCTCAAGGTCACGGAAACCACCACCTACACGGGCCTGAACGCCCAGGGCCTGCACGCCTTCGCCAGCAGTTTCAGTGCCCAGCCCTGGAAGCTGGATTTCACCCTTCCCGGTGACGCGGGCAACATGAACATCACCCTGAGCCGGATGAGCGGCAAGGCCACGATGCTCTACCGCCGCGACGGCCTGCTCGCCAACCAGAGCACCACCACCGACATGCAGATGCGCCTGAGCATGACGATGGAGGACCAGGTGATCGACATCACCATGAACATGCAGCAGGAAATGACCCTCAAGCAGAAGTAAGGGTGAGGGGAGAGGGTGGAGAGTGAAGGGTTAAAACCCTCTGCTCTCCACCCTCTCCCCTTCCCCCTCCCCCCTTTACTTCCCGAACCGCCTGTCGCGGCCCTGAAAATCGCGCAGCGCCCGCAGGAAATCCACCCGCCGGAAGCCCGGCCAGTACACGTCGCAGAAGTAGAACTCGGAATAGACGCTTTGCCAGAGCATGAAGCCCGAGAGCCGGATTTCGCCGCTGGTGCGGATGATGAAGTCGGGGTCGGGCTGGTCGGCGGCGTAAAGGTGCGCCCCGATGTCGTCGGGGGTGATGGCCTGGGCGACTTCGGTCAGGGACTTGCCGGCTGCGGCTTGCCCGCGCAGGTAGCTCTGCACGGCGTCGGTGATTTCCTCGCGCCCGCCGTAGCCCACGGCGATGTTCAGGCGCATGCCGTCGTAGTGGGCGGTGCTTTCTTCGAGGTTGTTCAGCGCGGCGAGCACGTTGGGGGGAAAGTTGTCGTGCTGCCCGATGGCGCGAACCCGCACCCGGTTGCCGTGAATGCGCGGGTCCACCGACAGTTGCCGGGCCTCGCGCTCCAGCAGGCCGAGGATGTGGGCGAGTTCTTCGGGGTCACGCCCGCCGTTGTCGGTGCTCAGCACCCAGATGGTCGCGGACGGAATGCCCAGTTCCAGGCACCACTGCAACACCTCGTGTGCTTTGTCCGCGCCGAAAGAGTGGCCCATTTCGCGCTGCAACCCGGCGGCCTTGGCGAAGCGGCGGTTGCCGTCCAGAATCAGGCCCAGGTGCCGGGGCAATTTGCCGTGTTCCCCCACCTCACGGGCGAGCCTCTGCTCGTAGCCCCACAGCAAAGCCCCCCGGGTCGCCGTGCGGACGTGCTGGGCGGTGCGGAGGGCGGATTTCAGGGACGCCATAACGTCAGCGAGTGTAGCGCGGGGTCGGGGGCGGGGCGTCGGGCAAAAGGTGGAGAGCAGCCCCCCTTGACCCGTCCCCTGGGGCAGCCCTCAGGCTGGGGGCACCTCCGGAGGAACCCCGCCCATGACTGACCCCGCCCCCCCTGCTCACCTCACCATCAGCGCTTTTGCCAGTGCTTCACGCCTGAGTGTGAAGGCCCTGCGCCTGTACGACGAGCTTGAGTTGCTGCCACCTGCGCGAATAGATGAGCAAAGCGGCTACCGCCTCTATTCACCCGCGCAGTTGCCGGACGCCCGCCTGATTGCTCGCCTGCGCGGTCTGGGGCTGCCTCTGGCCGACATCCGCCGCGTGCTGGAGGCACCCGCCGCCGACAGGCCAGAGCTTTTGCGCTCGCTCTGGGCGCAGCAAAGGGCCGAACATGCCCGCCGCGAAGAGCTTGCCCGTTTCATCCTCTGCCAGCTTCAAGGAGAAACCACCATGCCGAACCATGCTGCTCAAACCCGTTCCGTCCCCGCTCAGCAGGTTGCCACACTCACCCGCCGCGTCAGCGTGGCCGAACTTCCCGCCGCCATCGGCGCCGGCCTGCGCGAGCTTCATAAGCAGCTTGCCGCGCAGGGAGCTGCCCCCACCGCCGCTCCTTTCGTCATCTACCACGGCGAGGTCAATGCCGACAGCGACGGCCCGATTGAACTTTGCCAGCCGTACGCGGGAGCGTTGCAGCCCACGGGCGAACTCACCCTGCGCGAAGAACCGGCGCACCACGAGGCGTTCGTCACACTGACTCAAGCCGAGTTTCAGTTCCCCTCCATCCTGAGCGCCTACGACGACGCCGAGAGTTCTGCCCGGGCGCACGGCGAAAGCGGCCCGCTGCACTGCCGCGAGGTCTACCCAGACGACTGGGACCGCCTGAACGAAGATGATGTGGCAGGCGAGGTGGCCTGGCCCTACACGCCGCGCTGACCCAATCCAACACAGACAGGCCAGCCGGAATCCCCCGCGCTGGCCGTGCTTTTTCCATCACCCCTCAACCCTCAGCGGTACCTCAGCGCCTCCATCAGTTCGTCCACCATCTCCACCGTGTCGCCGCGCCCCGCTGCCGTCGCCACGTGCGCTTCCAGATGCCCGCGCAGCACCACGTCGGAAGCCCCGGTCAGGGCACCCTGCACGGCGCGAATCTGGCGCAGCACGTCCACGCAGTACACGTCTTCCTCGTCCAGCATCTTGACGATGCTTTCCAGATGCCCCCGCGCGATGCTCAGGCGGTGGCGGGCGCGTTTGCGGGCCTCTGCGGGCATACAGAGGTGGTCGGCGTCGGTGGGGCAGTGAGGGGAGCAGGGGTTTTGGTCGGTCATTTTAGGGTTCTCAATTCGTTCATTCGCGTTGCCTCGTAGGCCAGCGCCGACGCCGCTTCTCGCTGGATGACAGCGCTCCGACTTTTGTTCAGGCCCAGCCGCGCCAAAGCCACACTTTGAGCCGCCTGACTGGGATACTCGCTCAGGAAGAAGGAGTCAAAGTGGGTGAGCAGGTCTTTTTCGCTGCTATTGACAATGGCGACGACCACATCGGTATGCGTCGTCGCCGTGGGCGGTTCGAGTTGGTCACGGAGGGTCCGCAAATGTTCGCCCCGCGCCAGACGCTCCTTTTTGTCAATGGTGGCCCAGCTTTTCAGGGCGGACCTTTGCCCATGCAGGCGCTCCAGTTCGCTGAGGCCCGCCAAGATTTCCTGTTGGGACCGCATCGCGTCCAACCAGGCCAGGTCAAAGGCTTTTCCACTCAGTTCCAGCAGGGGTCGCCGCAAGTCGGAGACAGGAGCGCCGCCCCCACCCGCCTGCGCCACCGAAGAAAAGGGCGTACCAGCCAACAAAAAGGCCAATGCCATTCGTTTCATTTTGTCCCCCGAAAGAGCGAAAGGAGGCCACACACCGACCCCCTTAGACCCTCAGACTTTTAGACGCTTAGAGCATTTGACAAAAAGACGCAACGTCTTTTTGGCGAGCGGAGCGAGTGCAAAACACTGAGCAGGGCGGAGAATGGAGTGATGCGGGGCGCTGTTCCGCGCATCACGTAATTCGGAGAACTGCTCTAGACCCGCTTACTTGACCGTCTTGAGCAGCGCCCTGTAGGTATTCATCTCCACCGTCTGGGTCTTGATGATGCTCAGGGCCAGCTTCTTGACCTCGCTGCTGCCGCTGCGGGTGGCGGCGAGTTTGCTCATGTCCACCGCGCCCTGGTGGTGGGGAATCATCTCGGTCAGGAACCAGCGGTCGGTGTTGACGTTGCCGGTCATCACCATCGGCATGGTCTGGGGCACGTACACCTTGCCCGTCCACTTGCGCAGCCAGCCGGTCATCAGCGCGATTTCCTTTTTCTGCGCGGCAATCACCTTTTTGGCCTCGGCCTTCACGCGGGCGTTTTTGCCGCTGGCGAGGGCCTGGCCCGCCATGTCCAGCGCCATCTGGTGGTGGTCCATCATCAGTTGCGCGAAGCGAATGTCGAAGGCGCGGCCCTTGAGGGGCCTGAGCGCCGACATCATCTGCTTGTTCATGGCCTGCATGGAGGCCCCGGTGGTCACGCCGCCCATGCTGTGCCCGGCGTGCCCGCTCTGGGCCTGCGCCGCGCCCACCAGCAGGGCGCAGACGACCAGCACGCGCTTCACTGCCCGGCCACCTCGGCGCCGTAGCCTTCTTCCCTGACGGCGGCCAGCAGCGCCTGCGCGTCGGCGTTGCCCTCCACGGTGGCCTTGCCGCCTTCCAGCGACACCTGCACCTGCTCCACACCGGGAACTGCCTTCAGAGCACCCTCCACAGCCTTCACGCAGTGCCCGCAGCTCATGCCTGTCACGTTCAGTTCGGTTTGCATGGCTCCAGGGTAGACCCGGTGGGGGGGGATGTCAAGGAGTGCGGATGGCAGATGGCTAATGGCAGATGGCTAAAGAGGGCCTTTTGCCATCTGCCATCAGCCTTCTGCACCACAATCCCCCCACAGGGGATATACTCCTCAGCATGAAGACCATCACCCTGGACGTTTCCGGCATGACCTGCGCCGCGTGCGTGGGGCGGGTGGAGCGCGGGCTGAAGAAGGTGGAGGGCGTGCAGGACGCCAGCGTGAACCTCGCCACCGAGCGGGCCAGCGTCACGTTCGACCCCGCCGTGACCAGCGCCGCCGCCCTGGTGCAGCAGGTCGTGGACACCGGCTACGACGCGCCGACCGCCGAAATGTCCTTTCCTGTCGGGGGCATGACCTGCGCCGCCTGCGTGGGGCGGGTCGAGCGGGCGCTGGGCAAGCAGGAGGGCGTGCTGAGCGCGTCGGTCAACCTGGCGACCGAGCGGGCCAGCGTGCGCTACCTGCCCGCCAGCGTCTCGCCCGCCGAACTGAAAGCCGCCGTCGTGAGCGCTGGCTACGAGGTGCCGGAAGCGGAGGGTGAGCAGGCCACGTCCCGCCTGGACGCCGAACGCGAGCGCAAGGCCCACGAAGTGAGCGAGCTGAAAAAGGCGCTGACCTTCGCCGCCCTCTTTGCCGTGCCGCTGTTCGTCGTCAGCATGGTGCCGATGCTCTACCCGCCGCTGCACCACTGGCTGCTGGGCGCGGTGGGTGAGCGCACCCTCAACCTGCTCATGCTCGCCCTCGCCGCTCCAGTGCAGTTCGGCCCCGGCCTGCGCTTTTACCGCACGGGGTGGGCCGCCGCCCGGCACCGCAGCCCCGACATGAACACGCTGGTCATGCTGGGCACGTCCGCCGCCTTCCTCTACAGCCTCGCGGTGACGCTGTTTCCGCAGTGGTTTCCGGCGGGCAGCCGCCACGTCTATTTCGAGGCGTCGGCGGTGGTCATCACCCTGATTCTGCTCGGCAAATACTTCGAGGCCGTCGCCAAGGGCCGCAGCAGCGAGGCCATGCGCAGCCTGCTGGAGCTGCAACCCCAGACCGCGCGGGTGCAGCGCGGCACCGAGGTCGCCGAACTGCCGGTGGAGGCCGTGCGGGTGGGCGACACTGTGCTGGTGCGCTCCGGCGAGCGGCTGCCGGTGGACGGCGAGGTTCTGAGCGGCGAGAGCTACGTGGACGAGTCGATGCTGACGGGCGAAAGCGTGCCGGTTCACAAGGCCCCCGGTGCCCGGGTCACGGGCGGCACCGTCAACGGCAACGGCACTCTGACCTTCCGCGCAACCGGGGTGGGGGCAGACACGGCCCTTTCACGGATTATCCGGCTGGTGGAGGACGCGCAGAGCAGTCGCCCGCCGATTCAGGGCCTGGCCGACCGGGTGGTGGCGCAGTTCGTGCCGCTGGTGCTGGCCACCTCGCTGGTCACGTTTCTGGCGTGGCTGTACGTGGGCGGCCCCTCGGCGCTCTCGAACGCGCTGATTCACACCGTCGCCGTGCTCATCATCGCCTGCCCGTGCGCAATGGGCCTCGCCACGCCCGTCAGCATCATGGTCGGTTCGGGCCGGGCCGCGCAGCTCGGCGTGCTGTTTCGCAGCGGGGCGGCGCTGGAGGCGCTGGGCGAGGCGCAGACGGTGGCGGTGGACAAGACGGGAACGGTGACGCGGGGGGTGATGGAGGTTACAGATGTTGATGGTAGATGGATGATGGATGATGGAGAACTGCTGAGGCTCGCCGCTATAGCTGAAGGGCCTTCCGAGCACCCGCTGGCCCGGGCGATCGAGCGGGCGGCGCAGGCCAGACACCCCTCCACCGTCTCCCCTCAGCCCTCGACCTTCGAAGCCTTTCCCGGCTACGGCATTCGGGCCGAGGTGGACGGGCGACAGGTGGACATCGGGGCGGCGCGGTTCATGGCGCGGCTGAATATCCCGCTGGGTGAACTGGGCACCAAGGCCGAGGCACTGGCGGCGCAGGCCAGAACGCCCGTTTTTATCGCCGTAGACGGGCAACTCGCCGGGCTGCTGGGCGTGGCCGACCCGGTGCGCGAGGGCAGCACCCAGGCCATTCGCACGCTGGGGGCGCAGGGCGTGGACGTGGCGATGGTGACAGGCGACGCGCAGGCCACCGCGCAGGCCGTGGCGCGTGAAGCGGGCATTTCCACCGTGCTGGCCGAGGTGCTGCCCGAAGGCAAGGCGCAGGCGGTGGACGAATTGCAGGCGGGAGGCAAGCGGGTGGCCTTCGTGGGCGACGGCATCAACGACGCGCCCGCGCTGGCGAAAGCCGACGTGGGCATCGCCATCGGCACCGGCACCGACGTGGCCGTGGAAACCGCCGACGTGATTCTGATGTCCGGCGACCTGCGCGGCGTGCCCAACGCCATCGCCCTGAGCCGCGCCGTGATCGGCAACATCAAGATGAACCTGTTCTGGGCCTTCGCCTACAACGTGGTGCTGATTCCGGTGGCGGCGGGCCTGTTCTCACGCTGGGGCCTGAGCCTTTCGCCGGTACTCGCGGCGGCGGCGATGGGCCTGAGCAGCGTGTTCGTCCTGACCAACGCGCTGCGGCTGCGGGGGTTTGCGCCGCCCCTTCAAGTGGGCCATGCCGAACCTGCCTGAATAGAGCATTTGACAAAAAGACGCAACGTCTTTTTGGCGAGCGGACTGGGACAGCTCGCAGAGAGCGAGTGCAAAACACTGAGCAGGACGGACTTGCAAAGCTCTGCGGGGCAGCTCTGCGAGTCCGCAGGAGAGAATGGAGTGATGCGGGGTGCCGTTCCGCGCATCACGTAATTCGGAGAACTGCTCTAGAACGTCCTCGGACTGAACGCCGCCGGAGCGTCCGGTTTCCTCACGCCGGACAAAGGTTCAGCCACCAAGGAGCGCCGAGGCTGACTGGCTCATTTCTGGGGGTGGCGTTTTTCCACCCCGGCTGGTACGTCACCCGGTCGGTTTTCCACTCGGCCCAGCCGCGCCACTCGGGGCCGGGCCAGTATTCGGTGCGGATTCTCAAGGCGGGAAAGCGGCGGCAGCGCAGCTCCAGAGACTGACCTGTGAGGCCGACATTGCTGAAAAAGCCGCCGTACCGCTGCACTCCCCGCAGTTGGAGGCCCGCCCAGCGTGTTCCGGCAGGCCCCGGCCATTCGCGGGCAACCGTGCCGCTGTCACGCGGCCAGGACAGAGCGACCAGCAGCACAACAACCACGCCGAGCCGGAGATGAACCTGAGACCGCATCATCCCAGCTTATACGGATTCCGCTTAATTCCCGCACAGTCGGGAAAGCGCCGCCTGTGCATCCATATCGCGTAACCCGTATTTTTTCCTACTCGCATCCGCTCGGATTGAATCTGAAACTACCAGATTCAATCGGAATCCGTATTAGGAACCAGAGACGAACGAAGCGTCCTCCAAAAGAAACTCCCCGCGCCTGGGGAAGTCCCGGTTCGTTGCCAGGACTACGCGGGCGTCAGCGCCGACATCATCGCAAAGGTGATGCCCGCCGCCGCGAGCAGGGCCGCCACCACGAACCACGCGGGCGCTCGCCCCCCGTGTTCCGCGCTGGCGGCGCTCCAGCCCAGGCGCAGGTTCACCAGCGCGAACATCAGCAAAAAGGCGTCCAGCGCGTCTATCTGGCGGCCCCCGCCGAGGTCGAGGGGATAGGCCACCAGCCGGGTCAGGCCCGCCAGCGCGAAGGCAATCAGCAGGTGCAGCGCAGAGGCCGGCACCGCTCAGCCGAGTTCGTGGTACTGCCCACGAAAGTACAGCAGCGGGTCGTCGTCGGTGTAGCGGCTGTATTCCACGAAGCCCAGGTACAGCGTGTGGTCGCCCGCCGGAATGACCTGCTCCTTGCGGCACACGAGTTGCGCGATGGTGCCCCCGATCAGCGGCACGCGCTCGTGCATGAACCAGGGCACGCTTTCCTCGGGACCGGGCCGCCCGGCGAAATGGTCGCTGAGATGGCGCTGGTTGGCCCCCAGAATGTTGACGCCGAAGTGGGTCACGTCCTCCTGACCCAGCAGGCCGTGCATGTGCGCCCGCTTGTCCACGCTGACCAGAATCAGCGGCGGCGTCAGGCTGACCGACACGAACGCGCTGGCGGTCATGCCCCGGCGTTCGTCGCCGTCCTGCGCGGTGATGATGGTCACGCCGCTGGCGAAGCGGCCCAGGGTCTGCCGGAACTCGATGGGCGTGATGCCGCCGTGGGTGTCCGCGTCGGGGCTGTGGGTCATGCCGGGCAGTTTACTGCCCCCGTTCTGCCCCGGTCCCGCCCTCCGCCAGCCCGTAGATGTCCAGAAACCGCCGGATGCGGGCGTCCAGCGTCGGCAGCGGCGCCACCTCGCCGCACACCCAGTCGGGCGCGTAGCTGCGGCATACCGGCGGGCGCTCCCCGTAAATCCCGCACAGGCACGCTCCCGCCGCGTTTTCTGCTCCCAGAAACCGGCACGGTACTCCCAGCGGCTTGCCCAGCGCGTGAATGTCGGGCGCCGAGCAGCACGCCCCGCACGCCGTGCAGTCGCGGCGCAGCGCGGAGCGGGCCGGAAACTCGGGGGGCGGGTCGAACAGGTTAGGCATAAGCGTAGAAAGGAAGCGGGCGGGCAGGCACACCCGGCCCCCGCCCCACCCTACCCCCCAGGCCCTCAGCGCAGCGCGAGAATCGCCGCAATCAGGGCGTCGTTTTCATGGGGAGCGCCCACCGCAATCCGCAGGCAGCCTTCCAGCCCGCGCAGCTTGTCCTGGCGGCGGCAGACGATGCCGTGGTCGAGCAGGTGCCGGTAGGCGGCGTCGGCGTCGGGCACTTTCAGCAGAAAGAAGTTGGTGGTGCTGGGAAACACCGTGCAGGTGGGGTGGTCCTTCACGGCCTCGAAGATGCGCTGGCGCTCGGCAATCCCTTCGGCCACCCGCTCGCGCATGTACTCGGGGTGTTCGAGCGCCGTTTCGATGACCGCCTGCGTCAGAAAGTTGATGGTGAAGGCCGACACCAGCTTTTGCAGTTGCCCGGCGAGTTCGGGGTGGGCCAGCAGGTAGCCCGCCCGCACCCCCGCCAGCCCCCAGCCCTTGGAAAAGGTCCGCAGCGACAGCACATTCTTGCCCGCCCGCACCAGGTCGCGGTGGTCGGTGCCCGCGTACTGGTAGTACGCCTCGTCGATGACCGTGACCCAGCCCAGTCGGTCGGCAACTTCTACCACCCGGCGCACGTCTTCGGGGCGGTCGCTGTGGCCGGTGGGCGCGTGGGGCTGCGTCACGTAGAACACGCCCGGCGCGTGGGCGGCAAGGGCCTGCAAGGTCGCTTCCACCGGCAGCGAGAAGTCGGGGTTCAGCGGGGTGAGCACCAGTTCGGCGCCGAGCATCTGCGCTTCCAGGGTGTAGACGCTGAAGGTGGGGTCGGTGGTCAGGACCGTCTGCCCGATGCCGCCGAGTTCGGTCAGAATCTTGATCAGGACGTTGCTGCCCGGCGTGATGACCACGCCCGCCGCGTCCCAGTCCTCATGGCGGGCGATGGCCGAGCGCAGCGTGTCGGCGTGCAGGTCGGGGTAACGGTTCCAGGGGTGGGCCAGCAGCCGCTCGGCGGCCTTCTGCTTGAGTTCGGGCGGGAAATCGTAGGGGTTTTCGTTCTGGTCGAGCTTGTACGGCACGTCGATGGGCGTGAACGGATAGGCCGGAATATCCCGCACGGCCTGGCGCACACCGCTGCGTACCGGCGCGTCGGGGCCGGAAACGGGGGGAGTCTGGGTCATGCAGGAGTTGTATCACCCGCTCCCGGTCTGCCGTCCAGCCCCGTGCGGTTCAACCCCGCACGGTTCACCAGGGGCGCCATGCCGCTAGACTGCGCGGCGAACACCTTCATTCCCGAGCCACAGACGAGGTGTTCACCCCTGGAACACTCCGGGCGCGGCGCGGCCCCACAAGGCCCGCCGAGTGCCCTGAATGTCCGAAAGGAGCCAAGACAGAACATGCAGATGCTGTATGTGATGGTGGGCCTCCTGCTCGGACTGATCGGTGGGGTTCTCGTGCAGCGGGCCGTCGGCCACCGGCAGCAGGCCGAAATCGACGACCGCCTTCAGCGCGAAGCCCAGGCAGAAGCGCAGCAGATCCGTGCCGAGGCCCAGCGCCAGGCGCGGGAGATGCACGAAGCCGCCGAGCAGGACCGGCAGGACGCCACCCGCAAGATGCAGGACGCGGCCCGGCAGGTGCACGACGCCGAGCGCCGTCTTCAAGATGCCGAGCGGCGCACCCAGGAGGCCGAGCGGCGCTGGCAGGACGCCGCCGAGCGTGACGCCGTGGCCGCCGCCCACGAAGCCAGACTCGACGAGCAGCGCGAGCAGGTGCGTGCCCTGCGGGCGCAGCTGGAAGCCGAGCGCGAGCAGGCCAAAGCCGACGCCGCGCAGCAGCGCGAGGCCCTGAACGCCGACCGGCAGGAAACCCGGCGCGAACGTGAGGAACTCGGGCGCGAAATCGAGCGGCTCGGGCGACGTGCCGAGCAGCTCGACGCCCGCAGCGACAAACTCGACGCCCTCGAAGACCGCATCGGGGCCGGACTGCGCGAGTTGCAGACACAGGAGCAGGAGGTGGCCGAGCGGCTGCGTCAGGCCGACCTGCGGCTCTACGAGGTCGCGCAGCTCTCGCCCGAGGTGGCCCGCGAGCAGATCATGGGCCAGCTCGACGCCGAACTGGAGGAAGAAAAAGCCATCCGGGTCAAGGCGATGACCGAGCGGGCCAGCGCCGAAGCCCGGCGCAGCGCCCGCTCCATCATCGCGCAGGCCATTCAGCGCAGCGCCAGTGAGACCAGCGCCCAGCTCTCGGTCAGCGTGGTCCCGATTCCCAGCGACGCCATGAAAGGCCGCCTGATCGGGCGCGAGGGCCGCAACATCCGCGCCTTCGAGGCCCTGACCGGCGTGGACCTCATCATCGACGACACCCCCGAAGCCGTGATCCTGAGCAGCTTCAACCCAGTGCGGCGCGAGGTCGCCCGGCATGTGCTCGACGCACTGGTGGCCGATGGGCGCATTCACCCCACCCGCATTGAGGAAATGGTGCAAAAGGCCCAGGACGACATGAAGGTCTTTATTCACCAGCAGGGCGAGGACGCCGCCATCGAAGCGGGCGTGGTGGGCATCAAGCCGGGCCTGATTCAACTGCTGGGCCGTATGTATTTCCGCACCAGCTACGGTCAGAACGTGCTGAAACACTCGGTGCAGGTCGCGCACCTGACGGGTATCATGGCGGACGAACTGGGGCTGGACGCCGACCTCGCCCGCCGCGCCGGACTGATGCACGACGTGGGCAAGAGCATTGACCGCGAAATCGAAGGAACGCACGTCGAAATCGGCATCAACCTCGCCAAGCGCTTTGGCGAGCCGCCCGAAGTTATCGACGGCATCGCCCATCACCACGACCCCGAAAACGGCGAAACGCTGTATTCGGTGCTGGTGGCCGCCGCCGACGCCATCAGCGCGGCGCGTCCCGGTGCGCGGCGCGAGGAACTCGAATCGTATGTGCGCCGCCTGGAGCAACTGGAGCAAATCGCGGTCGCCTTTCCCGGCGTCCAACAGGCCTACGCGATTCAGGCCGGGCGCGAAGTGCGCGTCATCGTGCAGCCCGAAAAGGTCAGCGACGCCCAGGCCACCCTGCTCGCCCGCGAGATTGCCGGACGGGTCGAGCAGGACATGGAATACCCCGGTCAGGTGCAAGTGACGGTGGTGCGCGAGAGCCGCGCCGTCGAAGTCGCCCGCTGAGCAGGTCGCACTGTTCAGAGTGACTCGCAGAAGTGAATAGCAAAAAAAGGCCGCATCTTTTGACCCTCCCTCCTTGTGGGGGAGGGCGTTGCGTAGCAACGGGAGGGGGGGTAGGGGGGCGGAGCGTGTGCCCTGGCCCCTTCCCCTTTTTCCCTTTATGCCCTGCGGCTACGCTTGCGCTAGCATGTCCCGCGCTGCATGTCTGTGGCCCCGAAGAGGAGGTGAGGAAACGTGAATCAGGAACATCCGGACAGCGAACCCCCTAGTTTCACGCCGCCTTATCCCCCGGAGGAACCCCCATGCACTACCCTGACCTGAACGCGGGAGGCGGCCCATGCTGACCTATTACCGCTCTATCGGTGGCAAGCTGGCCACTGTCGAAAGCTATGTGGACGGTTGCTGGATTGACGCCGCCAACCCCACCCCCGAAGAACTCGCCCGCATCAGCCGCGAGACGGGCCTCGACCTCGATTACCTCAAATACCCCCTCGACCCCGACGAACGCTCCCGTTTCGAGCGCGACGAGGGGCAACTGCTCATCATCATGCAGACGAGCTACCGCCTGCCCGAAGACAGCGACATTCCCTACGACACCGTGCCACTCGGCATCCTGCACACCGACCACTGCATCGTGACCGTGTGCATGCTCGAAGAAAACCCGGTCATCAAGGACGTGCTCAGCGGGCTGGTGCGCCGGGTCAGCACCGTCAAGCGCAACCGCCTGACCCTGCAACTCTTCTTGCGAAACGCCCAGCGGTTCCTGATTGACGTGCGCCAAATCAACAAGCGCGTGGACACCATCGAGGACAAGCTGGAACACAGCCAGCAAAACCGCGAAATCCTGAACCTGCTCAAGCTGGAAAAGAGTCTGGTCTATTTCATGACGGGCCTCAAGGCCAACGAAGCCATGATGGAACGGGTCAAGCGCGACCGCATCTTCGAGATGTACGAGGAAGACGCCGACCTGCTCGACGACGTGCTCATCGAGAATTTGCAGGCCATCGAAATGGCGACCATCGCCAGCAACATTCTGACCAGCATGGCCGGGGCCTTCGCCAGCGTCATTTCCAACAACGTCAATCAGGTGGTCAAGGTGCTGACGGTCACGACCATTCTGGTGGCGATTCCCACGCTGGTCAGCGGCTTTTTCGGCATGAACGTGGACGGCCTGCCCTTCCATGACAACCCGTACGGTTTCTGGTTGGTGATGGCGGTGGCGATGGCGGTGGCGAGCGTGATTGCTTACCTGTTCTACCGCTGGAAAGTGTTCTGATGGCCGGGGGCTTCCGGGCAGGCTGCTAGACTCGCCCAGGCCGCAAAGAGGAACTCTGGCCCTGGAGGTCATATGAATATTGCTCAGGACAAGGTTGTGGAACTCGATTATCAGCTCACCGTGCGCGGCGAGGTCCTCGACCACAGCGACCCCGGCGAGCCGCTGACCTACCTGCACGGCCACGGCCTGATTATTCCGGGTCTGGAACGCGCCCTGGAGGGCAAACAGGTGGGTGACGACTTCGAGGTCATCGTGCCTCCTGAGGACGGTTACGGCGAGCGCAACGACGAAGCCGTCGAGGAACTGGAGCGCGCCGACTTCGACGACGACGTGGAAGAGGGCGAAACCTACTACATGCAGGCCGCCGACGGCACGCCCTACCCCTTCACGGTGCTCTCCGTCGAGGGCGACAAGGTCCGCGCCGACTTCAACCCGCCGCTGGCCGGCGAAACGCTGCACTTCAAGGTCAAGGTGCTGGCCGTGCGCGACGCCACCGCGCAGGAACTCGAACAGGGCTACGCCGACGTGGAAGGCGAAGACGAGCAGTAAGCCGGGACACCCGGAAAAAGCCCGCTGCCGAGAGAGGTGGCGGGTTTTTCCGTTGCTTCAGTGCTCCGGCACCTTTCCACGCCCAGGCTGACTGCTCTGCAAGAGCTTCAGCAGCCGGAGGCGGTCCATCGGGAGATGGCAAGTGGCCCGGCTTTTCCCCCACCCGCTATCCTCTCTCCATGCCAGCCCTGCGCCCCGATATCGACCCTGACGGCCTGCTCGAATACTCGGTGGTCTACACCGACCGGTCGCTCAACCACATGTCCGCAGCGTTTCAGGGCGTTATGCGCGACCTGTCCGCCGACCTGAAGGCGGTTTACCACGCCCATGCCGTCGCCATCATCCCGGGGTCGGGCACCTCGGCGATGGAAGCGGTGGTGGACCAGCTGGCCCAGGGGCAAAAGTGCCTGGTCATCCGCAACGGCTGGTTCAGCTACCGCTGGTCGCAAATCGTGGAGATGAGCCGCCTGCCCGAGTCGGTCACGGTCCTGAAAGCCCAGCCCCAGAAAGCCCAGCCTCAGAAAACTCAGCCCCAGGGGGAAGCCAAGACGCCGCCGTTCGCGCCCTTTCCCATCGAGGAAGCGACCGCGACCATCCGCCGCGAGCGCCCCGCGCTGGTGTTCGCGCCGCATGTGGAGACGTCGGCGGGCATCATCCTGCCCGAAGCCTACATCCAGGCGCTGGCCGAGGCCACCCACGAAGTCGGCGGGCTACTGGTCATCGACTGCATCGCTTCGGGCGCGGTGTGGCTCGACATGGAGGCGCTCGGCATCGACGTGCTGATTTCGGCCCCCCAGAAGGGCTGGAGCAGCACCCCCTGCGCTGGCCTGGTCATGCTCAGCGAGGCCGCCGCCGCCCGCGTGGAGGCCACCGACTCGGTGAGTTTTACCCTCGACCTGAAAAAGTGGCGCAGCATCATGAAAAGTTACGAGGACGGCGGTTTCGCCTACCACGCCACCATGCCCACCGATGGCCTGCGGCAGTTCCGCGACACCATGCATGAGATGAAGGCGTTCGGCCTGGAGCGGGCCAGGGAAGCGCAGTGGGCGCTCGGCGAGCGGGTGCGCGAGCAACTCGCCCAGGCGGGCTTTCCCAGCGTCGCGGCCCCCGGCTTCGAGGCGCCCGGTGTGGTGGTCAGCTATACCGACCACGCCGACCTCCAGAGCGGCAAGGCTTTC
>NZ_CP049357.1:2460000-2572500 GCF_011067105.1 Deinococcus wulumuqiensis R12 | reverse complement strand
AGCACGACCACAACGGCTTTTTCCGGACTGCCCTCTACGCTGGGCAAAGTGCCTATGCTGGATAAACTTTGACTGCCTCTTTCAAAACCTTGCCGGAACCGCACACCAGACCGGGCAGCGGGCACCTTCAGGACTGGGCGCTGGGGCCTTTGCCGCTGATCGAGCAGGGGGCGCAGCGGGCGCGGCTGGGGGGCGGCGACCTGTTTCGCCTGCGTCTGGGGGGGCCTGCGGTGGTGGGGTTCAGCCCCGCATGGAACCGCCGGGTGCTGACGGACCTGACGACCTTTGTGAGTCGAGGGAGTTTCTCGGCGGTGGTGCCTTATCTGGCGGGCGGCGTGATTCTGACCGACGCGCCAGAACACGCGGCGAGGCGGCAGAGGCTCAATCCTGGATTTGGCCGGGTGAGTGTGGAGCGGCTGCGCGAGCGAATGCGCCAGGCCAGAACTCCGGTTCCGCGACAGCCCTTCGACGCGCTGCCCTGGGCCGACGAGACGGTCCGGCGACAACTGAACGCCGCGTACTTCAGCGGCGACTTCGACGACACGTTGCTGGCGGCTTTTCTGGCCCCGCTGCGGCGGCCCTTTCCGGTCCCGGCTTTGCCGCGTCCCCTGCTTTTTCGGCGGGTCGAGCAGGAAATCAGGCGGCTGGCCGAGCGGCGGCTGGTCGAAGGTGGGGACGACCTGCTCTCCAGCCTCGCCCCCTTACCGGGCGGGCTGACGGAGACGCGCATCAGCCTCGCGGCGGCCCACGACACCACCACGCACGCGCTGGCCTACGCGCTCTGGGCGCTGGCGAACAGGCCCGAGTTTCAGGCGGCTGACACCCACCCCGCCGTGCTCAAGGAAGTGCTGCGGCTTTATCCGCCGGGCTGGATGGGCAGCCGACGCCTGAGCCGAGCGGTGGAGTGGCGGGGCACCGAGTTGCCGCGCGGCACCCTGGCGCTGTATTCGCCCTACCTGACCGGACGTGACCCGGCGCTGTGGGCACGTCCCCTCGACTTTCGCCCGGAGCGCTGGGAGAAGCCGCCACCCGCCTGGGCCTACCTGCCCTTCGGGGGGGGCGAACGCACCTGCCTGGGCCTGCATCTGGCGCAGACCCTGATTCTGGACGTGCTGGCCGAGACGCCGCCGCTGCGTGCCCGCTGGGGAAACGACGAGCCGCATCCCGGCGTCACCCTGGGACCGCGCGGGCCGCTGGTGGTGGAGCGGCGTTAGGAGCGCGGGCGTGCGTGGAGGCGAACCTTGACGGCCAGAGTGCGGTAGAAGTCGTCGTGGGTGAGGTAGGCGAAGTGGTCGGAGCGCACGTCGCCCAGAAAAGGAAAAGCCGTGTCGTGGGCGCCCAGAATGACCCCTTCGCAGCGGAAGCTGAGCAGGTCGCTGTAGCTCCAGACGTTCCAGAAGTACCCAGCGTGGGGCGAGTCGCGCAGCGCGGGGGTGGGCAGCGGCCCCTGCTCGATGAACTGCCCCATTTCACGGAACAGCCCCACCTGCGAGCCGGTCGCGCACCACAGGTCCACCCGCAACCCTTCCGCTTCCGGGTCGGCGGGAAGATAAGAGGTCAGGGCGTCGTACAGCAGCTGACCGCCCATGCTGTGGGTCAGGACGACCAGCGGTTCTCCGGGCCGCGCCTGGGCCTGCGCCGCCTTGAGGCCCGCCAGCACCCGCGCCATGACCGGACCGGGACTTGCGGGGGTGCCCCGACCGCCGACATACGCCAGCACGTCACCGATAAACAGCGGCACGAAGTCTTCCAGCGGTCGGCGCACGGTGCTGAGGGTGCGGCTCAGTCCCCGGCGGCGCTGCACCACCAGCCGCCTGGGTGGGCGCGGCTCTTCCAGACGGGCCAGCAGCGGCACGGCGGGCAGTCTCGCCTCCACCGCCGCGAGCAAAAAGGGCCACTGCTGCCCGGCAGGAAGCATCAGGAGGATGCTGCGCAGGTTCTCGTCGCGGGCCACGCTCCAGACGGCTTCAAGAAGCGTCGGCCAGTCACGGGTCAGGCTGCGGCGCTCGAAGGCGTCTTCCAGCGCCTCGCCCAGTTCGTCCGGTGTGAGGTCGGCGGGCGCGGGGACAGTGGGACCAGGGCCAGCGGAAGTCGGCGACCACGACCCCAGTGAACGGCCTTCACCCGCGTAAAAGACCCCCAGGTCGCCCCAGTAGAGCTGGCGGATGTCCACCTCGTCCGGGGCGCCGGGCCGCACGGCAGGGGCCACGAACTCGCGCAGGCGCTGGCGGACTTTGGGCCACTGCACGCCACCTGTCACCTGATTGACCTGCTCCCAGCCGGGGTCGCCCTGCTGCCGGACCGCCACGCCGTGAATAAAGACGATGGGCATGGTCGCAGGGTAAAGCCTTCGCAGGCCGGGACAGCGCCCGCATGGACATCCATCCCCCCCCTGGGCTAAACTTGAACCGAGTACAAAACTATTTTCACCGGAGGTCACATGAAGATCAAGAAAGCCGCCGTCATCGGTGCGGGTGTGATGGGTGCCGCCATCGCCGCGCAACTCGCCAACGCGGGGATTCCCGTGCTGCTACTGGACATCGTTTTGCCCGATAAGCCCGACCGCAACTTCCTCGCCAAAGCAGGCGTAGAGCGTGCGCTCAAGGCCCGCCCCGCCGCCTTCATGGACGCCGAGCGCGCCAAGCTGATTGAAGTCGGCAACCTGGAAGACGACCTCAAGAAGCTGGGGGATTGCGACTGGATCCTGGAAGCCATCATCGAGAAGCTGGACGCCAAGCGCGACCTGTGGGCCAAAGTCGAGGGCGTCGCCAAGAAGACGGCCATCATCTCGTCGAACTCGTCGGGCATTCCCATGCACCTGCAAATCGAGGGCCGCTCCGAGGACTTCCAGCGCCGCTTCGTGGGCGCGCACTTCTTCAACCCGCCGCGTTACCTGCACCTGCTCGAAGTCATCCCGACCGACAAGACCGACCCCGAAGTGGTCAAGACCCTCAGCGAGTTCGCGGAAAACACCCTGGGTAAGGGCGTGGTCGTCGCCAACGACGTGCCCGGCTTCGTCGCCAACCGCATCGGCGTGTACGGGATTGTCCGCGCCATGCAGCACATGGAGAAGTTCGGTCTGACCCCCGCCGAGGTGGATCAACTGACCGGCCCGGCGCTGGGCCGCGCTTCCTCGGCCACCTTCCGCACCGCCGACCTGTCGGGCCTGGACATCATTTCCCACGTCGCCACCGATCTGGGGGCCGCCACCCCCGACGACGAGGACTTTACCCTCACCGAGAACTTCAAGAACATCGTGGCGAAGGGCATTCTGGGCGACAAGTCCGGCAGCGGCTTCTACAAGAAGACCAAGGACGAGAAGGGCAAGACCAAGATTCTCAACCTGAACCTGCAAACGGGCGAGTACGAAGACCAGGGCAAGGTCAAGGTCGCCGCCGTGGAAGCGGTCAAGGGCAAGCCCCTGGCCGAGCGCGTGAACGCCCTGTACACCGCCGAGGGTAAGGAAGGCGACTTCCTGCGCGCCTCCATGAACGACGGGTTCTGGTACGCCGCCAAGATGGCGGGCAACGTCTCCAACCGCCTGCAGGACATCGACAACGCGCTGAAATGGGGCTTCGGCTGGGAGCAAGGGCCGTTCGAAACGATGGACACCATCGGCGTGCAGCAGGTCATCAAGAACCTGGAAGCCGAAGGCCGCACCCTGCCCCCGCTGCTTGCCAAGATGAAGGAAACGGGCGCGGATAAGTTCTACAACGGCGACGAAACCTTCACCCCCGCAGGCGAAAAGACTAAGTACGAAGCGCCTTACTTCATCATTGCCGACCTGAAGAAAGACGCCAGCAAGGTTGTCAAGAAGCGCCCTGGCGCGAGCATCGTGGACCTGGGCGACGGCGTGCTGCTGGTCGAATGGCACGCCAAGATGAACGCGCTGGGCGAAGACCAACTGAAGGCCGTGCAAGACGCGCACAAGCTGGTGCAGGACATGGGCTACGCGGGTCTGGTCGTGGGCAACCAGGGCGAACACTTCAGCGCGGGGGCCAACCTGCCGCTGATTCTCTCGCAAGCCCAGGCCGAAGAATGGGACGAGCTGGACGACATGATCAAGCAGTTCCAGCAGGTCAGCACCTCCATGCGCTTTAGTCCCCACCCCACCGTCGCCGCACCGTTCGGTATGACGCTGGGCGGCGGCTGCGAGTTCAGCCTGCACGCCGACCGCATCGTGGCGAGCGCCGAAACCTACATGGGTCTGGTGGAAGTAGGCGTGGGCCTGATTCCTGGCGGCGGCGGCACCAAGGAAATGCTGCTGCGCTTTACCGACCAACTGCACCCCGGCCAGAAGCTCGGCGCGAGCCTGCTGCCCGCCGTGCAGCGTGCCTTTGAACTCATCGGTACCGCCAAGGTCAGCACCAGCGCCCTCGAAGCCCGCAAGCTGGGATTCCTGCAAGACCACGACACGGTCGTCATGAACAAGAACCACGTCATCCAGAAAGCCAAACGCGCCGTCCTGGCCCTGGCCCCCGATTACGTGCAACCCGTCATGCGCCAGGACATCCCCGTGATGGGCGACGCGGCCATCGGGGCCATCAAGTCGGCGCTCTACGGCATGCACGAGGGCGGCTACATCACCGATTACGACCTGGTGGTCAGCGGCGAACTCGCCCGCGTCCTCTCGGGCGGCACCGGCAACAACCGCACCGCCAAGGTCAGCGAGCAGCACCTTCTCGACCTCGAACGCGAGGCCTTCCTGACCCTGCTGGGCAAGAAAGGCACGCAGCAGCGCATCGAGCACATGCTGAAGACGGGCAAGCCGCTGCGGAACTGATGTTGATGGTCGATAGTTGATGGTTGATGGAGGTGAACGCATGACGCAGCAAAGGTTTTTCGGCTTTGAAAAGTTGGAGATTTATCACGAGTCAGTAGAACTGGCAGCGTTGGTTTATCGTCTGACGGCTGCGTTTCCTGCGGATGAGCGGTTTGGTTTGACCAATCAACTCAGACGCGCTGCAACCTCTGTCACGCTCAATATCGCCGAAGGAAGTGGACGCGGAACGAAAAGAGATTTCGCCCATTCTCTGATGCAAGCACGCGGTTCGGTGTATGAAGTCGTCGGTGCCGTGCAGCTGGCCGTGCGCCCCGAGTATCTGCGACCGGAACAGACCCACACCATCAACGAACAGGCGCAGTCCATCTCTGCCAAAATCACGGCTCTCGCCCGCAACCTGAAGGCTGAAGCATGAAGCGCCTTTTCCCATCAACCATCAACCATCGACCATTAACAAGGCTCCGCCGCAGGCACCTCGGGTACGCCGCTCTGGGCTACGTCTCGCTCGTCATCGCCGGAGCCTTCCTGGGTGCGGAAATCGTGCTGCGGTCCAAGACGCGCTGGGTCAAAGGCGACTTCGTTCCGGTGGGGCGGCGCGGGAACAAGCTGTACCTGCCCGCCTCGCCGGAAACACTCTCGAAGGGACCGCTGGGCATCGTGCCGCTGCTGCCCAACAAAGGCCATCTGGTGGTGGGACCGCACCGGATGGTGGGGACGGTGGTGGAGCGGCCCATCTTGCAGGAGCGCGGCGCCCTGCCGCACGGGGCGCTGGCGTGGGTGTCCACCTACCTCTACAACGGCACCCCCGCACAACTCGGCGCCGAGTACGAGGACGTGCTGGTGCCGACTGAGGTGGGCGAGATGCCCGCGTGGCATGTGCCGCCGCACCAGGCCGAACGTGACGCGCTCATCATCGTCGTGCACGGGCACGGGGGGCAGCGGGCGCAGGCGCTGCGGATGCTGCCCGCCATGATTCGGACCGGCTGCGGGTCGCTCTTCGTCACCTTCCGCAACGCGCACGGAGCGCCGAAGGTCGGCAAGGGCTACCTGACCCTGGGCGACACCGAGGCCGAGGACGTGAACGCCGCCGTACTCTGGGCGCGGGAGAACGGCTACCGGCGGGTCATCCTGTACGGCTTTTCCATGGGCGGGAACATCGTCCTGAGCGTGCTGCGGCCCCGCTTCGAGCCTTCGCCGCTGCCCATCGCGGGGGTGATGCTCGACTCGCCCGCGCTGGAGTGGCGGGACACGATTCGCTGGCAGGCGCAGCGCTTCGGGCTGCCGGGGTTCCTCGCCCGGCGGGTGGGGCGCTTCACGCAGCGCATCGTGACCCGGCGCAGCGGACAGGACTTCGACGAGGTCGACCAGCTTGCCGCCGCCCCGCGCTTCAAGGTGCCTCTGTTGCTGTGGCACGGCACCCGCGACCGTACCATTCCTCTTGCCCAGGCGCAGGCCCTCGCCGCCGCCCGCCCCGACCTGGTGGAGTTCCACCGCGTGGAGGGCGCCAAGCACATCCGCACCTGGAACATCAGCCCGAAAGAGTACGACGGGCAGTTGGAAGCGTTCGTGGCGCGGGTGCTGGGGAGGGAAGGGTAATGGACTTTCAAATCCTTGCTGACACCATTGCTGCGATAGACCTTCATAGAAAGTTCTGGGACGTTTACGAAGAGTACGGCTCAGAGAGATGGGGTGCAGAACTGGAAAACGCTGGTTATGACCATCGTCAGTCCCACGGCTCACATGATGGAAAGATTTATCTGAGCGAGACCATAGTCCAATTACTTGACGATTACGACGATTACACAAGGTCTATTGAATGGAATCTGAGCGTCGAGCTATCTGAGGACTTCTCTAAGGTCGTTTGTCAAAACCGCTACATGTACCCCGATACTCCATTCTGTCTAAGCTGGCCGAACTACTTTGAAAAGTCCACAGCAATTCCTTCTGAAATTCCACAACTCGCTCAGGAGGCCGCTACCTCTCTAATTTCGGAACTCATAACTTTGCGGCGTGAAAAAAGACTCCGTAAGGTTTGGCAAGAAGCATGGGATGAATCTAATAGGCGTCGGCGTGAGCATGAAGCTCAAATCGGATTCGTCCCACCTGTATTTCCCAACCGTCAAGACTCGCTTCAAGGAGAAAACCTCATGCGTGACGCTGTAATCGTATCTGCTGTTCGTACCCCCGTTGGCCGTGGCGTGAAAGGCACGCTCGCCAACACCCGCCCCGACGACCTCGCCGCGCTGGTCATGAACGAAGCCGTGAAACGCGCGGGCGTGAGCGCCGACCTCGTGGAAGATGTGTACCTCGGTTGCGCCATCCCCGAGGCCGAGCAGGGCCTGAACGTGGCCCGCCTCGCCGCGCTGCGTGCGGGAATGCCCGACAGCGTGGGCGGTGTGACCGTCAACCGCTTCTGCTCCAGCGGGTTGCAAACCATCGCTATGGCCGCCGCCGCCATTCAGACGGGTCAGGCCGACGTGATGCTGGCGGGCGGCGTGGAAAGCATGAGCTTCGTGCCCATGAGCGGCCACAACCCCAGCCCCAACCCCGAACTGGTGGACTCGCGCCCCGGCGCTTACATCGGCATGGGCATGACCGCCGAAAACGTCGCCGCCAAGTACGGCGTGAGCCGCGAAGACCAAGACAAGTTTGCCCTCGCCAGCCATCAGAAGGCCGCCGCCGCGCAGGATGCAGGCAAGTTCGACGCCGAAATTGTGCCCGTGCCCGTGCGCGTGGACAAGGTGAAAGGCACCAAGGTCAAGTCCGAAACCGTGCAGTTTGACAAGGACGAACTGATTCGCCGTGACGCCAACCTGGAAGACATGGCGAAGGTGCGCCCCGCGTTCAAACAGGGCGGCAGCGTCAGCGCGGCGAACTCCAGCCCCTTCTCGGACGGTGCAGCCGCCGTGGTCATCATGAGCGGCGAGAAGGCGCAGGAACTGGGTGTGAAGCCGCTGGCGAAGTTCCTCGGCTTCGCGGTGGCGGGTGTGGCCCCCGAAATGATGGGCATCGGCCCGGTGGCGGCGGTGCCCAAGGTGCTCAAGCAGACCGGCCTGACGCTCGACGACATCGACCTGGTGGAACTCAACGAGGCCTTCGCCGCGCAGAGCCTCGCCGTGGTACGCGAACTCGGCATCGACCAGAGCAAGCTGAACGTCAACGGCGGCGCGATTGCCCTGGGTCATCCCCTCGGCTGCTCGGGCGCCAAGCTGACCACCACCGCCATCTACGAACTCCAGCGGCGCGGCGGCGGCAAGGCCCTGATTACCATGTGCATCGGCGGCGGCATGGGCGCAGCGGGCATCATCGAGGTGTATCCGGCTGAAGGGCAGCAGGCCGCAGACTAAGGCCAAAGCTTAAATCCAGAGTTCAAATGGGGGACGCCTTCCGGAGTGGAGGCGTCCCTTTCCCTTTGCGCCATGCACTACGCTCCCTCTATGGCCCGCCGCAACCCCCATTCCACCTGGCCCGAAGCCCCCGCCACCGAGGCCCAACCGCTCACCTGTGCGCTGTGCGGGCGCGAGGTCCCCGAACTCGTGCAGCACCACCTCGTCCCCATCATCGCGGGCAAGCGCAAGGGCCTGAAGCCGCAGGAGTTGCCCACCGTGGGCCTGTGTCCCGCCTGTCAGCAGTACCTGCACAGCACCTTTTCCATCAATGAACTGGCGACCGAGTTGAACACGCTGGAAGCCCTGGAGCAGAACGAACAGGTGCAGAAGTTCGTGAAGTGGGTCCGTAAGCAGCCCGCCACCAAAGGGGTGAAGGCGAAAGGAAGAGACTGATTAGCGGCCTTCGCGGGCGAAGCGTTCCAGCTCTGCCCCAGCGTCGGCAGCGCTGAACTTGCCGCGCAGCTTCAACAGGTTGCCGGTGCCCGCGTCGTACTCGGCCAGGCGATCATCCACATAGCGCACCAGCACGCGGCGGCCATCGGGGGAAAGGCGGGCGTCCACGGTCCCGGCGCCGCCGGTTTGCGCCGCGCCTTTCGGGTAGGGCAAGCGGGAAATGGTGGCGAGATGCGTGCCGGTTTTGGCGTTCCAGACGGAAGCGGCGCCTGACCGGCCATATCCGCCGGAACTGGCAAAGACCATCCGGGTGCCGTCGGCGCTAAACGACACCGAGCGGTCATAGCCTCCCTGAAAGTAACGTGACTGCCCTGAACCACTGAAGATATTCAGGTTTGTCACGCGTTGGAGGGGGGCAAGGTTCCAAAACGATGCCTGGTTATAAGGATTCTCGGAGGGTTGATAGGGTACGCCGGGAAAGTTGAGCAGGACATGCTGACTGTCCGGCGTAAAATCCGCATTCACGATACGGGCAAAAGGCGCCAGAAACGTCTTCACCCGCTCTCCCTTCTTCACGTCCCAGAGCTGCACGTAGCCGCTCCCGTCTGCAATGTTCAGCAGCCAGCGCCCGTCCGGGCTGAACTTGCTGCCCGTCACCGCGTTCAGCCCCGGCGTCGTCGCCTGAAACAGCACTTTTTCGCCGTCGTAAACCTTCATGGTGGCCTGTCCGGGCGGGGTGTCCCTAGCGATATCGGCGCGGAGTTCGGCCGAGGCGGAGGCGCACAGCAGGAGCGTCAGCAGGGGCCAGATTTTTTGCATGGCTCAGGCTACCGCCGGGGCAATGGGGCGCCTCCGCCAAAAGGTGGAGGGCGGGAAGGCGCTCTCCAGAAAGGGGACGGTCGGCTGGCTCCTTGACAGGATGTCTACGCTAACATCGGCCTATGCGCCGTCCTCGCCCCGCCCCGCTGTATGGGGTGCCGTTCACCGCCCTGCTTGCCCTGCTGCAAGGTGTGCAGTGGTGGCTGAGTGTCCGTGCCGGGTCGCCCAGCACTTCTGTGCTGTGGCTCACGGCGCTGCTCTGGGGCACGACCATCGGCTCGCTGCTGCACGCTTTCTGGCCGTGGCCCCTGCCGGGCGACGAGCGTGGGCGGTGGGCCTGGGGAGGCGGCGGCACCGTCCGGGCGCTGTACGCGGTGCCCACGCTGCTGCTGTGCCTCTACCCGCTGGCCCTGACCCTGCACCCGCCGGCAGTCTCGGTCCAGACGGCGCAGCAACGCAGCCAGACGGCGCTGCAACATCTGGCCGACGAAGTCCGGGAGCTGCACGCCGGTTCCTGTGACGCTCTGCCGGGCTGGCCGGGAAACGAGCAGGCGGGCGCCGCGCGGTGCCTGTCGAGCCTCAGCGACGGCCCGGTGCTGGTGCAGAAGTTGCAGGCCGCCGTGAACCGCAGCGCAGCGCAGGTGGTAGGCGCCAATGACAGGAGCGCCACCGCGCTGCCCGCCACCCGGCAGGGCAATCTGGTCGTGGGCAAGGTGCATCTGCTGGCGTATGGCGAGCTGGGTGACCGCCGCCGGTCCCCGGTCACGCTGGAATATCGCGGTCTGGTGTACACGGGGCGCACGGGGCCACTGAGTGCCGCTGAGCGCGCCTTTTCGCAGAGTCGCTTCAAAAGCTACGTCATCCTGAGGCCCGGCCATGTTTAAGCTGCCGCCGCCCCGCTGGCGCCCGCGCGCCGCGCCTTTCCGGTTGATGACGGTGCTCCTGAGTGCCGTGCTGGGGGGATACCTCCTGCTGCTGCTCAGCACCTTTTTGAGCGACGACCTCGGTGCCGTGGACTGGATTGTCGTCCCGCTGCTGCTCCTGCCGTTGCTGCTGGGGGCCCGGGCCTACGCCTACTCCGGGGGACCGCAGGAACTCGGCGCGGTCGCCGCTCCCCTGCAACTGTGGCGCGACCCCAGGACGCGGACCCTCCCCGAGCTGCCGCCGCTGCCGCGCTGGAAAGTGGCGCTGTACTTCCTCGTGCCGCTGCTGGTGTCGGCCGGGCTGCTGATATGGATGCTGCCGGATTTCCAGCGCAGGGGCCAGTTCTCCGACGACCTCTTCTGGCGACGGGCGGCGGTGGAGGACATGGAGCGGACGGCGGCGAACGTGGGGTTTATCCGGGTGGGCTGTCAGGACTTTCCAGTGCCGACCCGCCCGGAGTCGCTGTGTTTCATCGCGCCGCCGGACCGGGCGCCGAGCCCCCGGCAACCGCTCGCGCAGGCTTTGCCGCAGTGGGTGGGAGAAAACCTCAGCTGGATAGAGATTGATTTCAAGCACCCCGACTCGGACCCGAACCCGGTTCGGCACGACGTGGCAGCGCCGCCCCTGGCTTTTCGGCGTGGGGGCGGCGTGGCGGGCGTGTCCACGCAGCTCGACCTGCCCGTCACCGCTGAGGCGGGAAAAGCGCCGGTGCTGGGGGCCTTTCAGCTCGACGGGCTGGAACGGACAGGGCCGCCGTCCGGCACGGTACCCGCCACCTTCGCCGCGCAGGAGCGCTGGCTGCGCGCACAGGTCTTCGGGGCGTATTTCGTGGTGACGCCGCTGAAGTAGGCCCGCCGCTCTCGACGGGTTTATGGGTTAGAATGGGAGGCACCTTTCAATCAGTTTCCCCCCTTCGGCGGCTTTTCGTTTCCACCCCTCAGTCTCTGACTCCAGGAGGAACCCATGTCCCGTTTGTCGTCCCGATTGCTCTGGCTGGCCGCGCCCGTTGTTCTGGGAACGTCCGTGCTGGCCGCTACGTCCCAGAAGGCGGCTCCCAAAAACCCGCTCGCCCTGAGCTTCAAGACGCCGAGTGCCGTGCGTGGGGCTTCTCTTGCGGGCAGCTGCGCAGGCTGTCACGGCAAGACCGGGGTCAGCACGAAGGCCGACATTCCCAGTCTGGCGGGGCAGATTCCCAACTACACCCAGTTTCAGCTCGCGGCGTTTCGCGCCAAATTGCGCCCCAGCAACGTCATGCATCAGGTGGCCGCCAAGCTCTCGGACCAGGACATCGCGGACCTCAGCGCCTATTACGCGGCGCAGGCCGTCGGTCCCGCGTGGAAGGCCGAGCCTGCCGCCCGCGCACGCGGCCAGAAGCTCTTCGTCGCCGGGGACCCCGCCCGCAACGTCATCGCCTGCGCGGTGTGTCACGGCGCAAACGGGCGCGGCCTCAACGCCAACCACATCGCCAGCGTCACCAACCTGCCGCCGCAGTACGCGCTGGCTGTGCTCAAAGAATTTCACGAAGCGCCGAGCTTTGGCGGCATCGTGCCCCCCGAGACCATGCGGATCGCCCTCAAACCCCTGACCGACAGGGATCTCAGGGACGTGGCCACGTACATCAGCAGCATGAAATAAACAGGCCGTTTTCCGACTTTTCCCCAGTCGGTGAGCAAGTTTTTCTTCGCCCCGTAGACTGGGCGGGATGCGAACCACCCCTGCCCTGACCGGCTGGCTGCTGGCGTTGCCTGCGCTTCTCTTCACGGCGCTGTTGCTCGCGCTGCCGCTGGGGCGCACGCTGCTTGAAGGCGGCGTGAACCTGAGCGTCTGGCAAGACCCCTATTTCCTGGGGCGGCTGGGCTGGACGCTGGCGCAGGCGGCGGGCACGGCGGGGCTGGCACTTCTGGTCGGGGCGCCGCTGGCCTACCTGCTTTCGCGCCACGAAGTGCCGGGCAAGCGCCTCTTTTTGCGCCTGCTGCTGCTGCCTTTCGTGACGCCCACGCTGGTGGCGGTGCTGGGCCTCACGGCACTGGCGGGGCCGCAGGGGTGGCTGACGCGCTGGACCGGGCTGGACCTGAGCGACACGCCCGCGCTGCTGATCTGGGGCAACCTCTTTTTCAACCTGCCGGTGATGGTTCGCCTCGCCTACGGGGGCTTTTCACGGGTGTCGCCGGGACTGCTCGGCGCGGCCCGCTCGCTGGGGGCGTCGGGCCTGCGGGCGGCGTGGGACATCGCCCTGCCGCTGGCGCTGCCGGGGCTGGCGGCGGGGGCCGTGCTGGTGTTTTTGTACTCGGCGCTGAGTTTCGGGCTGCCGCTGGCGCTGGGGGGCGAAAAGTACGCGACGCTGGAAGTCGAAATTTATGCCCTGACCGCGCTGCAACTGCGCCTGTCCGAAGCGAGTGCCCTCATCGTGGGCCAACTGGTGCTGACCCTGGCGGCGACGTGGCTCTACACCCGGCTCACGAGGGGCGGTGCGGGTGTGGCGGTGGGTGGCCTGCCGCGTGCGCGGGGCGGCGCCCTGGCCGGGGTGCTGGTGCTCGGCGGGCTGACGCTGCTGGTCTGTTTCGGGCCGCTGCTGGCGGTGGTGGTGCGGGGACTGGTGGGGACAGCGGGACCGACCGGGCTGTACTGGCGCGGCGTGCTGGGGGATGAACAGACGCCGCTGCTGCTGGGCAACACGCTGCGGTTTGGCGCCCTGGCGCTGCTGGGGGCCACGCTGCTCGGCGGGCTGTACGCGCTGGGGGCGTGGCTGGCGCGGTCACGGGTGCTGGACCTCGTGTCGCTGCTGCCGCTGATGGTCTCGCCCGTGTCGCTGGCGGTGGGCTACCTGCTCGCCTACCCGGTGCTGGCCGCCACGCTGCCCATGCTGATTGCGGCCTACACGCTGCTCGCGCTGCCGCTGCTGGTGCGGTCGCTGCTTCCGGCGCTGCGGGCGATTCCCCCCCGGCTGCTCGAAGCGGCGCGGACCCTGGGCGCTTCGCCGCTCGCCGCGCACCGCACGGTCACGCTGCCGCTCACTTTGCCCGCCCTGCGCGGGGGCGCGGCGCTGGCGCTGGCGACGGTGCTGGGCGAGTTCGGGGCCACGCTGGTGCTGACCCGCCCAGAGTGGGCCACCCTCTCCACTGGCCTCTACGAGCGTCTGGGCCGCCCCGGAGAGCGCAATCTGGGCGAAGCGTGTGCGCTGGCGACCATGCTGCTGCTGCTCTCGGCCACCGCGTTCACGGTGCTGGACGGGGGCGAAGGCGAAGTCACCTGACCACCCCGCAGTCCTCACGCCGGGACACCTGAAACAAGACAGAAATCAGCCTGAGCAGGCATACTCGCCGAATGTGCTTTTTTGCCGCCCCCTCCCCCACCTCGCCGCGCCGCCGCGTGCGGCCGCTGCTGACGGCGCTGCTGCTCGCCCTGCCCGCCGCCTGGAGTGCGCTTCCGGGCGTGTCCGCGCAGGCCGCGCAGTACGTCGGCTCGGTGCAGCTCACGCTGACTGTGGACCAGACGCTCGGGTACGCCAACGGACAGCCGCTCACCTTGCCGCTGCCGCCGCGCAACGTGGGCGGGCGGCTGATGGTGCCGCTGCGTGAAACTGCCGACGCCTTGGCCCAGCCGCTGACGGTCGTGGGCACGCAACTCCAGATCGGGCGGCTGCTCGTCAGCCCGCAGACCGGGCAGGGGTGGCTGGCCGGGGCGCCGCAGGAGGCAGGCAACGTGGCGCTGGTCGGCGGCGTGCCCTACGTCAGCGCCCGCCTGCTGGCCGACGGTCTGGGGGCCAACTTCACGGCGGACGGTGCCGGAAAACTGGTCACCATCACCGCGCTGCGGGCGGGGGGCAACCCGCTGGCGCCCCAGGCCCGCTTTTCCACCGACAAGGCGGTGTACGCCCCCGGCGAGCGCGTGGTCTACACCGAGTACCCCTTCGACCCCGACGGCGCCAACATCACGGCGCGGCGCTGGACCGGCAGGCAGGACGCCTTTTTCAAACCGGGCAACTACACGGTCAGCCTGCAGGTGACCAACGCGCGGGGCGTGCAGAGTGCGCCGTTCTCACGCACCATCCGGGTCGAAGGCCCCGCCGTGGACACGCCGCTGGGCTACGCGCTCAAGTACTCCGAACTCGGCGACGCCATCAGCGACCCGCAGGTGCTGAGTTACCCGGCGGTCTACGCCCAGCCCGTGCCGCGTGAGAGTTTTCCCCTGCTGTTCAGCGACAGCCCCGAGGCCCCGACCCAGAGCGGCGTGCTGTACCAGGACACGGTGGCGGGCCGCGCCCGGCTGCTCGCCTACCACCTCAACGCCCTGAACCGGCCAGCGCGGCTGTACGTGATGGCCCGCAACCTGGAGGCCCGCCCGGTGGAAGTCCGCACCGAGCGGCAGGGCGAAACGGCGCCCACCCGCGTGGAAGGGCAACTCGGGCAGGTCACGCTGCTGGACTACTTCGCCAGCTCCGCCGACCACACGCTGACCCTGGCCCCCGGCGAACTCGCCGCCGTGTACGCCAGCCCGACGCTGGGCATCGGCAGCGGGGTCAACGTGATGCAGGACCTGACGACCAGCGGACGGGTGGAACTCACCTTCCTGATGCTCGAAGACGGCCTGCCGCCCACCCTGCAGGTTCTGCAGCAGCTGCCCTACCTGCCGCTGGACGGCAAGCACCAGCGCGGCACCTTTCCCGGCGCGGTGCGGGCGCTGCGGGTGGACCTGACGCGCCTGCCCGCCCGACTGGTCATCGGGGACGGGCACCTCGACCCGGCCATCATGGGGGTAGACCGCCTGACGGGGCAGCCGATGCGACTGGTGGGCAACTACGGCGTGCTGTACGACCTGGAAGTCAACGGCACCGCCGGAACCGTCGTGGCCCTCAGCCCGCGCGGGGGCCTGTACCGGGGCGCCATGAACATCCTCGACGGCGCGGTCAACCAGACCATCAAACTGCCGCGCACCGGCAACGCCCTCATCCCCGACCAGCCGGTGCTGCTGTGGCGCCCGGCGACCAACCGACTGAACATCGACTTCGTGCCGTCGAGCGGCAGCAACCTGCCCATCAGCCTGGTCTTCTACCCCGCCCGGCTGCCGGGCCTGGGGGTGCCGAGCCTGCCGGGACTCAGTGGTGCGGGACTGGGCGGCACGGGACTGGGCGGCACCGTCAAGACCTATCAGCCCTGAAGTCCGCAACCAGTCCAGAGGGCAGAGGCCGGGAAAGCGACTTGCTCCTAGCCTCTGCCCTGTTGTGCAGACACGCTACCCATCGCCGCGCACGCCCAGTTCCTCGCCGTGGTCGCGCAGCCACTGGTGCCAGCGGCGGTACTCCGGCATCACGCGGGCCACGTGCGCCCAGTAGCGCGGCGAGTGGTTGAGTTCGAGCAGGTGCGCGGCCTCGTGCAGCGCCACGTAGTGCAGCACCTCCAGCGGAGCGCGGCTGAGCAGCCAGTGCAGCCGCACGTCGCCCGCCGCCGTGCAACTGCCCCAGCGCGAGCGGGCCGTACCCACCTTGACCCCCCGCAGCCGCTCGCGAGCGCCGAGGCGGGCCGCGTAGTCCTCCACCAGCGCGGCGTAGGTCGGGAGCACGGCGCGGCGGGTCCAGGTTTCCACGTGGGCGCCCACGTCCCCGGCGGGCACCAACAGGAGGTCACCCTCGCGCCGGGCCTGCGTGACGGGCGCGACGCGCAAGGTCAGCGTCTCGCCCAGAAAGGCCAGGGGGGAACCGTCACCCAGCGCGGGCGGGGCGGGGCGGGAGCGCTGCTCGCCCAGGTGTTGCCGCAGCCAGGTCTGCTTGGCCTCCACGAAGGCGCGGATGGTCGCGTCGGGCAGTCCGGCGGGCGCGTAGGCGGTCACCACGCCGCCGCGCACCTGCAGCGCCAGCGTGCGGCGGCGGGCGCTGCGGCGCACCTGCACGTCCAGCCCGGCCACCCGCCAGCACGCCGGGCCGGGGGCCTGGGAACGCCCGGAGGCGGGCCGGGTCATGCTGGCGCTGCAGGAGGCCCACCGCACAGGAGGAAGGGAGCGCCGCGTCATTTCTCTATTGTGCCGCTTTCAGGCGCGAACATGAACGCGAACAGCGAACACGAAAAGGAAACCGGCAGCGCGTCACGGCGCCTGCGTCTCGGTCCACTCGGCCACCGGCACGAACTCCACGCCCTCGCCGCTGACAGCGGTCACACGGTAAGCGCGGTCGAACTGCACCAGCAGCTCGCCCCGGTCGAGGTGGCGCGGCGACACGACCGGCTTGCGAAAAAAGAGGTTGCCGTCGTCGTCCACGGCGATGTGGGCACTTTTGGTAAAGCGGAACTCTACCACCTCGCCGTGCCGGGCAGTGCGCACCCGCACGCGAAAGGTCTGGTCGTCGTCCTGCTGCACCGCCGGATGGAGTGGGTGAGGGGCGCCGGGACGCAGGAAAGGCTTGAGGAACTTGAACATGACCCAGGGTAGAGCAGCGGACCAACCTGCCGGGACGCAGGTAGACCAGCGCAGGTCGCGTCCCCATGTGAAAGTTCTCCCTACACTGACATCATGCCGAGCCTGCCGCCGCCCTCCATACCGTCTGGACCGGCCGACGCGGCCACGGTGTTCGGGGTCAGGGGCCAGCAACTGCACTGGCACCCCTTTCTGACGCTGGGCATGGGGATTGCGGGGCTGACTGCCATCCTCACCATGTCGCTGGGCACCGGCGACACCTGGGACCGGGTCTATGACCGCCCGCTGTACCTCGCCGTGCTGCTGGGCAGCGTGGTGATGGCGGTGCGGCTGTGGCTGCCCGGGCAATCGCTGGTGCGCTACAGCTGGCAGCTTCTTCAGGCGGTGAGCACCTGGCTGCTGGTGAAGTTTGCCTTGCTGCTGCTGGTGTCCACGCCTGATACGGATTCCGATTGAATCTGGTCGTTTCAGATTCAATCCGACTTGCAAAGCTGCGCAGCAGAGCGGATGCGAGTAGGAAAAAATACGGATTCTGCGATATGGATGCACAGGCGGCGCTTTCCCGACTGTGCAGGAATTAAGCGGAATCCGTATCAGCGGTCAAGAGCTGCGGGCGCGGGCAGGTGCGGCGCTACCACCCCGAGTACGACGCGCACTCCGAGCGTTTTCAGTTGCTGGCCCGTGAGCTGACACAGGCGTTTCACAAGGGCCGGGGCTTTTCCCTGGCCTACCAGCCGATCTACGACCTGGCGAGCGGCACGCCGGTCAAGGTCGAGGCGTTGCTGCGCTGGCGGCACCCGTTGCTGGGGCAGATTTCGCCGGGCGAGTTCATTCCGGTGGCCGAGCGCACCGGACAGATCGCGCAGATCGGCCTATGAGTGCTGTCCGAAGCCTGCCGCGCGGCGCAGGCCTGGCCGCAGGTGTGCCTGAGCGTCAATGTCAGCGCGGTGCAGCTCGGGCGGGCCGACTTCGCCGCGCAGGTGCTCGCAGTGCTGGAGCGCAGTGGCCTGCCCCCGGGACGGCTGGAACTCGAACTTATACGGATTCCGATTGAATCCAGCAGATTTCTGGATTCAATCCGACTGAAAGGAGTAGGAAAAGATACGGATTTCGCGATATGGATGCACAGGCGGTGTAGTTCCGACTGTGCAGGAATTTAGCGGAATCCGTATTACCGAAACGGCCCTGCTGCACGAAAGCGAACAGGTGCGGGCCAACCTCGGAGAGCTGCACCGCCACAACATCGGCGTCACCATCGACGATTTCGGCGCCGGGTACTCCAACCTCGCGCGGCTGCGTTCGCCCTGGGTGCGCGGGGTCAAGCTCGACCGCTCGCTGACCAGCGACCTGGCCGCACCCTCCGGCGATTTCTCGCGCCAGCTCATGCGCAGCGCTGCTCAACTCGCGCAGTCGCAAAACGCCACCACCACCGCCGAGGGCCTGGAATCCGCCGCCCATGTCGAGGCCGCCCGGCGCCTGGGCTGCCAGCTGGGGCAGGGCTACGCACTGTCCTATCCGCTGACCGCCGAGCAGTTCACCCAGCTCCTTCAGATGACGCACACGACGGTCTGAACATGGCTCCCTCCCCGGCTCCGATCAGACCCGGCGCAGCAGCCCGGCGAGCAGCCGCACATGGTCGGGCCAGCGGTCGAGGCGAATGTGCTCATGGGTCGCGTGGGCACCGTCGCCGGGAGCGCCCAGCCCGTCGAGGGTCGGCACCGTCGCGGCGGTGAAATTGCCGTCGCTGCCGCCGCCGACGCTTTCGTGCCCGAGCGTGAAGCCCAGTTCGCGGGCCACCTCCTGCGCCTGGGCGAACAGCCGCAGCGTGGCCTCGCCCTGCTCGAAGGGAGGCCGGTTGAGACCGCCGCCCACTTCGCACTTCACCCGCTCGTCGCTGGGGCGCCACGCCCGCACGCCGCGCTCCACGCGCTCCGCTTCCTCCAGGGTCGAAACGCGCACGTCCACGCCCAGTCGGCAGTGGTCGGGAATCACGTTCACGGCGCTGCCGCCCGAAATCAGACCGACGCTGACGGTGGTGCCCACCTCCGGGCGGGCCAGGGCCTGAAGCGCCAGCACCGCTTCGGCGGCGGCGGTCACGGCACTCGCGCCCAGTTCGGGGCGGTTGCCCGCATGACTCGCCACCCCGCGCAGGGTCAGCACGTAGTCCCCCGTTCCCTTGCGCCCCGTCTTGAGGTTGTGGCTGTCCGACACCGGCGGCTCGGGCACCAGCACCGCCCGCGCCCCCTGCGCCGCCGCCTCGATCTGGGCGCGGCTGCCGGGGCTGCCGATTTCCTCGTCGGGCGAGAGCAGCACGCGCACGCCGCCCCGGGGCCACGCGCCCTGCAGCGAGCGCAGCGCGTGAAACAGGCCCACGATGCCGCCCTTCATGTCGTAGGTGCCGGGGCCGTAGAGCCGCTCGCCGTCCTCGCGCCAGGGCATCCGCTCCAGGGTGCCGTGCGGCCACACCGTGTCGGCGTGGGTGAGCACCAGCAGGTACGGGCCGTCCGCCGGGCCGAAGTGAAAGGAGCGGGTGCCGCCGGGCAGCGCGTGCGTCTCGGCACCGAGGTCACGCGCCCAGCCTTCCACCACGTCCATCACGCGGGCGACGGCGACAGGGTCGCTCGACGGCGATTCGATGTCCACCAGGGTTCGCAGGTCGCGCAGCATGGCAGGCAGGTCGGGAAAGTCGGCAGTGGGGGCAGCGGTCATGACCCTATGCTATGCCGGGACCGCCCACCGCCCCGCCGCATTCCGGCCAGACCTTGCCCCTTGCGGCGCTCGCGGGCTAGACTGCCCTGTTCGCCCTCCGCCCGCCTGGGGTGGGAGGCCCGCGCCCGTCCCGGCGCTCGCAGCCTGAATTCTCTTTTCCCTCCGAGGGGTGGTTATGGCAGAAAAAGATATCGACAAGCTCCTTTCCCTGACCGACAGCAAGTACCGTCTGTCGGTCGTGGTCGCCAAACGTGCCCTGCAACTGCGCAGCGGCGCCCCCAGCGTGCTCCCCGTCGAGCAGCGGGTCCGCACCCACAATCTCGTCACCCAGGCCATGCGCGAACTCGCCACCGGCCAGCTGACGGTGGGCACCAACATGATCGACGAGCAGCGGTTCCACCAGGACTACGTGCGCCAGCGTCAGGCGCAGCTTCAGGCCCAGCTCAACGCCGAACGCGAGCGCGAGCGCGACTGAACTTCGATTCGGTGGGCAAGCGGCGTGTGGGGAAGCCCGCCCGCCGCTTTTTCGTTTTCTCCGGCGGTCAAAGCCGCACCGGATACGGCAACGTGCCCTCGTAGATGGCCCGGCCCACGATGGCGCCCTCGATGCCTTCCTCGGCGAGCAGCCGCACGTCATCGGTGTCGGCCACGCCGCCGCCCACGATCAGCTCGCCGCGCCACAGCCCACGCACCTGCCGCATCAGGTCGCGGTCCAGGCCGCGCAGGGTGCCGTCGCGCGTCACGTCGGTAAAAATCAGGGTGTGCAGCCCGGCACCTGCCAGCCGGGGCGTCAACTCGCCCACCAGCACGCCGCTGCCCTCGGCCCAGCCGTGCGTGGCGACTTCCAGCCCCCGCGCGTCGAGGCTGACGACCACCCGCCCCGGTCCGTAGTCGGCGATGAGTTCGGCCACCAGTTCGGGACTGCGGACCGCCGCCGTGCCGATGACAACCCGCTGCACGCCAGCGTCCAGGAGGGTCTGCGCCGCCGCCCGGTCACGCACGCCGCCGCCCACCTCGACCGGCACGCCCAGTTCGCGCACGATTTCGGCAATCACGGCGCGGTTCTCGCCGCGTCCGGTGGCGGCGTCGAGGTCCACCAGATGCAGAAATCCGGCGCCCAGGTCCGCCCAGTGCCGGGCGGCGGCGAGCGGCGAGTCGAAATACACGGTTTCGCGGTCGGGGTCACCCTCGTACAGCCGCACGGCGCGGCCCGACTGGATGTCCACGCAGGGAATGACCTGCGGCACAGGAGACGTCATGGCGAGCAGCATAGGTCAGGACGCTCGTCTGCCCGGTGCATTCGCCTGGATAGGCCGGCAAAAGCAGCGGCAGACGCCTATTTGCCCTATGGTAAGGCCGTGAATCTGGGGGGCAGGGTACTGATCTATGGACTGGGGCGCAGCGGGCGCGGCGTGGCCCGTTTTCTGAGCAAGGAAGGCGTGCGGGCCTTCTGGCACGACCTGCGCCCGACACCCGAGGACGAGGCGCTGATGGAGCAGCTCGGGCACCAGCGGGCCGACCTGGGCGGCAGTTACGACGTGGTGGTGGCGGCGCCGGGCGTGCCCATCGACCACCGTGACCTGAGCGTGCTGGCCGGGCGCGGCGCCGAGATCATCGGTGAGGTGGCGCTGGCGGCCCGGTTGCGGCCGGGGCTGCCGCTGGTCGGCATTACCGGCACGGCGGGCAAAGGCAGCACGACGGTCCTTATCGCGCAGCTTCTGCGGGCCTGTGGTCTGCGGGCGCGCGAGGGCGGCAACATCGACCCCCCGCTGCTCGACGTGGTGGACGACGCCGAGGTCGCCGTGGTCGAACTCAGTTCCTTTCAACTGGAACGGGTGCCGGGGCTGCGGCTGCCGGTGGCGGTCATCACCAACCTGGGCGTGGACCACCTTGACCGCCACGGCAGCGTGGAGAACTACCACGCCGCCAAGCTGAACATCACGGCGGGGCAGCGCGGCGGCGACGTGCTGGTGCGCCCCGCCGACCTGCCTGTCCGGACGCAGGCGCAGACCGTGGCCTTTACCCCCGAGCGGCTGGCCCTGCGCGGAGGCCAGGAAGTGCTGACGGTGGCCGAACTGCCGCCCGGTGTTCACCCCGCCAACGCCGCCGCCGCGCTGCTCGCCGCCGAAGCGACGCTGCACTTCCTGGGACGCGAGGTGGACCCGGAGGTGCTCGCGGGCGCCCTGCGCTCGGCGCAGCCGGTCAGGGGCCGCTTCGAGACGGTGGGGCAACTGGGCGCGGTCAGCTTTATCGAGGACTCTATCGCCACCCGGACCATCGCGGTGGAGTCGGCCCTGCGCCAGGCTCCGCCGCCTATCGCGTGGCTGGTGGGCGGACGCGACAAGGGCGCCGACCTCGCCCCACTGCGGGCCGCCGCCGAGGGCCGGGTCGTGCGGGTCATTGCCTTCGGTGAGGACGGCGAGGCGCTCGCCCGTGGCCTGGGCCTGCCCTTCGAGATCGTCCGGGCCGAAACCGGCGACGAGAGCATGACCGGCGCGGTGCGGGCCGGATGGGAAGCGCTCGGCGGGGCAGGCGGCGCGGGCACGGTGTTGCTGGCCCCGGTGGGCACCAGTTTCGATCAGTTCCGAGACTACCAGCAGCGCGGCGAGAGCTTTCGCCGGGCGGTGCAGGCGCTGCTCGCCGGGGCGCCGGGAGACGGCGCGTGAGCCTGCAACTCCTGATCGCGCAGGTGCTGCTGCTGCTGCTCGGCACCCTGGGCATCGCCGCCGCCGAACCCGACCTCATCAACGACCATGGCCTCAAGGCCGTGCTGGCGCTGATGGCGACCTTCGTGGTGGCCCGCGTTCGCCCGCGCCTGTTTCTGAAATGGGGCACCAACGTCTGGATTGCGGCCCTGACCCTGCTGGTGCTGGTGCTGTTTATCGGGCAGGGCACCCAGGACAGCCCCGGTGTGCGGCGCTGGCTGAGCATCGGCGGGCAGACCTTCCAGCCGTCCGAGTTCGCCAAGCTCGCGCTGGTGCTGCAACTGGCTTCCTTTTTCTCACGCCGGGGCGTACAGAACAAGCTGCTCAGCGCCACCGGCATGATGGTCATCACGACCGCCCTGATCATTTTCGAGCCGGACCTGGGCACCAGCGTCCTGACGTTCGGGCTGGGCATCATCGTGATGTACGCCGCCGGGGTGCGGCTGTTCAACATCGGCGGACTGGTGCTGGCGCTGGGGCTGCTCTCGCTTCCCTTCGTCAGCGGCTACCTGGAACGCCACCCCTACATCGTCCAGCGCTGGACCGGGCACCAGACCCGCGACGACCAGATCGTGACCGGCCTCGACCAGATCGGCAAGGCCCACCGCGACCTGAACTACGGCGGCTGGTGGGGGCAAGGTCCCGACGGCCCGCGCTGGGAATACTTCGCGGCGCACACCGACATGGTGGTGGCGGCGGTGGGCTTTTCCAGCGGGCTGCTGGGCGTCCTCACGCTGCTGTTCGCCTACTGGCTGATCGTGTCCACCGCGCTGCAGGTCGCGCAGCTCGCCACCCGCATCCGCCCCATGAGCGCCGAGATTCACGGGGCGAGCATCCTCGCCATCGGTTGCATGTTCATGGTGGTGGGCCAGGCCTTCGTGAACCTCGCGGTGGCCGCCGGGCTGTTTCCGGTCACCGGCGTGCCGCTGCCGCTGGTCAGCTACGGCTTTTCCTCCATGCTCACCATGAGCGTGGCGCTGGGCATCATCCACTCCGCCATGCGTGAGGTGCGCCGACAACTGCCGAACGAAGTCAAGATGGACGATTTCGTGGGCGCGGCGGCAGACGACTGATACGGATTCCGATTGAATCTGGTAGTTTCAGATTCAATCCGACTTGCAAAGCTGCGCAGCAGAGCGGATGCGAGTAGGAAAAAATACGGATTCTGCGATATGGATGCACAGGCGGCGCTTTCCCGACTGTGCAGGAATTAAGCGGAATCCGTATGATACGGCTCTGAAAAACAGATCAGGCATGTTGCCCAGAGCGAAAAGACATGGACCCCGGCCCTTTGTACCCGCCGGGGTCCATGTCTTTTACCGATACGGACCTGAAATCTTTTGGAGTGGTGTGCTCCTCGGCCAGGTCCCCCACGCTCAGCGCACGGTGTTGCGCCCGCCGTTTTTGGCGTCGTACAGGCGCTCATCGGCACGGGAAAACAGCTGGTTGAGATCGTCGTCCGGCCTCAGGGCCGCGACCCCGAAACTGGCGGTGATTTGAAGGCCAGCAATGGCGGATTCGCTGACCGATTGCCGCAGCCGCTCGGCCAGCGCCAGGGCGTCGTCACGGGAGACGCTGGGCAGCACCGCCATGAACTCCTCGCCGCCCCAGCGCCCCACCGTGCCCGCGCTGCCCACGTTGCGCCGCAGCCGCTTGGCAAAGGCCCGCAGCACGTCGTCGCCCACGCCGTGCCCGTGAACGTCGTTCACCTGCTTGAAATGATCGATATCGGACAGAATCACGCTCAGGGGCGAGTTGGTGCGCCGCGCCGCGTCCAGGGCGCGTTGCAGTTCTCCTTCGAGCGCCGCACGGCCCGCTACGCCGGTCAGGGCGTCGAGTCTGGCGGCCTGCAACTCACCGCTGGTGCGCTCGTGAATCGTGAGGTAGCGCTCGATGAATTCGGCAATCAGGTAGTGGGTCAACAGCAGCGACAGCACCACGAACAGGCCGGTGACCCAGTATAGTTGCTGCTCGGGCGAGAGCGTGGCGGTGCGCGTCACCATCACGCCGATGGCGCCGATGAGCAGCAGCCCGATCACCAGCCCCAGCCGTGAACCCATCAGGACCACGTAGGAAGGAAACGCCACCATCGCCCACAGCAGGTACACCACCTGCTCCCCCAGCGAGCCGCTCTGCAGCGTGAGCTGCGCCCCGTACAGCGTCAGAAACGCCAGCAGCACCTGAAACGCCAGACGCGGCCAGAAGGCCCGCAGTCTGCCGGTGAGCGCCAGCACCAGCATCCCGGCGCTGACCACAACGCCCATCAACCGGGGGCCTTCCAGCGGCACCCGTTGGTCGAGCAGCAGCGGGGAGCACGCCGCGTACAGCAGGTACCCCACACACACCACGGACAGCAGCCAGGCCCGGGCACGCGCAAACAGCGCGGACACCGCAGGGGAAGGTGGGGAGACGGATTCAGGCATGGTCACAGGGCGCCGGGAAAAAATGGTGAAAAACCGTGGTCAAGGGCGTTTCCGACATGGAAACTTCCGGCCACGGCATGAAGTGCAGGGACACGGGTCCCCCGCACCCGTCAGGCGAGCAGCTCGCCGTCCTTGAAGAACAGGGCCAGTTCGCGCTGGGCGCTCTCGGGGCTGTCGCTGCCGTGGGTCACGTTCTCGCCGGTGGTGGTGGCGAAGTCGGCGCGGATGGTGCCGGGAGCGGCGTTGGCCGGGTTGGTGGCGCCCATCATGGCCCGCCAGCCCGCGATGGCCTCATTGCCTTCCAGGGCGATGGCGACGACCGGCCCACCGGTGATAAAGTCCACCAGCTCACCGAAAAAGGGGCGCTCACGGTGCTCGCCGTAGTGCTGCTCGGCGGTTTCGCGGGTGATGTTCATCTGCTTGAGGCCGACCACGCGGTAGCCCTTCTTGTGGATGCGGGCCAGAATTTCAGGGGTCAGACCACGGCGGACTCCGTCGGGCTTGATCATGGCAAAAGTACGTTCCATAGCATCTGGCAAGATAGCAGTTGCCTGTCTTACAGACGGCTGACAGCCAGTCCAGCAAACCCGCCCTCAGGAAATGGGGGCAAGACCCCACCCCGGGGCGCGGGACGCTAGCCTGGGGCCATGCTCAGCCTCAGCGAAGCGGCCCGGCGTCCCGAGTCGGACGTGGGCGCCGAAACCCACTGGCTCGCCGCGCAGGGGGTCAGCGGAATGCTGGTGCCTGCCGCCTTCGAGGAGGCGTATTACCTGGGCGTGAACCTGCCCGAGCAGCTCGCCCGGCTGTTCGCGCCGGTCCTGCCCACGCGGATAGACGAGGACCTGCTGGACACCCTGTGTGAACAGGCCCAGGCGCTGGTGCGCGGGCACGCGCTGTCCGACGACGCGGTGCAACTGTTTTACCGGGCGCTGAAAAACGCGGGCCTGGACAGCGGCCTCCTGGACGTGCGGCGCCCCGACGAACCCCAGTCCGAGCAGGCGCAGGTGCGGCCCCCCGGCCTGGCCGCGCTGCACGCCCTCAAGCGGCTGTGGGCGCAGGACTGGACCCTGGGGGCGGTCCTGGCCCGGCTGGACGACACCGGGGGCGTCGGCGTGGACGCCCGGCCCACCCTGCTGCTGCCCGCCGGAAGCCCACGCCCAGACAGTGAGACCCAGACAGTGAGACCCAGACAGTCAGGCCCTGACCGTGACGCCTTGAAGGGGTAAAGGGCAAGCGCGGGGCCCCCCTCAGCGCCCGGACCCCTCCCCCGTTTTCCTGCCCGCCGTGCTGCCCCGCACCACCAGCCGCGTCGGCAAGAGGTCCGATTCCCGCTGCTCCGGATTCGGTGTTCCCGAAAGCTGCGCCAGCAGCGCTTCTCCCACCCGGCGCCCCTTTTCGGCGGTGGGCTGCCAGACGGTGGTGAGGCCGAGCGCGGCGCTGAGCGGCACGTCGTCGTATCCGACCAGGCTGAGGTCCTCCGGAATGCGGCGCCCGAGCACCTGGGCCGCCTGCGCCGCGCCCTGGGCCAGCACGTCGCTCATGCACAGCAGCGCCGTGACCTCGGGGTGAGCGCCGAGCAGCGCCAGGGCCTGCGCTTCGCCGTCGGCAGCGGTGTTCTGGGCACACTCGTAGGGCCAGAGGGTCAGTCCGGCGGCCCCGGCCCGGTAGCCGCGCAGCCGCTCGGCGGTGGTGTGATAGGTGACCTGGGCTTCACGCGCGGGCGAAACCGGGCCACTGGGGGTCGCCTCTTCTTTCCGAACCGCACTCGCCTCTGACCCGCCCGGCTTCTGGGGGCCAAGTTCCAGGCACAGCACGCCGATGTCCCGGTGCCCGAGGGCGGCGAGGTGTTCGGCGGCGGCCCGCGCTCCGCCCGCGTCGTCGATGCCCACGCGCACCGCGCCCGGCTGCGCCCGCTGGTCCACCAGCACCGTCGGCAGCCCGCGCTCCAGCACGGCCCCCAGCAGGTCGCTGCCTTCCGAGGCACAGTACAGAATCAGGCCGTCCACGCTGGCCGAGCGCACCGGGGCCGGGTCGCCGGGGGCCGAGAGCAGCAGCAGGTTCAGGCCCTCGGCACGCAGCGAGCGCGAGAGGCTGCCCAGAAACAGCGCGGCGGCGGGGTCGGCAAAGGCGTATTCCAGCGGCGCGTCGTACACCAGCCCGATCACGCCGGTCTTGCCCCGGCGCAGGCTGCGGGCCAGCGGGTCAGGCCCCGGGTAGCCGAGGTCACGGGCCGCCGCCAGCACCTTGCCGCGCAGCTCCGCCGAAAGCTGGTCGGGGCGGTTGTAGGCGTTGCTCACCGTCGCCACCGACACCCCCACGGCGCGGGCCACGTCGCGCAGCGTGGCGCGGGGGCGGGCAGCTTTGGCGGGCGGCATGGCCGGATGCTACCCTATGCGCGCGACTGAAACGATTCAGACCGCTCCATTCCTCAGGAGTCTGTATGCCCACGCCCACCGCACCTGTCCTGCCACCCGCCGCCGAACGTGCCCGTCTGGCGGTGAGCGCCGTGTTTCTCATCAACGGGGCGCTGTTCGCCACCTGGGCGGTCAACATTCCGGGGGTCAGGACGGCGTTGCACCTGTCCGAGGCGCAGGTGGGCGCAGCGCTGCTGGCTGTGGGCATCGGCAGCCTGCTGTCCATGCCGCTGACCGGGGGCTGGATTGCCCGCGTGGGCAGCCACCGGGTGACGGCGCTGCTCGCGCCGCTGACCATGCTGGCGCTGGTGCCGCCGTTTCTGGCGCCCTCGCTGTGGCCCCTGAGTGCCGCGCTGGGCGTGCTGGGGGTCCTGAACGGGGCGCTGGACGTGGCGATGAACGCGCAGGGCGTGACGGTGGAAAAGGCGCTGGGCCGCCCGGTGATGAGCCGCCTGCACGCCTGTTTCAGCCTCGGCGGGGTGGTGGGGGCGGTGCTGGGCACGCTGCTGGTCGGGCGGGTGCCGATGCTGGCCCATGTGGGCGGCGCGGCGCTGCTCTCCGTCCTCACGGCCCTGGTCGCCGGGCGCCACCTTCTGCCCGACGACCCGGCAGTGCCGGAGCAGGCAGCAGACGGGACGCAGGAGAGCGTGCCCGCGCCCCGCTCCGGCCTCTCCCCCGCCGCGCTACTGCTGGGCGGGCTGTGCTTTCTAGGCATGTTTTCCGAAGGCGCGCACTACGACTGGGCGACGCTGTATTTCCGTGACGTGCTGGGGCTGCCGGGCGGACAGGCGGGCCTGGGTTACGCGGCGTTCGTGGGCACCATGACGCTGGGCCGCTGGTTCGGGGACCGCGCCCGCACCCGCTTCGGCGACGAGGCGATGGTGCGGGCCGGGGCGCTGCTCTCGGCGCTGGGGCTGGGGCTGGCGTTGCTGGCGCGTGACCCGCTGCCCGCCACGCTGGGCTTCGCCCTTTCGGGCCTGGGCCTGAGCAACGTGGTGCCGGTGATGTACGGCGCAGCCGGCCACGCCCTGCACGGACGGGGCATCGCGCAGGTCGCCACCATCGGCTACGGCGGCTTTTTGCTGGGGCCACCGCTGATCGGGTTTCTGGCGCAGCGCTTCGGGCTGCCCGCCTCGCTGGGGCTGGCGGCAGCGGGGTCGGCACTCGTGGCGGCGCTGGGGGGCCTGGCCTTCACACTGATTCGGCGCTCGGACTGATTCGGCGGGCGGACTGATTCGGGCGGGCGGGCTGATTCGGGCGGGCAGGTCACTCCCCAGTCTGAAAGCCCCACTCCGCTTTTTGACTTGCGGGGACCGGTTGACCTGCGGGGACCGGGGCCGCGACCTGATACGGATTCCGCTTCATTCCTGCACAGTCGGGCCTATACAGTTGGGAAGGCGCCGCCTGTGCATCCATATCGCGTAACCCGTATTTTTTCCTACTCGCACCCGCTCTGCTGCGCAGCTTTGCAAGTCGGATTGAATCTGAAACTACCAGATTCAATCGGAATCCGTATGACCAATGGTGCGGACAGTTTTAGGCGGCTTTGACGCCAAGGTCGAGCGGCCTGGACGGATGTTTCTCTAACTCGTGGAATCGTGCCTCAAGACCGAGATTGCGAAGAATTCGGCGGGCAAAGAGCCGGTTGTAGGCCCGTCGTTTGATGTCTTCGTAGGAGAACATCATCTGGGAGACAGGACGCTGGAGGCGTCCTGCCTCTTCGAGTAAGACTTCTGCTCGTCCTAAACTCAGTGCAAAGAAGGCGGCATTCCAGTGGTTTTCTAGCGCGACGGTGCGACGAAGCTGGCACGTGTTCAATCCCGCAAACTGCTTGGCGTCCCGGAACACAAATTCCAGCCTGAACCGGGCACTGTACAGTGCCCGAATCTGCTCCGCTGGCAGCGTCGGATCGGTGCTGCACAGCACCACGTGCCCCTTTACCTTGCCGCGTCGGTCTACGTTCTGGATGACCACGACCCGGAGAAGCCGCGCGTAACGGGGTGCCCACACGACGCGCGTCCACACCCGTTCCCGGTCCTCACCCGGCACACGGGCCCACCCATCAAAGTTGATGAAATCGACTTTCCCGGCCCACTTCTGCCGGCCTCCCCGCCGCTTGGGGTGTGCGCCAGTAAAGGGGTAAAGCAGGTTGGCGTTGCACTGCATTTTGGTCACGAAGGCGTAGCCTTCGCGACTTACAGCGTCCATAAACATCGTCTTGGCGTACTGACCATCCGCGACCACCACGCGGAGATGCCGGGCTAACCAGGTCCGGCGCTGCTCCAGGAAAGAGACCAGCTGATCCAGGTACTGTTCGAGGCGGTCGGCCTTTTGTCCACGTGGCTGAGTTTGTTGTACATGGACAGGAAACGCATGATGGCCCGACCAGCTCAGCAGCGCCAGACACGACAGCTCCAACCCAGTTTCGGAACGGTGCAATGCACCGTTCCAGAAGGCCCCCAACCCCGGAGTGTGCTTGCCCGACTTGGGAACGAAGCTGGCATCCAGGGCCAAGATGAAGCGCCCCTCCAACACGCCCAGTCGGACCAAGAGTTGTAGCAGACCCCAGTGCAACTCCGCCCACGGCAAGGTCTTCTGAAACCAGCGACGGAGCGTCCGTTCGTTCCAGCCGCTGTAGCGGCTGAAATTCCTGGCGTTGATCCGACCGGGAATGGCTTGCCAAAGCGGAATGAGTGCAGCAAAAAAACGATGTTGATGGGCGGGCAGAGCCAAGAGGGTCAGCAGAATCGGTAATATCAAAGCAGGTCTCCTGTGCGTGAAGTCATTTCAACCTCACCGTACCGGAGATCTCTCCTTTACCCCCTCGAAACTGTCCGCACCATTGATGACATGATGTGCTTATGTCAACACCCTACCCGGAGTCGCCGCGTGGCGACCATGCCGACGTATACCGCGACGCCGAGGGCCGTGAGGTCCGGGTGCCCGACCCGTACCGCTGGCTGGAAGACCCGGACAGCCCGGAAACGCGGCGCTGGGTGCAGGCCCAGAACGAGCGGACGGAAGACTTTCTGTCGGCCCTGCCTGCCCGCGCCGCTTACCGTGAGCGCCTGACCGCGCTCTGGGACTACCCGCGCGACGGCTTGCCCTGGGAGCGCGGCGGGCGGTACTTCCGCAGCTTCAATCCGGGACTGCTGGCCCAGCCGGTGCTGCAAACCGCCGACTCGCCGAGTGGCCCCTGGCGCGACCTGCTCGACCCCAACGGCCTGAGCGGCGACGGCACGGTGGCCCTGATGGGCGCGTCGGTCAGCCGGGACGGAGCGCGGCTCGCCTACGCCACCCAGAGCGGCGGCAGCGACTGGCTGACCTGGCAGGTGCGCGACGTGGCGAGCGGGCAGGACGTGGGCGGGCCGCTGCGCTGGAGCAAGTTCAGCGGTGCGGCGTGGCTCCCGGACGGCAGCGGCTTCTTTTATTCCGCCTACGACGCCCCGGGCGAGGGCGAGGCGCTGACCGGCGCGAACAGGAATCAGCGGCTGATGTTTCACCGCCTGGGCAGCGCGCAAGGCGCCGACGAACTGGTGTTGCAGCGTCCCGACCAGCCCGACTGGGGCTTTTCTGCCGACGTGACCGACGACGGCGCGTGGCTGGTGGTGCAGGTGTGGCTGGGCACCAGTCCCAAGAACCTGCTGTGGGTGCGGCCCCTGGGTGAACATGGCCCCGGCAGCGGCGACTTTCAGCCCCTCGTGGACGACTTCCGGGCCATGTTCCAGGTGGTCGGCAACGACGGCGATACTCTCTACCTCCACACCGACGAGGACGCGCCCCTGGGCAAGCTGACGGCCTGGAACATCCGCACGGGCGAGCGCCGCGACCTCATCGCGCAGGGCGTAGACAAGCTCGAACAGGTGTTGACGGTGCCCGGCGGGTTCCTGACCGTCACGCTGCACGACGCCAGCCACCGCCTGACCCTGCACGACCGCGCGGGCCAGCGCCAGCGTGAAATCGAGTTGCCCACCCTCGGCACGGTGATGGTCAGCGCCCGGCAGAGCAGCCCCGAGGTGTTCGTCGCCTTCACGTCGTTTCTCCAGCCCACCCGCCCCTACCGGCTGGAACTGCCCGGCGGCGCTCTGGAACCGCTGGCCGACCCCGCCCTGAACTTCGACGCCGGCGCCTACGAGGTCACGCAGGAGTTCGCGGTCAGCCCCGACGGCACCCGCGTGCCGATGTTCATCGTGGCCCGCAAGGGCGCCCCCAGGGACGGCAGCAACCGAACGCTGCTCTACGGCTACGGCGGCTTCGGCATCAGCCTGACGCCGGCTTTCAGCGCTTCGCGGCTGGCGTGGCTGGAACGCGGCGGCGTGTTCGTGCAGGCCAACCTGCGCGGCGGCGGCGAGTACGGCGAAAGCTGGCACGAGGCGGGAACGCTGAGGCAAAAGCAGAACGTGTTCGACGACTTCGCTGCCTGCGCCGAGCACCTGACCCGGCAGGGCTGGACCCGCCCGGAGCGCCTCGCCATTCAGGGGGGGAGCAACGGCGGGCTGCTCGTCGGCGCGTCCATCACGCAGCGCCCGGAGCTGTTCGGGGCGGCGGTGGCGCAGGTCGGCGTCCTCGATATGCTGCGCTACCACCTCTTTACCATCGGCTGGGCGTGGGCGAGCGACTACGGGCGCAGCGACGACCCGGACATGTTCGCCACGCTGCTGGCCTACTCGCCGCTGCACAACCTCACAGAAGGAACGCGCTACCCCGCCACCCTCATCACCACCGGCGACCACGACGACCGGGTGGTGCCCGCCCACTCCTACAAATTCGCCGCCGAGTTGCAGCGCGTGCAATCGGGCGAGGCCCCGACCCTCATCCGCATTCAGACGCGGGGCGGGCATGGGGCCGGCAAACCCACCGCCCTGCTGATCGAGGAAGCCGCCGACATATGGGCCTTTCTGGAAGGAGCACTGGCGGGCGAAGCGGCTACGGAAGCGTCTTTTCTCCCTTGAAGGCCCGCAGCAATTGCCCGCGCTCGCGCAGCGCCTGCTGAAACTTCTGGCCGTCGTTGAGGCTGGGTGCTGGCCCCAGCGCCTTTTTCTCGCCGGGGGTGCGGGGCGCACTGACCGGACCCTCCCCCCCGAAGCGCCGCGCCCGGAACATGCCGGGGTGCTCCTCGAACACGGCGGTCACGTCGTCGGGCAGCGTTTCCAGGTGGGCGGCGAAGGTAAGTTCCTGAAGCAGCTCGGCGTGCGCGGCGCTGGGGCCGAGTTCGGTCAGCAGGCGGTCAATCAGGGAAAAGACGCGGGCGGCGTAGGCCTCCACCTCGGCGTGGGTCGGCAGGTAGCCGCGGTGAATCACCCGGTTGCGAAAGTCGCTGCCCAGGCTTTTGCCGTCCATAAAGTCCGGCTCGCGCCCTTCGCGCAGAAAGTAGGCCAGGGTCATCATGCCCAGTTGCCGCTCGGACTGGCTGGCGACGTGCCGCCAGGTGCGGTCCAGGGTCGCCTGCGCCGCGCCGAAGTCGCCGCCCCGCACCGCTGCCCCCTCCAGCGCGTGTGCCTTGACATAGAATTCGAAAAAACGTTCCAGCGCCGCCGCGAAGCTCGCCACCGCCTCCCGCGCGTAGCCGTCCATCAGCGCCCGCGTGCCGAGGTCGAACAGCAGCTCGAATTTCTGCTTGCGCACGAACACACACGACCTGCCGCCGCAGTGGGGGCAGGTCAGGTCATGGATATGGCTGTCGGTGAACTCGGCCTGAATTTCCCGCGTGCAGTGGGGACAGGCGGTGGGAAAGCGCATGGGGCAGCTTAACGCGCAGGCCAGTCAGGGGGTGCGGCTCAGGGCAGCGTGGCGGTGGGCGGCGCGATCACGTAGCCCAGCCCGCCGCTGTGCGCCAGCCACAGCTTCTCGAAAGCGGCGCGGGGGTAGACGATGCGCACGCCCGCGTCGGTGGGCGCCGCCGGGTCGTTGAGCACCGGGTTGCCCTGCGGGTCGAAGCCGATCAGGACCATCAGGTGCCCCGTACTGCTCGGCAGATGGGCGCCGGGCAACTCGCCCTTTTTCCAGCCCAGACTGACCGCCAGCGGAAACCCGGCGGCGGTGTACTTCTCGGCGGCGCTCAGGCTCGGCAGCCGGGTCACGAAGGCCCGCATCCCCTGTTCGCCCGCGTACGCCACGTTGAACGACCAGTTGCCGGTGCCGTCGTAGGCCCGGTCATAGGTGCCGGAAGCGGCCTGCGGCACCGCCACGTCCTTGCCCTGCGCCGCCAGAATCATGCTCACACTCGTGGGGCTGCACCACGCTTCGCCGCCGCCGGGGTACAGCATCTGCGAGCGCTGCGGCACCACCCCGATGCGGCCCCAGGCCTGGCGGTCACTCGGCTCGCCCAGCCGCTCGGAGCGCCGCGCCCAGTCGGTGGTCGTCAGGCCCAGCAGCCGCAGCGCCGTGCCCGGGCCGCGCAGGGTGACGCGGTACTGCAGGGTGGTCGCCCGGGCGCTGAGCCGCAGCGTGTCGGTCAGCACCTGTCCGGCACTGTCCTTTTGCCCGTCGAGGCTGGTGCGGCCCTCGGCGGCGCTCCACGTCCCGAAGGAATACCAGGTGCTCCACCCGCCTTTCGCCAGCCCCACCCGCACTTCCAGGGTCAGGCTGCCTCCCCCTCCGGTGGAGCCGTTCCACGACGGCACCAGTTGGTCGAAGGCCGCCACCGTCAGCGGGGCCGAGGTCAGGGTGCCGCTGCCGATGCCCCCCGGCACCGTAACGGCGTCGCCCTGGCGTACCAGGCCGCTGAGTTCGGCGCTCTGCCAGTCGGCGGCGCGTTCGTGAAGGGTGACGGTGGTGGCGGGGTAGGTCAAGGTGGACGCTCCGGCGCTCCCGAGCAGCGCGAAAGTCAGGGCCAGGCTGCGAAAAGTAGACATGATGCACTCCCGACTATGCCGCCCCCCCCTGATGCCGGGATGAGGGCAGGCCGCATGTCTCAGCGGGCCGCGCCCTGCATGTAGAGCAGCGCCTCGGGCAACGCCTCGCGCCAGGTGACCCAGTTGTGTCCGCTGGGGTACTCGCGGTACTGATGGTCCATCCCTTCGTCGGCCAGCAGCGCGGCCATGCGGCGGTTGGGGCCGGTCAGCCATTCCAGGGTGCCGGTGTCGAGGCTCACGCGCACGTGCCGGGGCAGGTCAGCAGTGAGCTGCTCGCGCAACCACTCGCCCGCCGTGGTGGTGTCGATGACGCCGTTTTCATACGCCGCGCCGGGCCGGGCGATGAAGGCGCCGGAATGACTCACCACCCGCCCGAACAGCTCGGGGTGACGGCTGCCGAGGTAGAGCGAAATCAGCCCGCCCAGGCTGGCCCCCCACAGCCCACGCACGCTGGGGGTCGCCAGTGGCCCTTCCACCTGCGGAAACACCTCCTGACGCAGAAAATCGAGGTAGCGGTCGTTGAGGTAGTACTCCTCGTTGCGGTCGCCGGGTTCCACGAAGACCAGCGCGGCGCCCTCCACCTCGCCCGCTTCCACCGCCCGGTCGAGCAGTTCCCCGAGTTGTCCCACGCGGTAAAACGCCACGCCGTCCTGAACGTAGTAAATCGGCAGCGCCGCTCCGGGCGCGGAGCCGTGCGGCAGATGCACGATGGCGCGGCGCTTGCCGGGAAAGACGCGGCCCTCCCAGTTCAGGCGGTGGGTGGTGCCCTTGCGGGTCGCGTCGGGCCGCTGCCACAGCGGATGCCGGGCGTACTCCCCCACCACGGCGGCGCGGGGGTAGGTCCACCAGGGATTGAGCGACTTGCGGTCGTTGTCGGGGTCGGCAAACGGCTCGCCCTCTGCGTCCACCCAGGCGTATTCCACCCAGGCGCCACGCGGCAGGGTCAGCGTCAGGGGCTGCCCGGCCACCACCGGCAGCGGCGGGGCCTTGCGCCAGTCGGTCATGTCTCCGATCAGCCCGGTCGCGCCCGCCGGGGGAGTGAACGTCACCTGTTGCCCACGCACCGAAACAGCCATGCGGGGCATTCTACGGCGGGGCCGCACGGAAACCGCCGCCCGGTTGTCTGGGCGGCGGACGAAGCGGGCGGCCCAGGAACCGGGCCGCACCAGAACCGGGGGTCAGCCCTGGCGTTGCGGAAAGTCCTTCTGGCCGTAGCCCCGGTACTCCTCGCGCAACTCACGCTTGAGGAACTTGCCGGTGGCCCCGATGGGCAGGGCGTCGGTGAACACGGTGGCGTCGGGCAGCCACCACTTGGCGAATCTGGGGGCAATGAATTCCACCAGCTGCTCGTGGGTCGTCACTTCGCCGGGCCGCAGGACGACGATGGCGAGCGGGCGCTCGTCCCACTTGGGGTCGTCCATGGCGATCACGGCGCACTGCGCGACCGCCGGGTGCGCCATGATCGCGTTTTCCAGCTCCACCGACCCGATCCACTCGCCCCCCGACTTGATCAGGTCCTTGGAACGGTCCTGAATGTGCATGTAGCCGCGCCCATCCAGCGTGGCGATGTCGCCGGTGTCGAACCACAGCTGACCGTTCAGGGTCAGGAAGTTGCTGGCCCCCTCGCCGCCGAAGTAGCTGTCGGTCACCCAGGGACCACGGCACAGCAGGCGGCCCATAGACACGCCGTCATGCGGCAACACGTTGTTGTCGTCGTCCACGATTTCCAGTTCGATCAGCGGCACCGGGCGACCCTGCTTGGCCCGCAGCACGTAGCCCTCGTCGCTGCGGAGGTCCACCTCCGGCGGCAGGGAGGCGGCGGTGCCGAGGGGATGCGTTTCGGTCATGCCCCAGGCCTGGAGAACCGACAGGTCGTGCCGTTCCTGGAAGGCCCGAATCATGGCTTCCGGCGCGGCGCTTCCGCCCGAGATGATGCGGCTCAGCTTCGACAGGTCGTAGGGCTGCCCGTCGGCCTTCGCCCGGTCAAGTTCGTTGAGCAGCCCCATCCAGATGGTCGGCACACCCGCCGTGATGGTGACGCCCTCGTCCTGCATGAGGCGGGCGAGCGTCTTGCCGTCGGTGAAAATCCCGCTGAACAGCTGCTTGGCCCCGTACATGGCGCAGGTGTAGGGCAGCCCCCAGGCATTGACGTGAAACATAGGCACGATGGGCAGCACGGCGTCGGCCTCGCCCACGTTCAGCGCGTCCTTGGGCGCACTGACCAGCGAGTGCAGCACGGTGGAGCGGTGCGAGTACAGCACGCCCTTGGGGTTGCCGGTGGTGCCGCTGGTGTAACACATGGCGGCGGCGGCATTCTCGTCGAGTTCCGGGTACTGCGCGAGCGGCTCCTGGCCCATCACCCACGTGTCGTAGTCGCCCATGCCGGGCAGCGCCTGCGGCAGGGCGCCCAGCACGAAAATGTGTTCCAGCTTGGGGCAGGCTGCTTTGATGGCCGGAATCATCGCCGCAAACACGTTTTCGATCAGCAGCACCCGGTCCCCGGCGTGGTTCAGAATCCAGGCCACCTGCTCGGGGTGCAGGCGAATGTTGACGGTGTGCAGCACGAAGCCCGCGCTCGGCACGCCCAGGTACGCCTCCAGGTGCCGGAACGAGTTGACCGCCAGCGTCGCCACCCGGTCACCGGGTTGCAGGCCGAGGGCTTGCAGGGCCGCGCCCAGCCGCAGCGCCCGGTCCGCCACCTCGCCGTAGGTCGTGCGGTGGGTCTGCGCCACCGGCTGGCCCTGCGCGTCCTTGCCTGCGGGCAGCAGGCTGACGACCTCGCGCCCGGCGTAGATGGTGCGGGCGCGTTCGAGAATGAACGGAACGGTGAGGGGGACAGACATCATGTTGCTTCTCATGGGAAACCTCCAGAACTGGAAACGCGAGGACAGCGGGAGCAGAAGCTCTCGCTAAGGGCTGCGGCGGTGAGAGGCCCAGGATAACGAAAAAAGCCCCCCTGGGGAGGGAGGCTCTTTTGGGGGGAGAAGCTTACTGACGGCGAACCGTCGTGTCTTCCTGCGAGGTGCCGGTCTTGGCCGCATTGCTGACCTGACCGTTGCTCGTCCATTCCAGCAGCGTGTTGTACGAGCCGGGAGTCGCAGTGGCCGGAGCCTGACCGTTGAACGTCACGAAGACCGCGCCGCCAGGCTGGATGCCGAAGCTGGCAGGCAGCGTAACCGTAAACTGGCCGGTGGCCGGGTTAGGCTCGATACGCGCCTGACCAGTGATGTTCTGGGTATCACCACCGAGGTTGAAGACAACCTGACCGCTGTTCTGGTCAAGCGCAGTGGGATCGTAGTAGACATTCACGTTCGACGTCGTGAAGACGCCATTACCAGTCCTCCCTTCAGGCACACCCACATTGAAACGGAAGATGTTATTCACGAGGCTTTCGGTGCTCTGATCTTCGTTGAAGCCAATTGCGGTGTAGAGAGTGGCTTCGCCAGGGGCGATCAGGTCAACCGAGTCGAACAGTTCGGTCTGGATGGCGACACGCGGGGTCACGGTCACGCAGGCTTCGGCGCGGTTGTTGGTGAAGACCACGTTGGGAGCCGCAGTGACCGTCGCCACGTTGCAGTACTGGCCGGGGGCCGTCCCAGCGGGGATGGTCGAGACCACGTTGAGTACGATGGACTCGCCGGGGTTGAGGGTGATGCCGGTGTCAGGCGTGGCGCGGCCCAGGGTGCGCACAGTGGCGTTGGGCGCAGCGCCATCGACCACGACACCGCCGGGGGTCGTTTCTTCGCGCAGTTCGCCGGTGGCGGGGTCGCGGACGACCAGCACGTAACGGCCGGAAGCGAAGTTGACCTGAACGTTCTGGTTGGTGCTCAGGCGGCCCAGCAGGTCGCGCACGACGATGTTCTGAGCGGCCAGGGTGCCGGTGTTGCGCACGATGATGGTGCTGGTGTAGCTGTCGCCACCAGTGAGGTCAACGCGGGGGTCGTTGGTCTTGCTGATTTCCAGCTGAGCAGTCGCCACGTTGAAGCAGGCGCTGTCGGTGGTGTTGATGGGGGTGACGTTGGTGCTCGCCAGGGTGACGGTGTCGCAGTAGCGGCCGTCGGCGCTGCCACGAGCGGCGAAGGTGTACTCGGCCACGCCACCGGCAGGCAGGCTGCCGACGTTCCAGTTGAAGCCGTCGTCGCCCACGGGCGTGACGTTGGCGTTGGGGGGCAGGGTGATGCTGTGGCTGGCGGCGGTGCCCGTGGTGAGTCGGTCCTGAACGGTGATGCCGTTGGCCACACCCGAGCCGCCGTTGCGGACGGTCACGCGGATGTTGACCGCTTCGTTACGGGCAACCTGGGTACCGTCGGGGATCACGCGGCCCTGAGCATCGACCAGTTCCTTGACGATGGACAGAGCGGGCACGCCCTTAACGGTGAAGCAGGTGGCGTCCACGTTGGCAGCCAGGCCAGCGGCGGGGTTGCCGGTGGTGTTGAGGTTGCCAGCAGCGCTGTCGACGTAGGCGGGGCTGAGCTGACCGATGCCGTTGACGTAGCTGTTGATGGTCGCGGTGTCGCAGTAGGTGCCGTCACGAGCACCGGTTGCCACGAAGACGATGTCGCGGGTTTCACCGGCAGCCAGGGTAGGCAGGGTGGCTGTGAAGTTATCGTCGGTGCTGACGATGTTCGTGAAGCCCTGGTTTGCGGCGTACGTCTGAAGAGCGGGCGAGAAGCCGATGGCGTAGTTCTGGGTGTCGCCACTCTGAAGAGCTTCCGTCAGGCTAATGTTGGTAGCGGCGGCTTGACCACGGTTGACGATGCGGATGCGGATGCCCACTTCCTGACCGGGTTCGTAGGTGGGGTTGGCGTCACCCAGGCTGCTCACCACGATGTCCCGCTGGCGCTGGTCGAGGACAACAACTTCCTTGATGACTTCGATTTGGGCGCTCGCGACGTAGTTCTTGTTCAGGAACTGCTTGTCGATTTCGATGCCGTTGACGAAGCCGATGGCGCGGATGCGAGCGGAAGCGGCGATGCCGTCAGCGCCAGGGGTGGCGAACTTGGGGTCGTGGTTCAGAGCGGCCCAGGTGTAGCCGGTGGTGTTGGGGGCCGCCACGCCGGTGCGGTTGTAGGCCGGGTAGGTCGCGCTGTTGGGGTAGGGGATGTAGTTGGGGTCGGTGGAAAGGTTGGTCCAGCTGCGGGAGGACAGAGCGTTGCTGGTGATGTCCAGGGGCGCCATGGTGCTGCGGTCCTGGTCGTCGGCAGCCGCAAAGCGGACGTTGCCACGCTGCTCCAGAATTTCCATCTGTACTTCCGAGTTCACGACAGGGCGCCACACGCCGTTGTCGTTGTACTCGGTGTAAGCACCGACGATGTTCTGGGTATTGATGGGCGCGTATTCGGTACGCTCGGCATCGGTGGGGACACCAGTCACAGTGTTGTTACCGACGGTGATGCCGCCATCACGGTTTTCCAGCCACGAGGAGAAACGGAACTTGCCAGCAGCGATATCTGCACGGAGCTTGGCGGGGTCGGCGTTGAAGTACACGCGCTGGCCCTCACCGTTCACGTAGAAGGCACCCGTGCGCGCTTCGTTGGTGGCGTAGTTCAGGGTCACGGTCGCGTTGCCGTTACGCAGGTCGGCAGCCTTGGCGTCAACAGGCGCCACGGCGGTCAGGGTGTTGCCACCCAGAACGGTGTACTGACCACGGGCCAGCGTTATGGTTTCGCCGTCGCGCACGTAGGCGTTGTTGTAGCCGGACACCACAGCGCCAGTCGCGTCCTTGATGGTCACAGGAGCAGTGGCTGCGCCCACCAGGTCAATGGTCAGGACAGCAGTTTGAGTGCCCTGATCAGGCTTGGGAGCATCGGGCGTCACGCAGGCGCCGTTCTGCTCCACCTGGGGAGGGGTGCAGTTGACGGGAGTGGTCCCGTTCTGGCCGCAGGACGCGAGGGTGAGAATGCCCGTCAAGGCCATCAGAGAGATGCTTTTCTTCATATACTTCCTCCGAGGATGGAACTTTCAGTTCGAGTTCCTGAGTTCTTCTGCCGGTACAGCGGGTCTTACGGGATCCAGTTTCCGAGTTTCCTGTCCTTCCAACTCGCCCCGGGCCGATTAACCCAGGTTAACTCAAAGTGAAATCCTGGTGGCAAGTATAAGGAGCGGCTTGAGCGAGTGTCAAGAAAATTGCCGTCTAAAACGGGAAGTTTGCTTTATCTAACATCAGATTCTGGTCAGCCCTGCAAGTGTCAGGGCAGGTTCGGCTCAGGCCACATCCATTCCAGTGTGTTCTCATCCGTCCTGGCAACTTTTGTCGTCAGGGCTTTTCGTTCAGCAGCCACAGCTCCAGAATCTGCACCGCCGCCGCCTCGTCCTCGTCCGCCGCGCCCAGCGCCCGTGCCCGCTGGGTGGTGAAGCGCTCGTCCTGGTACGCGACCACGTAGCCTTTTTCTTCCAGCACCCGGCCAAAGGCCCGCACCCGGTCCGCCGCCGGGCTGGGTTTGCCGTCGGTACGCAGGGGCAGCCCCAGCAGCAGCCGCTCGGCGCCGGTTTCCTCGACCTTCAGGCGCACGGCCTTGAGGTCCAGAGGCAGGCGTTTGCGGTCCACACTGCCCCGGCCAAAGGCGAGTCGGCCCGCGTTGGTCGCAAAGCCGATGCGCGACTTGCTCACGTCGAGGGCCAGCACGGTAGGAACAGCGGCGGGCGCGGGGTCAGGGTCAAGCATCGGGGCGAGCATAGCGGTAGCCTGGGTTCATGGAACAACCTGTGATTCTGGTTTCGGACCGCTCAGCCGTCCGTACCCTGACCCTCAACCGCGAAAGCAAGCTCAATGCGGCCAACGACGACCTGCTGCTGACCCTGACCGACGAGCTGAAACGGGCCGACGCCGACCCCTCGGTGCGCGTGGTGGTCATCACCGGGGCCGGACGGGGCTTTTGCGCCGGACAGGACCTGGGCGACGTGTCGGGGCGCGGCATGACCTTCACCGAGCACCTGAACCACACCTACAACCCGCTGGTCCGCACCATCCGGGGCCTGAGCAAGCCCGTCATCAGCGCGGTCAACGGCGTGGCGGCGGGCGCGGGCGCGAGTCTGGCACTGGCGGGCGACGTGCGGCTCTGGGCGCAGGGGGCCAGCCTCATCGAAGTCTTTTCCAACATTGCCCTGGTCCCCGACAGCGGCAGCACCTGGTTTTTGCCCCGGCTGGTGGGCTACCACCGCGCCTTCGAACTGATGGCGCTGGCCGAGAAGGTGCGCGCCGAGGACGCGCTGCGCCTGGGCCTGTGCGAACAGGTGTTTCCCGACGAAACGTTCCGCGACGACGTGCAGGCCTACGCCGAGCGGCTGGCGACCCGGCCCGCCCACGCCCTGAAGCTGACCAAGCAGGCGCTGAATGCGGCCCTGACCAGCACGCTCGACCAGGCGCTCGACCTGGAAGCCGAGTTGCAGCAGCTCGCGGGCGACCACTGGGAACACGAGGAGGGCGTGACCGCCTTCAAGCAGAAGCGCCCGGCCCAGTTCGTGCGCTCCATCTGAACAGGAGGCGGAAGGGGAGGCTTTCCAGTGGTTGCCGGAAAGCTTCCCCTTCTCTGACTGTCCAGACGTTCCGTTTGTCGCTTTTCCAGTCGAGTTTCGCAGTTCTCGCAACACTGCTCAACCGGAATACTTCTCAGTCTGTCGGTGCGGGCGCCTCGCGCGGTTCGCGGCGTGGTCCTCGCCCGGCTCCCGCGTCCGGGGCGCGGCGCAGTTCGCTGGCGGGGACGCCTTGCAGGGTGCCCTGGTCGGTCTGAAGGTCCACCGTGCCGGCCAGCGGATGCAGCTTGGTCACCTTGCCGCAGGCGCCGCTGCCCTCATGGCACATTTTGGCGTTCTTGCGCGGCAGGTCGCGCAGCAGGTCGAGGTACTGCTCGTGCTCGTATTGCAAGCAGCACAGCAGGCGGCCACACGGCCCGCTGAGTTTCTCGGGGTTGAGGGGAAGCTGCTGGTCGCGCGCCATGCGGATGCTGACCGGCGCGAAGTCCTGAAGGTGGGTGCTGGAACAGTTCTCGCGCCCGCAGGCCCCCAGCGTGCCGAGCATCTGCGCCTGCTCACGCGGGCCGATGGCGGCGAAGTTGACACGGGCGCGGGTGTGGCCGCGCAGCTCCCCGATCAGGCTGCTGAGTTCGATGCGTTCCTCGGCGCTGTAACTGATGGTGACGAGGGACTCGTCGAGCGTGAACTCCACCGCCACCAGCTTGACCGGCAGCTCCCGCTCACGGGCGCGGGCACGCAGCAGCCACTTCAGGTCTTCGGCGCGGCGGTGCAGTTCTTCCCAGGTGTCGAGGTCGCCCGGAGTCGCGGCCCGGAGCACCGCGCCGTAGCGGGCCTGCGCCTCGGGCCTGCCCGCTTCGCCGCGCACGGCAGCGATTTCGGGGCCGCGCTTGCCCTGCACGACCACCCGCGTGCCCACAGGGTACGGGGACTCGCTGAGCATGGGATGCAATCGGGGACTCCGCTCGAAGCGGACGGGCAAAACGAACACCCCCAGACCATTTCACGGATCGGGGGGCGCTGCCAAGTCATAGGGAACAGTTGGGGCGCAGGGAAGGGGCGCGGTCAGGGGCGCTCAGTGCCGCTCGGCCAGCACCTCGATTTCGACCCGCACGTCGCGCGGCAACCTGGCCACCTGCACGGTGCTGCGGGCCGGATAGGGCGCGGCGAAGTGCTGCTCGTACACGGCGTTCATGGCAGCGAACTCGTTCATGTCGGCCAGAAACACGGTGGTCTTGACCACGCGGTCCAGATCGGTCCCGGCAGCGGCCAGCACCGCTCTCAGGTTCTGGATGACCTGCTCGGTCTGCTCGGCGATGCCGCCCGCGACGAGTTCGCCCTGGGCCGTCAGCGGAATCTGCCCGCTGGTGACCACCAGATTGCCGAAGGTCACGGCCTGGCTGTAGGGGCCGATGGCGGCGGGCGCACGGTCCGTCTGCACGATGTCTTTCATGCTCCGTACTGTACGTCAGCCCGGCGCGGGCCAGAGCGAGGTTCAGGGCAGTTGCCTGTTCAGGGCGGGCCGGTCCTCGCCACTCTGGGCCGGGGTCAGGCGCCGCCCCGCTTCCGTCAGGCGCTGCGCCCGGCGGCGGCGCGAGACCGTGTTGCGCCCGACCAGAATCATCAGGCTCAGCCCCAGCCCGCTCAGGGCGACGGCGCCGCTGGAGTCAGGCATCAGCATCACGCCCAGCAGGGTGAAATAAGCCAGGGTCAGCAGCAGGTAGGTCAGCAGGCCACCGCTGCGGCGGGCGCTGAGCAGGACCTCGGCGTACTCGGGACCCTGGCCGGGCGACTCGGGCAGGGGATACCGGGGCAAGCGGCGCGAGAGCATCACGTCCACGACCACCGCCGTGATGTTGTCGGGACCACCCGCATCATTGGCCGCTTCGATCAGGTGCGTGACGGTTTCCTGCGGTGGCAGGCCGCGCGAGAGCACGCACAGCAACTCCGTTTCGGGCACCACACCGCTCAGGCCGTCGCTGCACAGCAGCAGGCGGTCACCCCGGTGCAGCTCCAGCCCGAACAGTTCCAGCCGCACCCGTTCCTCGCCGCCGAGCGCGTTGCTCACCACGCTGCGCCACTGGTGGTGCTGGGCCTCGGCTTCGGTCAGCACCCCCATCCGGACCTGCTCGGCCACCCAGGAGTGGTCGTCGGTCAGGCGCAGCAGTTCGCCGCCGCGCAGCAGGTAGGCCCGCGAGTCGCCCACATGTGCGATCAGCGCCGCGCCCCGGTCGATCGCCACCGCCAGCAGCGTGGTGCCCATGCCCACCGACTCGCCCACCGCCCGCTGCACCACCGCCCGGTTGGCCGCCTGCACCGCCTCGAGCAGCCGCACCGGAGGCTGGGCGCGGCCCTGGACATACACCCGCGCGAGCGTGTCGAGTGCCAGGGCCGACGCGAGTTCCCCGGCGGCGTGTCCGCCCATCCCGTCGGCCACCGCGTACAGGCCGCCCTGCGGCAACGGCAAGGCGAGCGCGGCGTCCTGATTCGCTCCCCCCGCCCGCTGGCGGCCCACGTCGGTCAGCAGGCCCGTGACCAGAAAAGGGGAAGAGGCGGACCGCATACCTGCGTACTATAAAACAGCCGGTCAGCTCATACGGATTCCGATTGAATCTGGTAGTTTCAGATTCAATCCGACTTGCAAAGCTGCGAAGCAGAGCGGATGCGAGTAGGAAAAAATACGGATTCCGCGATATGGATGCACAGGCGGCGCTTTCCCGACTGTGCAGGAATTAAGCGGAATCCGTATCAGCCGTCAGACCTGTGTTTGCACCAGCGCGGCGCGGCAGGCTGCACGATTGAGCGTGCAGAACACGGTTTTCAGGCAAACCGGGCCAGGGCGCGGAGCACTCACCTCTGTCCTCAGGCCGGGGGCCGGGACCCGGCGGGACGGGGAAAGGCGGGGGTCTCGAACTGGGGATGCTTGCCGCGCACCCCTTCGAGCAGGCGGCGAATCTCGGCGAAATCGGCGTCGATGTCGCCGCTCGGGGTCACGTAGCCGACCACGCCCACCTGCTTGCGGCTCCAGTCGAGCGCCACCACGCCCAGCGGCACTCCGGCTTCCAGCGCCATGTAGTAAAAGCCCGTTTTCCAGTAGTCGGCGCGGGCGCGGGTGCCCTCGGGGGCGACGACGAGGACGATTTCGGGTTCGCGCCGAATCACCTCCACCACCGCGTCCACGAAGTTGCCCCCCTGCCGGTCCCGGTTGATGGGGATGCCGCCCACCGCCCGCATGAACACCCCCAGCGGAAAGCGGAACAGTGTGTGTTTGCCTACAAAGTGAACCGGCGTGCGGGTGGCCCACTTCCAGAACAGCCCCACCCAGAAGTCCGCATTGGCGGTATGTGGGGCCGCCGGAGCGACGAAACGGGGGCCGGGGGCCGGCGCGAGCAGAGGCGTCCAGCCGCCCAGACGCAGACAGGCCAGCGCGACGCGCGAACCCAGGGTGTGGGGGCGATTCATCCAGGTGGGGGACACAGCCCGGAGTATGCCGCGCCCCGCCGTGCAGACTTCTGACAGGGAACGGCGTTCAACACAGGTGGGTTCAACACAGGTGCCCGTCCGTATCAGGGCGCCTGCGGCCCCAGCACGACCACCACCGGGTCACGCAGCGGGCACAGCCGCAACACCTCGCGCACCTGCTCCGGGGTGACGGCGGCGTAACGCCCGGCCAGTTCGTCAGGCGTGCGGACTTCACCGGTCGCCAGCTGCTCCATGCCGAGGGCAAAGAGGCGGCCCTGGGGTGACTCCGAGCGCAGCAGCACCGACACGGCGGCTTTGCGGGCCGCGCGGCGCACCGCCACGTCGGTGATGAGCGTGTCTGCCGCAGCGAGGACCGTCCGGTAGCGGGCCAGTACTTCGCCTGCCCGGTCGGGGTCACAGGAAAAGCCGCCCTCGAACACGCCCGCGTCACGGTATTCCAGGTGCCCCAGGTCGGCACTGTCGGCCAGCCCGGTGTCGAGCAGCGCCCAGTACAGCGCCCCGTTTTCGCCGCCCAGCAGCTCGGCCAGCAGTCCGGCGGCCTCGCGCAGCGGGTGCCCGGCGGGAAGGCCCGGCAGCGCGAGGGCCACCTGGGTGCGCGTCAGGTCGGGGTCCGCGACGAACCGGACCTGTCCTGCGCGGCGCAGCGCGGGCGCCGCCTGGGGAACAGCGGGCAGGCCGGGCCGCCAGTTCGCCAGCTCGCGCCCGGCCCAGGCCCGCACCGCCGCCGGGTCGAAGGCGCCGCTGACCACCAGCGTGACCCGCTCGGCGCCGTAACGGGCCGCGAAGTGCCGCTCCAGCGCGGCGCGGTCCAGCCGCCGCAGCGTGTCGGGCGTGCCCAGAATCTGGTGTGAAAGGGGATGCTCGCCCCAGCACTCGCGCCGCAGCGCCTCGGCCACCCGCACGCCGGGCTGCTCGGCGTACATGGCGATTTCTTCCAGAATCACGCCGCGCTCGGGTTCGATGTCCGCAGGCCGCAGCGCCGGGCGCATCAACTCGGTGAGGGTGTCCAGCAAATCTGCGGCGCACTCGGGCAGGGCGGCGGCGTGGTAGACGGTGGCTTCCTCGGCAGTAAAAGCGTTGGCCTGCCCGCCGAGGTCGTCGAGGCGCTCGTTGAGCGCGGCGGCACTCAGCCGCTCGGACCCCTTGAACATCAGGTGTTCGAGAAAGTGGCTCGCACCCATCTCATCGGCAGGTTCGTCCCGCGCTCCGGTCGCCACGAAGTACCCCGCCGCCACGCTCAGGGCCTGCGGGTCGGGGTCGAGCAGCAGGGTGAGGCCGCTCGGCAGCCGCTCGCAGGTGGGCAGACTCACGCGCTCACCGCCAGGGTGGGGGTCACGGCCCCCGGCCCCAGCGACACCACCGTCGTCTGGGGCGCCGGGTGGTAGTTCGCCAGGAAGCCGTTGACCTGTTCCAGCGTCAGGGCGCCCAGCTCGGCGCGGACCTCGCCCGGTGTGCGGACCCGCCCGAACAGCGCGAGGTCGCGGGTCAGGGCGTAGGCGCGGCCCCGCAGACTCTCGGCGCCGAACACCACGCCGGTGGTCAGCCCCGTGCGGGCGCGGCGGAACTCGGCCTCGGTCAGGCCCTGCGGCAAGCGCCCGAGTTCGTTCAGCAGCACCGCCAGCGTTTCCGCCGCGCTCGGGGGGGTGCTGCCCGCGTACAGGCTGACGAAACCTTCGCCGCCGAGGACGAGCGGCGAGGCGCTTACCTCGTAGGCCAGGCCGCGCTCCTCGCGCACGCGGGTAAACAGGCGGCTGGCACTGCCCCCCGACAGCGCCGTGAGCGCCACTTGCCAGGGCAGCCAGCCGGGGTCACGCGGGCCGGGACCGGGGGCCACCAGGCTCAGGTGCGTCTGCTCGCCCACCGCGGACGGCAGGTGCAGCCGCAGCCCAGGCTGAAAATGCGCGGGCATGGGCCGGTCCTCGCCGGGCTGCCAGTCGGCGAAAAGGTTCGCCACGAGGTCGTAGACTTCCTGGGCGTCGGCGTCGGCCACCACGCCGAGCACGCTGCCACGTTGCCCGAACCGCGCCCAGTGTGCCCGCAGCGACGCCGCGCTCAGGCGCTCCAGTCCGGCGCGGGTGCCGCTGACCGGGTGCCCGAATCCCGCGCCGGGGTCGCCCGGCAACCGGGGAAAGGTGGCCGCCCGCGCCTGCACCGCCAGCCGGTCGGTGGGGCTGTCGTCCAGCGCCTCCAGGTCCTGCCGGGCGAGGTCGAGCAGCACCGGCACCTCCGCTGCGGGAAGCTCGGGGCGCGTGACCACGTCGGCCACCAGCGAGAGCGCCGCGCTCAGGTCGGCCCGCAAGCCGCTGACATGCACCCGGGTGGCTTCCAGGCCGACCCCGCCGCCCCGGCGCACGCCCAGGTCGTCGAAAGCGTCCTGAAGCTGCCGGGCGTCGCGTCCGCCCGCTCCTTTGTAGAGCCACTCCTCCAGCACCGCCAGGCTGCCTTCCTCGCCCAGCGGGTCGTGGGCACTGCCGAGCGGCACCCGCAGGTCGAAGGCGAACCCTGGCCCGGCCCGGCGCTCGAAGGCCAGCGTCAGGCCGCCGGGCAGGGTCCAGACCAGGGGAACGGAAGGGGGCGAATGCACCGGCGGAGTGTAGCGCCGGGAAAGAAACGAAAAGTCGTGTCCGGTGCCTTTGGGTCGGTGGCCCTGCCCTCCCCTGCTCCGCAGCGCTTTTCATGTGCAGCGGCTAGACTCCGCGGGTTATGCCCCTGACCCCTGGAACCCTGCTGGCCGGGCGCTACGAACTGCTCGCCCTGCTAGGTGAAGGCGGCAGCGCCCAGGTGTACCGCGCCCAGGACGTGCTGATGGGACGCGAGGTGGCGCTCAAGATGATGCACGACCACCTGCCCGAGTCCGACCGCAGCCGCTTTCTGCGCGAGGTGCGGACCCTGGCGCGGCTCACGCACCCCGGCGTGGTGCCGGTGCTCGACCTGGGACAGGAACCGGGCGCCGGGCGGCCCTTTTTCACCATGCCGCTGCTCACCGGCGGGCCGATTACCCGGCTGGGGCCGCTGGAAGACGCGCCGGGGCCGCTCGCCCGCTTTCTGACTGCCGCCGCCTTCGCGTCGCGGGCGCTGCATCACGTGCACAGCCACGGCATCGTGCACCGTGACCTGACGCCGGGCAACGTGCTGCTCGACGCTGGCGGGCTGCCGCGCATCATGGATTTCGGGCTGGTGGCGCTGTCCGAACAGACCCGGCACCTCACCCGCAGCGGGGTGACGCTGGGCACGCCCGCCTACATGGCGCCCGAGCAGGCCAAGGGGGGCGGCGTGGACGCCCGCAGCGACCTCTACGCGCTGGGCGCGGTGCTGTACCGGGTGGCGTGCGGCAGCCCGCCGTTCGTGGGTGACAGCGACCAGAGCGTGCTCTACCAGCACGTCTACGAGCCGGTGCCCGACCCGCGTGACCTCAACCCGGCGGTGCCCGACGCGGTGGCGCGCGTGCTGCTGTGGCTGCTGGCGAAACGGGCAGACCGAAGGCCCCAGAGCGGCGCGGCGCTGGCCCACCTGTGGGCGCTGGCCCGGCGCGACCTGTGGACCACCCACGCCCGGGGACAGTACCGGGGGGGCCGGACCCGCAGCGGCGAGCACCCCGACGGCCCGGCCCGCGTTTCCGACATGCAGGAGGTCTGGAGCGTGGCGCTGCCCGGAGAAGTGACCTGGCCCGCCGCCGTGGTGGGCGAGGGCGACCTGGTGGCGGTGGGCACCCGGGGCGGGCAACTGGTGCTGACCCACACCTCCGGGCGGCCCTTTGCCACCTACGCGGCCCGCGACGAGGTGACGGCCCCCGCCACCCTGATCGGCGGGCACGTGCTCTACGGCGCCTGGGACGGCACGCTGCGCCGGGTGGAGCTTCAGAGCGGCAGCGAGGTCTGGCGCCATCAGGCCCGCGCCGAGTTCACCGGGGCGCCCACGGTGTGGGGCGGGCGGCTGCTCGCGCCCAGCCGCGACGGTCACCTGCACGCCCTGAGCCTGCGCACCGGCGAACTCGCCTGGGCCTACCGCGCCGGGGGGTCGCTGGCCGCCAGCCCGCTCGTGTGGGCGGGGGCCGCGCTGCAATGCGACGAAACCGGCTGGCTGCACGCCCTCGACGCCCGGTCCGGCACGCCGCTGTGGAAGGTGGAGGTGGGCACCGTTCACGCCACACCCGCACTGCTGCCCGGTCCCCCCGGCAAGGCCACGCTGGTCATCGCCACCTGGGAAGGCGAGGTTCACGCCCTGGCCCTGGAAATCCAGAATGGCCGGGCGGCGCTGGCCGGTGAAGACGCCATTCGCTGGACCTACGACGTGGAAGACGAGGTGTGGGCCTCGCCCGCGCTCACGGCGCTGGAGCTGCCGACCGAGGCCGGAACCGATCTGCGCCCGTTCTCCCCCGCCGAGGGTTCGGGTGAGGACGCTTCGGGCGGCGTGGTCGTGGTGGCGGGCTGGGGCGGCAAGGTGCGCGGCCTGCGGCTGACGGACGGTGAGGACCTGTGGGAACGCACCCTGGAGGGCCGCGTCACCGCCAGCCCGGTCATCAGCGCGGGGCTGGTGTTTCTGGCGACCGAGCAGGGCGAACTGCTGGCGCTCGACGTGCTCAGCGGCGAGGTGCGCTGGAGCTGCCGCGAACGCAGCGGCGTGCAGGCGACCCCGCTGGCGGCGAGCGGCACCCTCTACGTGGCGTTCATGGACGGTACCCTGCGGGCCTACCGCAACGCCCACCCCGAGTGGCGCAGCGAGCAGGAACCGTAGGCGGGGCCGGAGAAGGAAATATCTGGAACGGCGGGGCGTTTCTCCGCGCTTCAATCCGGCAGCTACGTCGCCTTCAATGTCTTCGGAACATCAGGACACGGCCTGCTCTGACGCCATGAGCTATGGGCCATGAGCCATCAGCTTTTTCCCATAGCTCACGGCTCATGGCCCATAGCCCTTGTACGGATTCCGATTGAATCTGGTAGTTTCAGATTCAATCCGAGCGGATGCGAGTAGGAAAAAATACGGATTCCGCGATATGGATGCACAGGCGGCGCTTTCCCGACTGTGCAGGAATTAAGCGGAATCCGTATTACGCCTGCCCCCGTCCCTTCACGCCCTCGCCGTGCATCCCTGACTCGGCCACGTCGGTTTCCAGCGCCTCGCCGGGAGCCGCGCCGCCGCGCCCCGAATCCTTGACCGCGTGCGCCGACATGCCCCACTGGTGGCCGCTGCTCTGCGCGCCGTCCAGAATCACGCGGGCCAGTTCGCCCAGCGTCGAGCCGCCCGCCCGCACGTCCATCCTGAATTCGTTTCTCAGTTCACTCAGGCTCACGTCGTCCAGCATCAGTTCGGTGCCGTAGCGCAGGGTGGTCGGCGGCACGATGAGCAGGTCCGCCTCGCCCGGCTGTACGGCGTGGCGAAAGCAGCGCCCGGTGAGCAGGCCCGCCACCGTCGTGATTCGCCCGAAGGTCTTGTTCTCCACGGCCCGCACCTCGATGTCCAGTCCTGCAATCTGGCGCAGCGGCTCCACGGCGCGGTCCAGAGATTCCGCGAACAGCAGGCCCGTGCCCAGAATCACCTTGCGCGGCTCCGGCAGCGCGGCGGGCAGTGCGGGCAGCCCCTCGGTCAGGAAATCCCGAATCATGCCCACGCCGTTTTCCAGCATCGGGAAGCCTTCATATTCTTCCTCGCTGGGCAGCGGCTCACCCGCCAGCAGATAAATCTCGTCGGACGGAAACACGAAACGGGTGCCGCGCTCCTGCAAGAACTTCTTGCGCCACACGTTCAGCCGCTTCAGGGTGTCCTGCGCTTCCTCGCGCGTGAAGGTGCGCACGTCGGGCAGGTTCTTGCGGTGCCCGGTCAGGCCGATGGGCACCACCGCCGCCGAAAGCACGTTGGGGCGGCTCGACAGGTACTCCACCGTCTCGTCGAGGTTTTCGCGGTCGTTGCGCTCGGGCACCAGCACGATCTGGGTGTAGAGGTCGATGGACTCCAGCCGCTCGATCATGGAACGAATCTGCACGGCCTGGGGGTCTTTGACCTTCAGTTTCCACCACTTCATCATGTCCTGGCGCAGGTCCTGGTTCGCCGTGTGGACCGAGACGTACAGCGGCGAGAGGTTCTCGTTCAGGATGCGCTGGATGTCGCCTTCGGTGAGGTTGGTCAGCGTGACGAAGGAGCCGTAGAGGAACGACAGGCGGTAGTCGTCGTCCATGATGTACAGGCTCTTGCGAAAGCCGCGCGGCATCTGGTGGACGTAGCAGAAATCGCACTTGTTGGCACACTTCTTGATGCCGTCGAACAGCACTTCCTCGAAGTCGAGGCCGGGGTCTTCCCATTCCACCGTGAACGTGAAGGTGTCGTCCAGAGAGGGCGGGGCCTTCAACATCAGGCGGTGGTGGTCCTGCGCGGTGGTCGGCACGCCCGTCATCACCTGCAGAGCCTCGCGCGGGCGGGCAATTTCGAGGGTCACCACCCCGCGTTCGAGCTGGTGGCGGTAGGCCAGCACGTCGGTCACGCTCTGGCCGTTGACGCGCAGCAGCACGTCGCCGGGGCGCACGCCCGCGCGCTCGGCGGGGCTGCCCGCCTCCACCGTCTTGATGGGCGCAGGGAAAATCTGCTCGTCCAGAATCTGTCTCTCGGCTGCCGTCATGTCTTCACCCCTTTTCGGGACTGCTGGCGGCCCCGAGGAAACAGGGAAGTTTAGCAGATGTTTTCCCATGCAGGGGGGCAGCCGGTTAGCTTTTCCTGGCGGGGCGACGCAGACCTGCTGCCTTCAGCTTCCCCTGAGCGCCTGCGTCACCACCCGCACGTTGTGTTTCAGGGCCTTGAGGAACGTGTCGCCGGAGCTGCCCGCAGGCCCCAGCGCGTCGGTGTAGAGCGGTGGGGCGATGCGGGCACCCGTCTCGCGGGCCAGCGTCTGCGCGAGGCGGGCGTTGACCGTGTTCTCGGTCAGGATGACCTTCGCCCCGCTTTTCTTGACGGCGCTCGCCAGGGTCGCCAGCTCACGCGCACTCGGCTCCCGCTCGGTGCTCAGGCCGGGAATCACGGCCCCGACCACTTTCAGGCCGTAGCGCCGGGCGAAGTAGTTCAGCGAATCGTGATGGGTCACGACCTGACGCTTGCTGGCGGGCAGGGCCGCGAACTGCTTTTTGGCCCAGGCGTCGGCAGCGCGAATCTGCTTGACATAGGCAGCGGCATTTTTGGCATAGGTGGCCTTGCCCGCCGGGTCGGCACTGCTCAGCGCGGCCTGCACGTTCTTCACGTACCCGGCGGCGAGGTCGGCGTCCCACCACGCATGGGGGTCGAGGGGGCCGTGCCCGGCGTGGGCGTCATGGCCCGCGTCCGCACTGTGGTCGTGTTCTGCTCCGCGCAGTTTCAGGCCCGCCGTCAGTTCCTTGACCGGCACTCTGGGCGCGGCGGCCTTGAGCCGGGGCAGCCAGGGTTCCAGGCCCGCACCGTTGGCGAACAGCAGCTTGCTTCCTGCCAAAGCACGAATCACCCCGGTGGTCGGCGAAAAGGTGTGGGCGTCGCCCCCCGCTGGAACGATGACGTTGACCTTCACGCGGTTGCCCCCCACCTGCCGCACGAAGTCGGCCATCAGGGTGGTCGTCGCGCTCACCTGAAGGGAAGCGGCCTGCGCGGTGCCGCTGAGCAGGACCAGAGTCAGAAGACGCTTAAGCATATTGATTTCTCCTTATCAAAATAAAGGCCGAAAAAGGGAGGCCCGAAGGCACTCCCAAGAAAAAAAGCCCAGGAAAAAGGCTCAGACGAGTTCGATGCCCTTGTGGGGGCCTTTGGCGAGGGTGCGCAGGGCGTTGGCGCTCAGCCACACGGTCTTGACCTGGCCGTTTTCACGGATGGCCTTCTTGTGCAGGTTGGCGCGCTGCACGCGCTTGGTGATTCCGGTGGTCTTGCGACCCACGCCGCCGTCGGCACGGGCCTTACCACGGCGAATCACGGAGTTGACGACGAGGTTCTTCTTTCCGGTCAGGTAGCATTCACGGCTCATGTTTGTACTCTCCTTGCTTGATTTCAGACTGGAACGGGACAGAGGGGTGCCTTGCCTCCGGACCTGAGCGCCGCGTCAAACAGCCTGGTCAGTGCGGGTTCATCCAGATCCTGCCCGATGAACACCAGCTCGCTGTACGCCTGCGCCGGGTCCAGCCACGCTCCGGCCTGTTCCAGTGCCAGTTGCCTCCCCGTGTGGTTCCACAGGGTGGCGACACCATCCCCCATATTAACCCAGCCTTTGCTGCGAATGATAGACCTCGGCAGCCCCCTTTCCAGCAGCGCGTGCAGGCCGTCGGGGTCGAACGGTACGTCACGGCGATAGATGAAGGTGCCCAGCCCGTACTCTTCGGATTCGGGCGTGTGCTCTTTTTGCAGTTCTTCTATCCAGCCGTCCATCTGCATGGCGGTCTCGGCGTCGAACAGCCGCACGTCCAGCACCTCGGCGGCGTTCACCTCGCCGCGCACCGTTTCCAGCACGCGGGCGCGGGGGTTGGTGATGTTCACCAGTTCACGCAGCCGCTGCAAGTCGTCCGCGTCGGCCAGTTCGACCTTGTTCAGCACCACGATGTCGGCAAACTCGATCTGCTCTGCCAGCAGTTCGCCAAAGCCGCGCCCGAAGTCGTCGCCGGGAATGCTGTCCTCGCGGTTCCACAGCGGGAAAAACTGGGCGCTGTCCACCACCGTCACCATCGCGTCCACGTACACGCGGCCCACCAGATTGGGGATACCGGGGCCAAGTTCCAGTTCTTCCGGCGTCAGGCAAAAACTCTGGGCAATCGGCAGCGGCTCGCCTATGCCGGTGCTCTCAATCAGGATGGCGTCGAGGTCGCGCTCGCGCAGCAGTTTGTCCACCGCCTCCAGCAGGTCGCCGCGCAAGGTGCAGCAGATGCAGCCGTTGGACAGCTCGATGGTTTCCTCGTCGGTCCCCACGACCAGCGAAGCGTCCACGTTGACGGCCCCGAACTCGTTGACGATGACGGCCACCCGGCGCCCGTCCGTCTGACGCAGCAGGTGGTTGAGCAGCGTGGTTTTGCCCGCGCCCAGAAAGCCGCACAGCACGGTGATGGGCACCGGAGAAGAAATGGAAGCGGTCATATCTGCAAATGATATATCTTTATCAATAGCTATGGCAAGATTTCATGTCCTCCCCAAGTCGCCCTACTCGGTGCAGTTCTGGCTGCTGGGCCTGGATGCCCGCCAGGGGCTGCTGTCCCGGCGGGGCTTCAGCAAATCGCCCGCGCCCCTCGGCAGCAGCTTCTACCATCGCGGCCCGCTGCGGCTGCACAGTTCCGGTTTTACCCTGCACCTGCCCGAAGGCGAACTGGAATTTTGCCGCCGCTGCGTGCTGTTCTGGCTGAACGGCGAAGTGATTGCCCGGCAGCGTGGCTTCGCGCTCTCGCTGCCCGCCTTTGCCGAGTACGAGGCGTGGGTGGCCCAGGAATACGGCCCCGGCTACCGCGCCGCCCAGTTCGCCGCCCACAAACTTCCGCCCCCGGTGCGCCGCAATCTGGCGCTGTGGCTGGCGCAGTTGGGACAGCAAGAAAGGCTGCGGGCGGCCTGAAAAAGCCCTCCCCGGCGCAGGGGGAGGGAGGTCAAGGGCAAGAAGGTCATACGACTTCGAAAAATAGATTTCCCATAAAATCTATTTTTCCGAGCAGACTTGCAAAGCTGCGAAGCAGAGCGCATTCAGGCGCTGTCCCTGGAGGCGCGGAGTAGAGTTCAAACCCGTATCATACGGATTCCGCTTAATTCCTGCACAGTCGGGAAAGCGCCGCCTGTGCATCCATATCGCAGAATCCGTATTTTTTCCTACTCGCATCCGCTCGGATTGAATCTGAAACGACCAGATTCAATCGGAATCCGTATCAGAGGTGGATGGTCGCTCCGCCTGTGGGCGGCTCGCCGTTTTCAATCTGCCGTCCCTCGCCGCGTTCCTCGCTGGCCACGTCGGGTTCGATGGTGGGGAGGTCTTCGCCATTCAGGGCACGGGTCAGGCGGTCCATGTCCACGGCGTTTTCGCTGCGGGCCACCACCAGCGTCGCCACCGCGTTGCCGATGAAGTTGGTCAGGGCTCGGGCCTCGGACATGAAGCGGTCGATGCCCAGAATCAGCGCCATGCCCGCCACCGGCACGTGACCCACCGCGCCCAGCGTCGCCGCCAGCGTGATGAAGCCGCTGCCCGTCACGCCCGCCGCGCCCTTGCTCGTCAGCAGCAGCACCGCCAGCAGGGTCAGTTGCTCGCCCAGGCCCATCGGCGTGTTGGTCGCCTGCGCGATAAAGAGTGCGGCCATCGTCAGGTAGATGCTGGTGCCGTCGAGGTTAAAGGAGTACCCGGTCGGCACGACCAGCCCCACCACGCTCTTTTCGGCTCCGGCGTGTTCCATCTTCATCATCAGTCGGGGCAGGGCCGACTCGCTGGAACTGGTGCCCAGCACGATGAGCAGTTCTTCCTTGATGTAGCGAATCAATTTGACGATGCTGAAGCCCGCGGCCCGCGCAATCAGGCCCAGCACCACGAAGATGAACAGCAGGCAGGTGAGGTAGAAGCTGCCCATCAGGTAGCCGAGGCTGGTCAGCGACTTCAGGCCGTATTTGCCCACCGTAAAGGCCATCGCCCCGAACGCCCCGATGGGTGCCACGCGCATGATGAAGCCCAGCACCACGAAGATGACCTGGTTCACCGCGTCGATGCCGTGCAGAATCTGGTCGCCCAGTTTGCCCAGCCGCAGCAGCGCGAACCCGAACAGCAGCGCCACCAGCAGCACCTGAAGCAGGTCACCGCTGGTAAACGCGCTCACGAAGGTGTCGGGCACAATCTTGAGGACGTGGTCCCACACCGACGTTTCCCCGGCGGCCTCGGTGTATTTGGTCAGGCCCTCGGTGTCGAGCGTCTTGGGGTCCACGTTCATGCCGACGCCGGGCTTGAGGACGTTCATGACGACCATGCCGATGACCAGGGCCAGCGTCGAGACGACCTCGAAGTAGAGCAGCGCCTTGCCGCCCACGCGCCCGACCTTCTTGGTGTCGCGCATGTGGGCGACCCCGCTCACGACTGTGGCGAAGATGATGGGCGCAATGATCATCTTGATGAGCTTGACGAAGAGGTCGCCTAAGGGCTTGAGACCCTCACCGAACTTCGGAAACAGTGCCCCGACGAGAATGCCGAGCACGATGGCGATGATGACCTGAACATAGAGACTGCGAAAGATCTTGGGCACGGCGGGGGTCCTCCTGGGTGAGGGCGCACAGGAACGGTCACGGACGGGACGAGCCGCCAGCGGGGAACGGAAGCGGAATTCTTGGTGTCCGGCAGTATGCAGCCCAGCCCCCCCGACGTAAAGAGGTCACCCGGCCTGCGGCGCAGACGCGCAACGAGGCGGCGGTCCCGGTCGGCAGCTGCCCCTCCGTGTCTCCCTGACAGGAACGGCTCCCATTTGCCGCTTGAGGGCGGTGGTACGCTCTGAAACGGTATGGATACCTTTGACGTTCTGGTGATTGGGGGCGGCCCGGCAGGCTACGTGGCGGCCATTCGTGCGGCGCAACTCGGGTTCAAGACGGCCTGTGTGGACGCCTTCGAGCGTGACGGCAAGCCCTCGCTGGGCGGCACCTGCCTGAACGTGGGCTGCATTCCCAGCAAGGCGCTGCTCGATTCTTCCGAGCGCTTCGAGATGATCGCGCACGACACCGCCGAGCACGGCATTCAGGTCGAGCCGCCGCGCATCGACGTGTCCAAGATGCTGGCCCGCAAGGACGGCGTGGTGGACAAGCTGACCGGCGGCATCGCTTACCTGTTCAAGAAGAACAAGGTCACGTCGTTTCACGGCTACGGCAAACTCGTGCGCCAGGACGGTGAGCAGTGGGTGGTGGACGCCGCGGGCACCGAGGTCAAGGCCAAGCATGTCATCGTGGCGACGGGCAGCAGCCCCCGCGCCCTGCCGGGCGTGCCCTTCGGCGGTCACATCGTGGAAAACAGCGGCGCACTCCAGATTGACCGGGTGCCCGGCAAGCTCGGCGTGATCGGTGCGGGCGTCATCGGCCTCGAACTCGGCAGCGTGTGGCGGCGCCTCGGGGCGCAGGTCACCATCCTCGAAGCCATGCCCGGCTTCCTGATGGCCGCCGACGACGCGGTCGCCAAAGAAGCCCTCAAGCAGTTCCAGAAGCAGGGCCTCGACTTCCACTTCGGCGTCAAGATCGGTGAGATCAAGCAGGATGAGGGCGGCGTGACCGTCTCCTACGAGGAAAACGGCTCGACGGTCACCGCGCAGTTCGACAAGCTGATCGTCTCCATCGGCCGCGTGCCCAACACCCAGGGTCTGAACGCCGAGGGCGTGGGGCTGGCGCTCGACGAGCGCGGCTTCGTCAAGGTGGACCAGCACTACCGCACCAACCTCCCCGGCGTGTACGCCATCGGCGACGTGATCGGCGGCGCGATGCTGGCGCACAAGGCCGAGGAAGAGGGCGTGGCGCTGGCCGAGATGCTGGCCGGGCAGGCCGGGCACGTCAACTACGACGTGATTCCCTGGATCATCTACACCAGCCCCGAAATCGCCTGGGCGGGCCTGACCGAAAAGCAGGCCAAGGACAAGGGCCTGAACGTCAAGACCGGCCAGTTCCCCTTCAGCGCCAACGGACGCGCCCTGGGCCACGGTGACCCGCGCGGCTTCGTCAAGGTGGTGGCCGACGCCCAGACCGACAAGCTGCTCGGCGTCCACATGATCGGCGGCGGCGTGTCTGAACTGATCGGCGAAGTGGTCGCCATCATGGAATTCGGCGGCAGCGCCGAGGACCTCGCCCGCACCATCCACGCGCACCCCACGCTGGCCGAAGTCGTCAAGGAAGCCGCGCTGGCGGTGGACAAACGCGCCATTCATATGTAATACGGATTCCGATTGAATCCAGAAATCTGCTGGATTCAATCCGACTGAAAGGAGTAGGAAAAGATACGGATTTCGCGATATGGATGCACAGGCGGTGTAGTTCCGACTGTGCAGGAATTTAGCGGAATCCGTACAAAAGGTGCAGGGCAGAGGGGGGAGGGAAGAAGGTCGTTCCCTCTCCCCTCTCCTTTTCACCGTCCGTACCTCTGCCCCCTATTGACGAATCTCCGCCCTGCCTGTATCTTTCTGTGCGTGCCGGAAACGGCGCCCCTTGAAAGGCAGAAGAGCAACCCCCTTCTGAAGTGTGGCCCCATCGTCTAACGGTTAGGACACTACCCTTTCAAGGTAGCGATACGGGTTCGAATCCCGTTGGGGTCACCAGAAACCGCGCTCTCTGCAAAGGGGGCGCGGCTTTTTTTTGTTTGCCCTGCCACCGATTTGCCCTCTCATACGGATTCCGCTTCATTCCTGCACAGTCGGGCCTATACAGTTGGGAAGGCGCCGCCTGTGCATCCATATCGCAGAATCCGTATTTTTTCCTACTCGCATCCGCTCTGCTGCGCAGCTTTGCAAGTCGGATTGAATCTGAAACGACCAGATTCAATCGGAATCCGTATCAGCAAGAAGAAAAGCCAGCGCGGAGGCTGACTTTCCAGGGAAGTGTGGTGACTTTTGGCGTTCGCTCAGCGGGCCGCGTCGATGTCGTAGTTGTTGAGGACGGTGGTCTGAATCTCGCCCGTGCTGTCGTTGCGCACGTTCCAGCCGTACTTGACGCCGCTGTAGACATAGTTGTCGCGGGGGGCGTAGATCAGGGACTTGCCGTTGTGACGGCTGAGCACCGCATCGCCGCTGTCGTAGGCGTTGTTGTTGTTGGCGTCGCGGAAGACGATCAGGCGGTAGACGCCCGACTGCACGTCACGGGGCAGGGTGAAGGTGTAGCCGCCGGTCAGCAGCTTGTCGAGCACCTGGGCCTGACGACCGTCGGCCACGTACTGGTTGTTGTTGAAGCCCACGAGCGCGAGGCGCAGGTTCTGATCCGAGTCGAAGCCGCGCAGTTGGCCGGACACGGCGGCGCTGCGGGTGCCGATCACGCTGCACGAGCTGAGGAGGGCGGTGCCGAGGACGGCGAGCGTCAGTGCTTTTTTCATGGTGGTTCTCCTTTGCCGCTGGACGCGGCCCGGGTTCAGTGTCAGGAAACAGACGGCCCGGTCTGACGTTCAGGCTACGAAGGCCCTGCCAGCCCCGGCAAGGGCGCCTCCCTTCATCTTTCGGCGCTCGGGGGAACAGGGCAGCAGAGCGGGGCACCCCCAGAACAAGTCCGGAGGTGCCCCGCAGCGCCGCAGGTTGGCCGAGGTTCAGGTCAGCGGGCGCGGACTTTGAGGTTCAGAGTCGCGTCGGCGGGGGCGCTGGCAGCCGTGCCACTGGCGCGGACCTCGTAGGTCACGTCGTTGACGGTGCCCGAGCGGCCGCCGGGGTTGCTGCTGTAGCTCCAGGTGCAGCCCGCGCCGAGGGGAATCTTCTTGGTGCCGATGACGCGGTCGGCGCGGCGGATGGTGACGGTGTAGCTGTCGCTGCTGCCGACGCCACCGAAGCGGAAGGGCGCACTCACGGTTTCGCCGTCTTCCAGGCTGACCGACAGGTCTTGCGAGCATTGGCCCGCGTCGGCGGTGCCCGCGCCGACCTTCACGGGGAGGGTGGCGACTTCGTTGCCGCTGCCGTCCTGAATGGTGTAGGTCTTGTCGCCCTCGCTGGGGGCGGCCACGTCCGCCGTCCAGTTGCCGTCGTCGCCCACGGTGAAGGTGCCCACGCTCACGCCGTCTTCGAGCAGCTCGTAGGTTTCGCCGGGCGTGCCGGTGCCGGTCAGGTTAAAGCCGGTGGCGGCCACGTCGGCATTCTGGGCCGGTTCGGTCACCGTGAAGTCACCCGCTGCGGCGCCGTCGGTGCCCGTGCTGTCCGTGTCGCTCGTGTCCGTGCCAGTCGCATCGGTGCTGCCCTCGGCGTTTTCATCGGTGACGTTCACCTTGAATTCGCTCTTGGCACCCTCGCCACCGATGATGCTGTAGGTGTGCTCGCCGACGGTGGGAGCGGGAATCTCGGCGGTCCAGTTGCCGTCGGCGTCGGCGGTGGCCTCGGCGACGGTCTGGCCCTCGTCCTCGATCTTGAGCTGCATGTTGGGGGCCGCCGTGCCGCTCATGGTGAAGGGCTGAGCGGGCAGGTTGCTGTCCGACTGCGGGTTGCTCACGATGATGCCGCCGTCTTGCTGGGCCGCAGTGCTCGTCGTGGTGGTCGTGGTGGTCCTGTTCTGGTTGTTGACGAACCAGCAGCCGCCCAGCAGCAGCAGCGGAAGCAGCCACACCCACCAGGGAATCCCGCCCCGACGTTCGGGCACCGGCGCCGAGGTGGTCGTCGCCGTAGTCACGGGCGGAGTGACCACCGGCGCGGCGGGCGTCACAGGCTTGGCCGCGGCCACGTTCTCGACCACACGCGGGGTGGTGGAGGCGACCACCGTTTCGCTGGTCTGCGCCTGAGCGTTCTGAGCCTGAGCGGTGCCGGTGCCGAGCAGCGCGGCGAGGCCACCCATGCCCGCCGGAATCAGGCCGGGGAGCTTGTCCTGCATGGCGCCGAGCAGCCCGCTCAGGACCACCGGACTCATGCGCGAGGTGCGGGCGGTGCGGCCCAGCAGCCCCAGCACCAGCGGGGTGAGCAGGGACAGCAGGCGGCCCGCGTTGGCGCCACTGCCGCCCAGTGCGGTGCCCAGGCGACCGGTCAGCGCGTCCACGTTGCCGTAGAGCTGACCCAGCACGCCGCGCCCCTGCCCTTCAAGCCGCGCCATCTCGGCGCTGTCGCTCAGCAGGCTGGCGTTGAGGCGGCCATCGGTTCCAGTCAGGCGCTCGAGTTCCTGGCTGTTGTTCAGAAGCTCGGCGGCGCCCGCTTCGGTGCGGCCCCGACCGATCAGGGCGCTGAGCACCACCGGCAGGGCGCCCAGCACGGCCTTGCCCGCCGTCGCGCCGCTGAAGCCCGCCGCGCGGCCGATGCGGTCGGCGTTCTCACCGCTGAATTCGGCCTGAATGGTTTCGAGCAGGCTGGTGGGGGTCACGGCGCCGGGCGCGAGCTGCGCCGCCGTGACACCGTTGCCCAGGCCGCTGGGGGGCGGGGGGGGCACCTGTCCGGCGTCGAGGCCAGTGGCGACAGCCCCGGCGCCCCCGGCCAGACCACTGGCAGCCAGACCACCCGCAGCCAGACCACCAGTGGCCAGACCACCCAGGTCGAGGTCGCCCAGGCCACCGCGCAGGCTGCCGAGCATGGACTCGGCGGTGCTGGCGTTCATGCCCTGACGCCCCAGCAGGCTCAGCAGCAGCGGCAGGGCCATGTGCAGGACCTTCTGCACCCCGCCCACGCTGCCACCCACGCGGCGCGTGACCTGCTGCACGATGTCGTCGGCCTGCCCGCCCAGCAGGGTGGGGGCCAGAAGTCCGCCCGCCTGCTGGAGGTTCAGGGCGCCGCTGGGGGCGCTCAGGGCTTCACTGACCGAGCCGAAGTGCGGCAGGTTGCTCAGGGCTTCGCCGAGCTGGGTGCGGCCCTCGGGAGTGCTGGCGTGTGCGGCCAGAGCGTCGAGCTGCAGCGGCAGACCGAGGCTCAGCGCCCGCTGGGTGAGGGTAGCATCGAGTCCGGCGACCTGACCCAACTGGGACACGGCTTCGGGGCTGAAGTACGACTGAATAATGTCTCTCATGGTTCCTCCCGTCCTGCGGAGTGTGGTAGTACCGGAAACCGCAGCGCGGTCCCCGACATCCGTTCCTTGTGACAAAGGTATCTTCTCACATTTAGTGATTTTTCCCTCACCCCCTGAAGGTTTCTTTACCTGCCCCCTTTCCCTGCACCCCTGAACCCGGCTGCGGCCCGCGCCACTTGGGGCCAACACAGGGCCGGGCGGTAGGCTGCGGTATGACCCTTTCCTCCCCGCTCACCTCGCCGCTCAAGTCCGCCGACTGGCTGCTGGCGCACCGAAACGACCCGGACCTGCGCGTGCTCGACTGCCGCTACGCCCTGTCCGACCCGCTGCTGGGGCGCCTCGCGTACCTGGAGGGGCACGTTCCCGGTGCCGCGTACGCCGACCTGGAAACCGACCTCAGCGGGCCGGTGCAGCCGGGGGGCGCAGGCGGGCGTCATCCTCTGCCCGACCCGCAAGTTCTGGCGGCGTGGCTGGGCGCGGCGGGCATCGGCGACGGCAGCACGGTGGTCTGCTACGACGACCCCAGTGGCGGCCAGGGCTTTTACGCGGCGCGGGCGTGGTGGCTGCTGCGCTGGCTGGGGCACCGCGAGGTGTATGTGCTCGACGGCGGCTGGCCCGCGTATCTGGCGGCAGGAGGAGAGGTGAGCACCGAGGAGCCGACGCCCACCCCTGCCAACTTCACCCCCCAGGTGCAGCCCGAGATGGTCGCCACTGCCGGGGAGGTGCAGGCGCGGAGCGCAGACACGGTGCTGATCGATGCCCGCGCACCCGAACGCTACCGGGGCGAGACCGAGCCGCTGGACAGAAAAGCCGGGCACATTCCCGGGGCCGTGAACCGGCCCTTCAGCGCGGGGCTGGACGAGCAGGGCCGCTTCCGCAGCGCCGAGGCCCAGACCGAGCGCTTGAATGTGGGAGACGCGCCCACCATCACCTACTGCGGCAGCGGCGTGAGTGCTACGCCCAACCTGCTCGCCCGCGAACTGGCGGGAATCCCGCTGGGACCGGACAACCGCCTGTATGCCGGGTCGTGGAGCGACTGGGTCAGCGACGACACGCGGCCCATTGCCACCGGAGCCGGAAACGAGCCAGCGAAGTAACGCTCCGGGCAGGACCACTGTTCACCTGTTGCTCCGCCTTGCCGCAGGGGGGACCGTTCGTTGCGAGTCGGCCTAGAGCAGTTCTCCGAATTACGTGATGCGCGGAACGGCACCCCGCATCACTCCATTCTCCGCCCTGCTCAGTGTTTTGCACTCGCTCCGCTCGCCAAAAAGACGTAACGTCTTTTTGTCAAATGCTCTAGATGATGCTCCGGCCTGTCAGGCGCGCTTTGGTGACAATGGGCGGAATGCGCAGCGCCCCGTCCGCTTCTTCCCCCAGTCCTTCGAGCTGGCGCACCCGACTGGCCGCCCTGGGTCCGGGCATCATGATGGCGTCGGCGGCCATCGGCGGCTCGCACATCGTGTCCTCGGCGCAGGCCGGGGCGCTGTTCGGGTGGCAACTGGCGGGCCTGATCGTGCTCACCAACCTGCTCAAGTACCCCTTTTTCCGCTTCGGGCCGCAGTACACCGTCGAAACGGGCCGCAGCCTGATCGAGGGCTACGCCGACAAAGGCCGGCCTTACCTGTGGGTCTTTTTCATCCTGTGCGCGGTGTCCTCGGTCATCTCGGCGGCGGGGGTGGGGCTGCTCTCGGCGGTCATTCTCAATTCGATGCTGCCTGCCGGACTGGCCGTGAGTGCGCCCGTAACGGCGAGCGTGATGATGCTGGTCGTCTGGGCGCTGCTGATTGCCGGACACTACAAGGCGCTGGACGGCGTCACCAAACTGATCGTGGCCGGGCTGACGGTGGCGACGGTGGTGTCCACCTTCGTCGCGGCGAGCAAAGGCTCCAACGTACAGCCCGGCTTCGTCCAGCCTTCGCCCTGGAACCTCGCCACGCTGCCCTTTCTGGTGGCCCTGGTGGGCTGGATGCCTGCGCCCATCGAAATCAGCGCCATCAACTCGATGTGGATCAAGGCCAAGCAGAAGCTCAGCCCCGCCAACGCCGCCGACACCCTGTTCGACTTCAATGTGGGCTACGTGACCTCGGCCCTGCTCGCCCTTTTTTTCCTGGCGATGGGGGCGCTGGTGCAGTACGGGAACGGCGAAAAGCTGGAACCGGCCAGCGCCGCTTACATCAACCAGCTCGTGCAGATGTATGGCCGCACTATCGGCGAGTGGTCGCGCCCTGTCATTCTGCTCATCGCCTTCATGTGCATGTTCGGCACGACCATCACGGTGGTGGACGGCTACGCCCGCGCCAGTGCCGAGGCGCTGCGGCTGCTGCGGGGCAGGAGCGAACTCAGGTCCCACTCGGTCGGCCTGTGGGTCACGGGCATCAGCGTGGTCAGCCTCGCCCTCATCCTGCTGATGCAAAACCAGCTGGCGGGCATGCTGAAATTCTCCATGACCAGCGCCTTCGTGACCGCGCCCGTCTTCGCGTGGCTCAACCTCAGCCTCGTCAGCGGCAACCGGCACCTGTCGGGGGGCCTTAAGGCACTCGCTTATGCCGGGCTGGTGTTTCTGGCAGGCTTCACGGCGCTGTTCCTGGCGAATCTGACGGGGCTGGTTGGCTGAACTGAGGCGGGCGTCACTCTTCCCACTTCTCGCCTGAGGCAAGGGTCAGAAAAAAGCCATCTGCCTTCTGCCTTCTGCCATCCGCCCTCAACGCAGCGTCACACTGTCCGTCTCATTCCCCGCGTCCCTGTACTGCACGCGCCACTTCGCGCCCGCGCCGTCGGCCCGCAGGCCTTCGGGGGTTTTGGGGTCGGGAAATGAGCAGTAGCCGCCCGTCTGAAGGCCCGTCCAGGCGCGGGCGTCGGCCTCGCTGGTGCCGATGACGCTGCCGCTCCAGCGCACGTTGCGCAGGTAGGAGCCGCTCTGGAGGTTCTGATGCCCGCGCCTCTGGCCGATGGTGGTCATGCGCTTGAGGACGTTGCCGCCGCCCAGCGCGTCCCAGCGGTAACGCGGGTCCACCGGCGCGCGGAGGGTCAGGCTGGCGGCTTCGCGGTCGAGGTTGGTCACGCCGCTCATGGTCATGCTCAGGATGGTCTGCCCCGCTTCCTGACTCACCCAGAAGGTCAGGTCGGCGGCCTGCCCCGCCAGCAAGCGCCAGGGGTCGCCGCTGCGCTGGCGCTCGGTGGCGACGGTAATCGCGCTCGGCCCGCCGGGCTGCTCGACCAGAAAAAAGGGTGCCCAGTCGTCCTGCTCGCGGGCCATGTAGCGCCCGTGCTGAAACCCCGCGTCCACCGCGCCGCCCTTGCCGCCCCAGCCGCCCACGTACACGAAGGCGGTGTCGCCGCTGCCGCCCGATTTTTCCTCGTACAGGTCGGCGGATTTGTCGGTGGGCAGATAGACGCTGCTGCGCTGGAAGGCGTAGCCGGGTTTGGAATACACGCGGCGATACGGCCCGGTCTGCTCGTCGCGGCACTCCACCTTGACGCCCGCAGGCACCTTCTGGCCCGCGCCGTCGTGCTGCGTGGTTTTGGGGGCGGTCCCGAAAATCTTGGCAATCAGGCTGCCCAGCCCGCCGCCCGTGCCCTGCACCGCCCTCAGTTCGCCTGTCACGGGATGCGGCGCGAAACGGTGAACCTCCAGCGCCCCCGCCAGCGCCGCGCTGTTGGCCGTAATCCCGCGCTCGGTCAGCACCGCCACGTGCCGCGCCTGCTCGGCGCTCAGCCCCGGCAGCAGCGCCAGCAGCAATTCGGGGTCGGGGCCGACGGCGTGCGGCGGGGCAGCCGGGTACGGGGCGGGCGTCCAGAGGGTCATGGAGTGGAGTCTAAGGGTCTAAAGGTCTGAGGGTCTGAGGGGCGATGTCCGGCCAGCACCAAACCAGTCAGCAGTGCGGCTCCACATAGGCAGGCCAGGAAAAAGCCTCGGTTAACGTCGCCGTCAAGCTGAACGGCGAGCCACTCGGTAGCGGTATCCGGCATTGCGGCGAAAATAGGCGGCAAGACCAGCCCGTAGAAAATGGGGAATAACGCCAGCAGGGGCGCAGGCGTCCAACGCGCCGCACGCCACGCCCCCCAGAGAGTGAGTCCAGCGACGAGAGCGAACAGAAGAAGGCACTCGACTTGAAAGGCAGACCATACAGCGGCCCGCTGCGGCGCAAGAGCGGCGGCCTGCACGGTGGCCTCCATGTAGCCCCGCAGCGAGGCGGCAGGCAAAAGGAGCGCCCCAACTCCCCAAGCAAGACACCAGAATCGGCCCCCAGGTATCCAGCGGCCCAGCCACCCCACGCCGAGGCCCAGGAGCAGTGCGGCGGTCAGAGGCAGCGTCAAGAAAAGGAACAGGCCAAGCATGGCTCTACCCTGGACGGCAGGTAGGAAAAGCGCATCCGTCAAAGGTTGCACTACCAACGCGCTGACGCCCGCCCGCTATCCTCTCCCCATGAACCGCCGCCCCGACCACGTCAAACTCGCCGTGATTCAGATGCACATGACGAGCGACCTTGAGGACAACGTGTCCCGCGCCGTGCAGCATGTCCGTGACGCCGCCAAGCAGGGCGCCCAGGTCATTCTGCTGCCCGAACTGTTTGAAAACCTGTACTTCTGTCAGGTGGAACGCGAGGAATACTTCGCCCTGGCGCACGAAATCGAGGGCCATCCCTTCATCGGGCGGTTTCAGGAGCTGGCCCGCGAGCTGAACGTGGTGCTGCCCGTCAGCTACTTTGAAAAGGCGGGGCAGGCGCACTACAACTCGCTGGTGTGCATCGACGCCGACGGCACGCTGCTCGGCAACTACCGCAAAACCCATATTCCCGACGGCCCCGGCTACGAGGAAAAGTACTACTTCAACGGCGGTGACACGGGGTTCAAGGTCTGGGACACGAGGTACGGGCGCATCGGCGTGGGCATCTGCTGGGACCAGTGGTACCCCGAAACCGCCCGCGTGATGATGCTTCAGGGGGCCGACTTCCTGCTCTACCCCACCGCCATCGGCAGTGAGCCTGCCGAGGTGGACACGCCCAACAGCTACCTGATGTGGCAGCGGGCCATGCAGGGCCACGCGGTGAGCAATTCGACGTTTATCGGCGCGGCCAACCGCATCGGCAAGGAAATTGTCGGCGGGCTGGAGCAGACCTACTACGGCCACGCCTTTATCGCCGACTACACGGGCGAACTCGTGGCCGAATTCGGCGAAACCGAGGAAGGGCCGCTGCTCTTTGACCTCGACCTCAAGGAAGCCCGCAAGTTCCGCGCCGGGATGGGCTTTTTCCGGGACCGCCGCCCCGAGCTGTACGGCCCGCTGCTGACCCTCGACGGGGTGACGCGCCGGAGCTGAGGAGGGCCGAGGGTGAAGGCCGGGTCAGAAGGTCGAGTCCTTTGCACCTCACACTGCGAGATGTTCGGGAACACACCGGACCTTCTCCGCAAGCGATTTTGCGAGTTCATTCCCAGTGCAATCGCTCCTCGCACGGCTGGGGGCTTTTCAAGGCCGCCCGGCTGATCTAAAGATCACTTTCGACCTGTCTTAAGTCGCCACAAATCGTTTCCATGTCTAATGACAGGTCATGACTCCGCTCCGCTTTCCTTTGCCCGAGGCCCGCATGCGGCGTCGGCCAGGGGTATATCTGGCGTTGACCCTGCTGACAGGGGTGCTTCAGGTGCTGGCGGCGCTGGCCTGCATGCACGACCCGCCCCGGCTGGCGGCGGGCGTCACCGGCGTGGCGCTGAGCGCAGCGATGGTCGGCCTGAGCCTGCGCCGCCCGCTGCCCGAAGACCACATTCACCGGCTGGCGGTGACCCTGGCGCTGGTGTGGCTGCTGACCGAGGCCGCATTGATGGTCTGGCACGGCGGGGTGCTCAGCCCCCAGCAGCTCACCAACGCGGCCATCACGTCGGCGCTGGCGCTGACCCTGCTGCCGCCGCGCCAGGCCGTGCCTATCGTGGCGATGGTCTACGGGCTGCTGCTGGTGCTGGTGCTGACCATTCCCGGCAGCGACCTGATTCTGCTGCTGATGAACATGGTGCTGGCGGGGCTGATGGGCTTCATGTCGGTCTACGGGCGGCAGGTCAGCGTGGCGCAGGCCCGCAGCGCGTGGCTTCAGGACCTCGCCTTTCGGGACCCGCTCACCGGCCTCGCCAACCGGCACATGGCCGACGAGGAACTGCGGGCGCTCGAGCTGGCCCAGGGCGCGCTGGCACCCGAGCAGTCGGCGGGGGCGGTGGGGGACGCGGCGCTGCTGATTCTCGACCTCGACGACTTCAAGCGCATCAACGATTCGCTGGGACACGCTCGGGGCGATCAGGCGCTGGTGCATGTGGCGCGGCTGATCGAGGGCCAGTTGCGCCCCGGCGACACGGCGGCCCGCTGGGGGGGCGAGGAATTTCTGGTGATTTTGCGCGGGGTCAGCCGTGAACAGGCCCGCGCCGTCGGCGAGCGGATGTTGCAGGCCGTACAGAACACGCCGCTGCCGGGTTTTCCCCACCTGACGCTCAGTGGCGGCGGGGCCATGCTGGAAGAAGCACCGGACCATGCCGCGCTCCTCGACCTCGCCGACCGCCGTCTCTACGCCGCCAAGCACGCAGGCCGCGCCCGCAGCGTCTGGTCGGAAGACGAGGTGCTGGCCACCTACGCCCTTTCGCACGCGCCGCGGAGCGCCACCCGGAGCCGAGGACCATGACCGACCCCCGTCCCCCAGCCCCCCCTGCCGACCCGGGCCGCCGCGAACTGCTCAGGCAGGCCGCGCTGCTGACCGCCACCGCTGCCGGCTTCGGCGGGGGGTTGACGCTGCTCACGCGCTCCGCCGGTTCGGGGGCCGGTCCTGCTGCGGCGCCCCCGGTCCCCGAACCGGCGGGGCGCGTCATTCGTCCGAGCGGGCCGTACGATACCCGCGAGCCGCTGACGAGCTACCGCGACATGACCACCTACAACAACTTCTACGAACTGGGGCTGGGCAAGGGCGACCCCGCCCGAAATGCCGGAGCGCTCGTCACGCGGCCCTGGACGGTGGTGGTGGACGGCGAGGTGAGAAAGCCCGTCACGCTGGACGTGGACACGCTCACGCGCTGGTTTCCGCCCGAGGACCGTATCTACCGCATGCGCTGCGTGGAAGGCTGGAGCATGGTAATGCCGTGGCTGGGCTTTTCGCTGGGCGACCTGCTGCGCCGCGTAGAGCCGACGGGCGCCGCGAGGTACGTGCAGTTCACCGCCATCCACGCCCCCGACAAGCTGCCGGGGCAACGGCCCTGGGTGCTCGACTGGCCGTATACCGAGGGCCTGCGGCTGGACGAGGCGCTGCACCCGCTCACCCTGCTCGCCGTGGGGCTGGAGGGCCGGACTCTGCTGCCGCAAAACGGCGCTCCGCTGCGGCTGGTCGTGCCGTGGAAATATGGCTTCAAGAGCATCAAGGCCATCGTGCGTATCACGCTCACGCGGACGCCGCCGCCGACCACCTGGGCGCTGGCTGCTCCGCACGAATACGGCTTTTACGCCAACGTCAACCCCGCCGTGCCGCACCCGCGCTGGTCGCAGGCCACCGAGCAGCGCATCGGGGAAAGCGGGCGCCGTCCCACGCTGCCCTTCAACGGCTACGCCGAGCAGGTGGCGGGGCTGTACGCAGGCATGGACCTGCGGCGGAACTTCTAGGTGCGCCGCCTTCCGCCGCTGGCGTGGCTGGAACCGGGAGTGGCCCTCGGCGGTCTGGTGCCGGCTGCCTTCCTCGGCTGGGACGCGCTGACGGGCGGGCTGGGGGCCAACCCGGTCAAGCAGGCCACCCACCAGACGGGACAGTTGGCACTGATGTTGCTGACCCTCTCGCTCGCCTGCACACCGGCGCGGGTCTGGCTGCGGTGGACCTGGGCCGCCCGCGTTCGCCGGGCGCTGGGGCTGCTCGCGGCCTTTTACGCGGCGCTGCACTTCGGGCTTTATGTGCGCGGGCAGGACGTTCATCTGGGCCGCATCTGGGAGGACGTGGCCGAGCGGCCCTTCGTCACCTCGGGCTTTGCGGCGCTGCTGCTGCTCGTGCCGCTGGTGCTCACGAGCGGCAAGGGCAGCGTGCGGCGGCTGGGCTTCCGGCGCTGGACCCGGCTGCACCGTCTGGTCTACCCCGCCGCCGGGCTGGCCGCGCTGCACTACTGGTGGGGGGTCAAACAGGACCACACCGGACCCCTGCTCGCCGGGCTGGGCCTGCTTCTGCTGGGGCTGGCGCGGCTGAGACGGCCCTGATACGGGACTGGGCTTTATCAACGGTTCGGACAGATTCATAATTTTCGGCTGAAGAAACTGCGATTTATACGGATTCCGCTTAATTCCTGCACAGTCGGGAAAGCGCCGCCTGTGCATCCATATCGCGGAATCCGTATTTTTTCCTACTCGCATCCGCTCGGATTGAATCTGAAACGACCAGATTCAATCGGAATCCGTATTAGTTGTCTGGGACGCCATTTATGTTACCCCTCCCAGCCTCCCCCGCAAGGGGGGAGGAGCTAAAAACACCGCATTCATCGCAATTCAGAAGCCAGGTTCTCAAAACTGTCCGAACCATTGGTTACTCCGCACCTCCGAGGAAAGCGGCCGAATGTGCTCTGCTTCGCAGCTTTGCAAATCCGCGTCGCCCAGCCCCGTCTTCTCCTCTCCTCCCCGCGCTGAAAGCGGGCTAGGGAGCACTTCTATCGGCCCTGCGCGGCTCGCTCTGCTCGGAACAACAGTGTGGAGGCCCAAACTCTTTTGCAAAGCCGTACTAAAGAACCAGTGCCCGCGCCGCGCCGCCCAGTTCGTCCCAGAGGGTAAACGCCGCCCGCGCTCCGGGCCGAATCCAGCCTTCGCCGTTCCACCCGGCGGCGAGGGCGGGGCCTCGGGTGTAGGCCCACAGCACTTCGCCGGGCGTGAGCGCCTCGTGCGGGGCGAGGGGCAGACCGTCGTCGCCCAGCCGGGTCACGGCGGCGGCGAAGTTGGCCTGCACGCTCGGCGGGGCCACCGGCGCGTCGCTGCCGAAGGCGAGGGTGGCCCCGGCTTCTTTCAGCGACCGGAACGCGAAGCTCGTTACCTCGCCCTGCGGCAGCAGCCCACGAATCATGGCGGCGTCGCCCTGAAGGTGAATGGGCTGCACGCTGGCACTCAGGCCCCGGAAACGCGGCAGGTCTTGCGGGCGCAGGTGCTGGGCGTGTTCGATGCGCAGCCGGATGCCCCGCGCCTCCGCCTCGGGGCGAAGCTGCTCGTAGACGTTCAGCACCTCGGTGTTGGCGCGGTCCCCGATGGCGTGGGTCACGGGGGTCAGGCCCAGCTTCAGCGCCTCGCGGCCCCGTTCGAGCATCAGTTCGGGCGAGTCCAGGGCGATGCCGGTGCCGGAGCCGTCGGCAAACCCCGGCGCGTGCAGCCAGGCGGTGCGGCTGCCGAGCGCGCCGTCGGCGAAGAACTTGACGCCGCCCCACTGAAACAGCCCCCCCGCCCCGCGTGCCAGTCCCAGGTCGTGCGCTTGGGCCAGCCGCTCGTGCGGCAGACAGGCCCAGACCCGCAGCGGCAGTTCGCCCCGCGCCGCCAGGGTTTGCAGGGCACGCGGGGCCGCCGACGGCTCGAAGGCCATGGTGTGCGTGGCGACAAAGCCCCGCGCGGCGAGGTCCTGCGCCCCGGCGCGGGCGTGCGCCAGCCACTCGGCCTCACCGGGCGCGGGCACGAGGTCGGCCACCAGCGCCTGCGCCGTTTCCTGAAGGCAACCCAGGGGCCGAACGATGTGGCCGCCCTCCGGGTCGGGGGTCTGGTCGTGAATCCCGGCGAGGGCCAGCGCCCGGCTGTTGACCCAGAGCATGTGGTGGTCGCGCGAGTGCAGCAGCACCGGGTGGTCAGGACTGACCGCATCGAGGTCGGCGGCGGTGGGGTACCCGCTCAGGCCCATCTCGGACAGCAGAAAGCCGCCGCCCACAATCCACTCGCCCGCCGGGGTCCGCGCCGCCCGCTCGCGCAGCTTTGAGCGCACCTCGCCCACACTGCGCACCCCCTGCACGTCGAGTTGCGACAGCGACGCCCCGTACATCACCAGATGGGTGTGCGCGTCGCACAGGCCGGGGGTCAGCAGCAGGTCACGGTGGTCGAGCACCTCGGCGCGGGGGGCCAGAGCCGTCAGGTCTTCGCGGGCACCCACCGCCAGCACCCGCCCGCCGCCGACCAGCACCGCCTGCGCCCCCGGGCACGCCGGGTCGAGGGTGGTGACCTGGGCCAGAATCAGGGTGAGCATGGGCACAGGGTAGAGGGTAAAGGGTGGAGGGGTGAGGGGTAATACGGATTCCGCTTAATTCCTGCACAGTCGGGAAAGCGCCGCCTGTGCATCCATATCGCGGAATCCGTATTTTTTCCTACTCGCATCCGCTCTGCTGCGCAGCTTTGCAAGTCGGATTGAATCTGAAACTACCAGATTCAATCGGAATCCGTATAAGGGTGAAGGGACGCCCGCACGCGCCTTCCCTTCGCCCTCACCCCTCTCCCTTCTGCTCAGCGGCTCAGGTCGTAGCCCGTCACCTTGCTGCCGGGGCGGGGGTTGCCGTCGCCCAGAGGCCGGGCGCGGTCGTACAGGTTCCAGCCCTGCGCCACCGTCATGGCGGGCACCGCTTCTTCCCCGGCGCCGGGCAGCCCCTCCGGCACCCGGACCGCTGGCAGGTCGCCCCCGCGCGGGCTGAACATCAGCCACTGGCGGTTGCGGGCGAAGGTCTCGCTGGGGTCGAAGGTGCCGTCGTTGTCGGCGTCGTCGAAGGCGACGACCTGATAGACGCCGGCCACGTCGGGCAGGTCCGGCAGGTCCACCCCGAAGGCCGCACCCGGGGTCAGGCGCGTCTGGGCGAGGTTGGCGGTGTTCGTCACCACGTTGGGCAGGCCCGTGCCGACCAGGGCGAGGCGCAGGTTGGCGCCCTCCGCCCAGCCCCCGCCGAGGGTGCCGCTCAGGTCGTAGTCGCCCGGCGCCCTCACGGTCTGTTTGCCGCAGGCGGCCAGGGCCAGCACAGGCAGCAGCAGGGCGAGGCGTTTTATCGCCAGGCCTTTCATCACCTGCTCCCTCATCACTGGGCCTTGGTCAGAATGCGCACGCTCAGCAGCTTGTCGGCCACCGCGCCTTCCACCGGAGCGCCGTCGCCGCCGCTGGTGCGGGTCAGCTTGGGCAGCACGTCGTCGCCCGTGACGACCTTGCCGAAGATGGTGTGCAGGCCGTTGAGGTGCGGCGTCTGCTCGAAGGTGATGAAAAACTGCGAGCCGTTGGTGGCCGGACCGCTGTTCGCCATCGCCAGAATCCCGCTGCCGCCAAAGGTGAGCTTGGAGCGGATTTCGTCGGCGAACTGGTAGCCGGGGCCGCCCGTGCCCCAGGCGTCCTTCTGGGCCTCGTCGGCGCTCTTGGGGTCGCCCGCCTGCGCCATGAAGCCCTCGATGACGCGGTGAAAACGGGTGCCGTCATAGAAGTGGTTGCGGGCCAGCGTCACGAAGTTGTTGACGGTCACGGGCGTTTCCTGCTCGTAGAGGTCCACCAGAATCTGGCCCTTGTTCGTGTCGAGCAGCGCGTAGTAGTCCTGGCCGTCTTGCAGGCTCATGGCCGGCTCCTGCTTGAACTCGCGCACCGGCTTGTCGGTCAGGGCTTTGACTTCCACGTACCCGCCCGGCACCGCGCCGGGGGCCGTCACCTCCGTGGTCGTGCTCGTTTCGGTCTTGGTGGTCTCGGTCTCGGTTTCCGTCTTGGTTTCGGTGGTCGTCTCGGTCTTGTTCTGGCAGGCGCTCAGGGTCAGCAGGCCCAGCAGCAGAGCGGCAGAAAGGGGGAGCTTCTTCACGCCTCCCAGTCTACGGGCTGCCCCCGTGAGGAGAAGCAGGACGCGGGCCACCCCCCAAAGCTGCTACCTTTTCCCCCGTGATCGTGACCATCGACGGCGTGGCGGCCAGCGGCAAATCGAGCGTGTCGAGCGGCGTGGCGCGGGCGCTGGGCATTCCCTATGTCAGCAGCGGCCTGCTCTACCGCGCCGCCACCCTGCTGGGCCTGGAAGCCCGGCTGGACCTGGGCGAAGCGGCCCCGCTGCTTTCGCACCTGCAAATGCTCCCGCTGCGCCTCGAACCGCTGCCCGAAGGCAACCGCATCTGGCAGGGCGAGCGCGACCTGACCCCGCAGCTGCACCAGAGCGCGGTGGACGCGGGCGTGAGTGCGGTGGCCGCGCACCCCGAGTTGCGGGCCTGGGTGGACGAGCAGCTCCGGCGTCTGCCGCCGCCCTTTGTCGCCGAGGGCCGCGACATGGGCACCAACGTCTTTCCGCAGGCGGGGGCCAAGTTCTACCTGACCGCCAGCCCCCGCATCCGCGCCGAGCGCCGCGCCGCCGAGCGCCCCGAGGACGTGGACGCCATCGAAGCCGCCCTGGTCGAGCGTGACGCCAGAGACCGCGTGCAGAGCGCCCCCGCTCCTGATGCCCGCGTGATCGACACCGGACCACTGAGCCTGGAAGAAGTGATTGCGGAGATTTTGAAAGGGGTGAAGGGCTGAGGGGGAAGGCGAAAGCCCTCAGCCCCAGGTTTTTATCTTGACGGGGTACAAGGAAATGTAGAGGGGAATTTCATGCGCTTCTGACCCTCTACCCTGGTGGGAGAGGGCCTCGCATAGCGAGGGGTGATACGGATTCCGATTGAATCCAGCAGATTTCTGGATTCAATCCGACTGAAAGGAGTAGGAAAAGATACGGATTTCGCGATATGGATGCACAGGCGGTGTAGTTCCGACTGTGCAGGAATTTAGCGGAATCCGTATGAGGGGGTATCCGAGCGACAAAAACGCCCTATAGCCCAAGGAAAATCTTTTTGTACTGGATGGAGATAAAAACCTGCCCTCAGCCCCTCAACCCTTGAAACGGTCGGACGTTCGGACCCCGTAGACCTTTAGCCCCGCAGGAACGCCACCGCGTCCGCCGCCGTGTAACCGGGCTTCCAGCTGCCGAGTTCGGTCAGGCCGTCGCCGCTGGTGAGCAGGGACTTTTCCACGTCGCCGTTACGCTGGATCTGCGGCAGGCCCGCGTCGGCCATCAGCGCGTTGCACAGGCACTTGCGGCCCACGGTGTCCTCGATTTTGCCGCCCTTGGCGACGTACTGGTCCACCGGCTCGGCGGCGCAGCGCCAGCCCACCTTGCCTTCCTTGCCGGGCGCCGTGTCCCAGTAGGCTTCGCGCAGGTAGCCGATGTCGCAAATCCGCATCCGACGGGCGTAGACCTCGGGGTTGGACAGGGTGTCGGGAAGCTGCACCACCTTGAAGGGAAAGCCGGTGGGCGAGGCGAGCGGGTCGGTGTAGACCTTGAGTTCGCCCTGCTGCACCTCGTCCAGCACGCGCCGCTGCAACTCGTCGCGGATGCCCGCTTCCCTGGCGTAAGCGAACAGGGTGCCGACCTGAATCCCGGTGGCGCCCTCGGCCAGCGCCTCTTGCAGGCCGCCGCGCTTGCCGTAGCCGCCCGCCAGCCAGAACGGGAGGCCGAGCTTGCGCATCTCGGCGAGGTCGCACACGTCGCGCTCGCCGTAGACCGGCTGGCCCAGGGCGTCGAGTTCGTAGTTGCCGCGCGGGGGCGCGTTGTGGCCGCCTGCGGTGGGGCCTTCGACCACAAAGCCCTCGATGCCGCCGGTCTTTTTGCGCAGCATCGCCCCGGCCAGCACGTGTGAGGTGACGATGGGGTAGAACTTCGGGCGCACGGTGGTCATCCCCGCAAAGCCGTACGCGGCGGGGTCGAGCGTGACGCTGGGGGTGTCGCCCTGGGGGTCGCCCTTGACGCTGAGTTTGAAGGTGCCGGGCCGCCCCGCCGAGAGGTTGTCGAGCGCCGCCGGAACTTCACGCGGAATCCCCGCCCCCATGATGACCGTGTCCACCCCGGCGAGCATGGCGCCGTACAGGGCCGGCATGGTCATCAGTTCGAGCTTGGTGAGCAGGTTCAGGCCCACCGGGTGGTCGTGGCCCTCACGGGCGAGCCAGACCTCGACGAAGCCCCCGGCGATGGACAGCTCCCAGGCGAGCTGGTGGCTCCGGTGGGTGGGCAGCGGCACGCGGGCGTAGGGCTGCTCCGGGGCCTTGCCTCCCTCGATGAAGTATTTGGCGACAAATTCCTGGGCCTTGGCCGGGTTGGGGTAGGCGGCCAGCGCCCGGCGAACGTGGCCTTCCGGGTCGCCGTCTTGCAGGCGCCGGACCAGAACATTGTCGATGCCGGTGCCCGAAACCACACCGAGTTCACCGGTCTGGGACACCGCCCGCGCCAGTCGCCAGTCGGAAACGGCCACGCCCATGCCCCCCTGAATGATGCGGGGCAAGCGAGCCGGGGAAACGTGTGTCAGTTCAGTCATGGGTCACCTTGGTTCCCCCGTGGCCCGGTGCTCCCGTTGGCGGGCCGAGCGGCTGAGATCAGGGGTCAGGATAGTATTCCGCCCTCCCCGGCCCGAGGTGCCCAACTTGAGACGGGGTGCAACGAACGCGCCCCGCCTGGGTTCATGGTTTCATACGGATTCCGCTTAATTCCTGCACAGTCGGGAAAGCGCCGCCTGTGCATCCATATCGCAGAATCCGTATTTTTTCCTACTCGCATCCGCTCGGATTGAATCTGAAACGACCAGATTCAATCGGAATCCGTATCAGGAATTATTCTTTAGAGATATTGGAAATGGGCCGCCGTCTCCTCCATCCCACTTCGGAAAAGAAAATAGACCCTATCTATTTTTCAATGCAGTATCAGACCTTGATGGCCCGCAGTTCGCTCAGCGCCTTTTTGTACTGCTCGATTTCGCGCTCCACCACGCCGAGCTGCTGGGAAATCTCGGCTTCGTGGCGGTCCCAGCGGGCCGAGGTAAAGGCCCGGACAGCCTGCTCGAATTCCTCCAGCTCGTGCCCGAGCTGCACCTGCCCGCGCTGCTGGAGGGCATTGATCTCGGCGCGGGGCACCACGCCGGGGTCGAACTGGAAAAAGTCTTCCAGGCTGCGCCGCCACGCCAGCAGTTCGCGGCCCAGCGGCGCGGGCAGGGCGCGAACACGCTCGGCGTCCACCTCCAGCGCGGTGCGGATGCCCTGCGCCACCACCAGACCCAGTTCACGGGGGCCGAGGCCCGGCACGGCGCCACTGCGCAGCGGCTGCCCACGCAAAAAATCGAGCCGGGTCCGCTCGCGCCAGCGTCCCAGCAAGGCCCCCAGGCTGCCCCCCGCGCTGAGGCTGAGCAGTTGTGCCCGGCGCCGTTCCAGTGCTTGCTGCTCGCGCAGATGCAGGGCGGCGGCGTTGTCGGCGTGGTACTGCTCCCGCAGCGCCTCGCGCCGCTCTACGCGGGCCGCGAGTTCGGCCTTGACCTCGGCCCGGCGCTTGCGCACCGCCCGGCGGTAACGCTGCTGAGGACTGCGGCGCGGGAGCAGGCCACGCACCAGCGCGTGTTCCCAGCGTTCGTAGCGGTCAATCAATCCGTCCCAGTCCACCGCAAAACGCCGCCCCACCGTCAGCGCGAACAGGACGATGGCGGGCACCACCAGCCCCGCCAGCACCGAGCGCTGCACCAGACCGACCCCCAGCATCAGGGCCGTGAGTACCAGCGTCCGCAGTGTCCAGGTCAGCGCCTGAATCTGCTGGCGCTGGCTCAGGCCACGCGGTTTGTCGGGCAGGCCCAGCGGCAAGGGGGGCAGGGGCGGCGCCTCGGTCACCGGGGCCACCGGGGGCGCGGGCGGGGGCGCGACCACCCGCTGCACGTCGTTCCACAGCCTTTGTACCCGCGCCTGCATGTCTGTTCCGTCTGCTGCGGCGCCCGGCCCCTCGCGCTCGGCGGCGCACTCCGGACAGGGACGGCCCGGCACCTGCCAGTGCCCGCTGCGCCGGGGGCAGGGCACGAGTTCGGCGGCGAAGGTGTTGAGCGCCACCGCCCAGGTCACCGGGGTGGGGCGCGGTCCGGGCGGCGCGGCGAACGCCTGCACGAACAGCGCCTGCACGCCCGGCGGCAGCGCGGCAAAGGGCCACTCGCCCGGCGCGGGCCGCACGCCCGGCCCGGCCTGCGGCGAGTCCACGAACAGCCCGGCGGCAATCGCCTCGGCCGGCCCCGGCGCCGTTCCCCGCGCGTGGATTCCGGCGTAGGGGTGACGGCCCAGCAGCAGCTCGAACAGCAGCACGGCCAGGCCGAAGGCGTCGCTGTCGGCGTCGGCCCCCCCATTCGGGCCGCTTTCCGGGCCACTGCTCAGGCTGGACGCGCCCGTATTTCGCTGCCGCTCGGGGGGCAGGTACTCGGCGCTGGCGACCGGCCCGGCAAACTCGCGCCCGGTCAGGCGCAGGTGATAGTCGTCGGCGCCGACCAGCCGCACCTCGCCCGACACACTGACCAGCACATGCTCGGCCCGCACGTCGCCCATCCAGTGCCCGGCGGCGTGCAACTCGGCGAAGGCCAGCGCCAGTTCGCGCCCGACCCGCACGGCGAACGGCCAGTCGGCCTCCGGGAAGTCCCGGCGGCGCAGGTCGGGCCGCAGCAGCGAGTGCAGGCCCTGAAATTCCCGGGGCGGCAGCAGCGGCAGCAGCAGGCCCGCGAGCTGGCGGTTGGCGCCGTAGAGCGCGGCCAGCGGCCACACCAGCCGCCGCGCCAGGTCCGGCGGCGGCGGGGCCTTGACCATTTCCTCGACCTTCTGCGCCTGGGCCGGGTCAGGCGGCGTCAGGTAGACCTTGGCAAGCTGATCACGCTCCTCGCTCAGGGTCAGCAGGTCGGCGTGCCTGCCCTGGGCCAGCGGCCTTCCCAGCGGCACGGACACGCCATACACGTCTTGCAGGTTGTGAGGAGCAGTCATGGTCGCCCGCAGGGTAACGTCAGGCCAGCGCCTTCGTCATGCACCCCGGGCACCGCCCGGCGGGAGCAAACGGGAAAAAGAAGCGCCCAGACAACTTTCTTACCGTTCGGTACGGGACGCCCGCCCCGTCACGGAAGGCTATGCTGGGCCGCATGACGCTCGCCTGCCCCACCGCCCGTGGCCTGCTTGCCCGGCGACCGGGGCCACAGCCCGCTCCGCTGGATTTTCTGGTGGTGGGCCTCAACCACCAGACCGCGCCCGTGGAGGTCCGCGAACGCGCCGCCGTGCGCCCGGGCGAGGAAGACGCGCTGCTGGGGCACCTCTCGCGCCACGCCGAAGAGGTGCTGCTGCTCGCCACCTGCAACCGCACCGAGGTGTACCTCGCCGGGGTCCAGGGTGAGGCGCTGGCCGCGTTCGAGGGCGCCTGGGGGCACGAGCTGCTCGAACACCTCTACGTCTACCGGGGCGAGGAGGCCGTGCGGCACCTCTACCGCGTCACGGCGGGCCTCGACAGTCTGGTCATCGGCGAAACGCAGATTCAGGGCCAGGTCAAACGCGCCTGGCAAAGCGCCCACGCGCGTGGCCTGAGCCGCACCCTGATGAACAAGGTGGTGCAGGGCGCCCTGGCTGCAGGCAAACGGGTGCGCCACGAGACGGGCCTGAGCGACAAGGTGGTCAGCGTGTCGAGCGCCGCCGTCGAACTCGCGCAGGCCGCGCTGGGCGACCTCTCGCAGCGCAGCGCCCTGATTCTGGGTGCGGGCGAAACCGCCGAGCTGACGCTGACCCACCTGCGGGCGGCGGGCGTGCAGGACGTGCTGGTGGTCAACCGCACGCCCGAACGTGCCCGCGCCCTGGCCGAAAAGCTGGGGGGCCGCGCCTGCCCCGCCGAGGAACTGCACGCCGCCCTGCCCGAAGCCGACGTGGTCATCGCGTCGAGCGCCGCCCCGCATTACGTCGTCACCGCACAGAACGTGCGTGAGGCGCTGGCGCAGCGTCCGGGCCGCGCCATGTTCCTGATCGACATCAGCGTGCCGCGCATTCTGGACCCCGAAATCGCCAGCGTGCCGGGCGCCTACCTCTACAACCTCGACGACCTGACCGCCGTCGTGCAGCGCAACATGCGCAGCCGCCGCGCCGCCCTGCCCTACGCCGAGGCGATTATCCGCGAACTCGGTTCCGACCTCAGCCGCTGGCACCTGACCCGCGCCACGCAGCTCGCCCGGCAATCGGCGCTGGCGCTCGCGAGCGACTGATACGGGACTGAACTCTTCTTCGGAGATGTCGGAAAAGCACCGCCATCTCCTTCGCGCCGTTCAGTCCCGTATTTTCTTCTACTCACTTCGTTCGGAAAAAGCCGTATGAAAAGGGCGGAAGCCTGCGCCTCCGCCTTTCTTCCCTCCACCCTCTGCCCTCCCCTCTTCTCTCAGTCCTCCGCGTCTTCGGGCAAGTCCGCGTTGGTGTACACGTTCTGCACGTCGTCGAGTTCTTCGAGGTACTCCACCAGCGTCAGCAGCTTGCGGGCGTCGTCGCCGGACACGGCCACCGTGTTGGTGGGCAGCATGGTGATCTGCCCGCTTTCCACCGCGTATCCGGCGGCGGTCAGGGCGTCCTGCACGGCGTAGAGGTCGGCGGGGCCGGTGCTGATTTCCAGGCCTTCCTCGGATTCCTGAATGTCCTCGGCGCCGTGTTCGATGGCGACTTCCTGCGCGGTTTCACTGGTATCGCGAATCAGGATGATGCCTTTTTTCTCGAACTGCCACGCCACGCTGCCGGAGTTGCCCAGGCTCCCGCCGCGCTTGTTGAACACGGCGCGGATGTCGGCCACCGTGCGGTTGACGTTGTCGGTCAGCGTCTCGATGAAAATGGCCGTGCCGCCGGGGCCGTAGCCCTCGTAGGTCTGCTCCTTGTACTCGGCGGCGCCTTCGCCCGCGCCTACCGCACGCTTGATAGCGTTTTCGATGTTGTCCACCGGCACGGTGTCGGCCTTGGCGGCGGCAATCGCGTTTTTCAGGCTCAGGTTGCCGGCGGGGTCGCCGCTGCCGCCCGAACGGACGGCGGCCTGAATGGCGCGGATGTGCTTGGAATAGATGGCGCTGCGTTTCTTGTCATTGGCGCCTTTTTTGCGCTTGATCTGGGACCACTTGCTATGACCGGCCATGTTTCAGAAGTCTCCTGTCTGGAATGTCTTGCGGCACGAGTCCGCGTGCAGTTTTCCCGGCGCCTGCTCACGGGGGAGGCGCAAAACGGCGGGCATTCTAACGCCTGGGGCCAGGGCAGAGAGAAGGCAGGCGCATACTGACGCCATGAACGCTGAACTTCGCCACACCGAACGCCTGGTGAACGGCGTGCGGCTGCACTGCGCCGAAGCCGGGCCTGAAACCGGCCAGCCGGTGCTGCTGCTGCACGGCTTTCCCGAGTTCTGGCACGCCTGGGACCGTCAAATCGGGCCGCTGGCCCGCGCGGGCTTCCGGGTGGTGGTGCCCGACCTGCGCGGCTATAACCTCAGCGAAAAGCCGCCGGGCGTGGAGAACTACCACATCGACACGCTGGTGGGCGACGTGGCGGCGCTGGTTCACGACCTGGGCCACGAACGCGCCCATATCGTCGGGCACGACTGGGGCGGCGTGATTGCCTGGGCCGTCGCCATCTCGCGGCCTGGCGTGGTGGACCGGCTGGTGATTCTCAACGCCCCGCACCCCGGCGCCTTCGGGCGGGAGCTGCGCCGCCCCGAGCAGAAAAAGCGTTCCTGGTACGTGGGCTTTTTTCAGCTGCCCTGGCTGCCCGAGCGCCTGCTGGTCCCCTTCGGACGCTGGGCGCTGGCCGGAGCGCGGCCCGGCAGTTACAGCGCCGAGGACCTCAAGCTCTACCAGGCCGCCTGGACGCAGCCCGGCGCCGCTACGGCCATGATCAACTACTACCGCGCCCTGATGCGCTTCGGCAACGTCCGGGGCCGTCAGGTGCAGGCCCCCACCCTGCTGCTGTGGGGCGAAAAGGACATGGCGCTGGTGCCCGAGCTCGCCGAAGGGCTGGACAAATGGGTGCCCAACCTGAAGACCGTCAAGTTTCCCCACGCGACCCACTGGGTGATGCGTGACGAGACGCTGCGGGTCAATCAGGAAGTGCTGGCGTTTCTGGAGGGGTAATACGGATTCCGATTGAATCTGGTAGTTTCAGATTCAATCCGAGCGGATGCGAGTAGGAAAAAATACGGATTCCGCGATATGGATGCACAGGCGGCGCTTTCCCGACTGTGCAGGAATTAAGCGGAATCCGTATAAAGGGTAGAGGGGAGAGGGTGGAGAGGAGAAGGCATTTTCCCTCCACTCTCCACCCTCTTCCCTCTCCCCCCTCAGCGGTACAGGTCGTTGTCGCGCAGGTGCTCGGCGTAGGTGTGGTTCACGTAGATTTTGCCGCCCGCGTGCAGGAAGTACAGGGCGTCGCGCCCGTCGCTCAGTTTGCGCTGGGGGTTCAGGACGCTCAGCAGCGCGGCCTGGCCGGGGTTGTTGATGGGACCGGCGGGCAGGCCCTGGCGGGTGTAGGTGGAGTAGGGCGTGTCCTTCGTGAAGTCCCCCGCCGAGCGGTCGAGTTCGGGCAGGTCCTTGCCCAGCCCGTAGGCCACCGTCGGGTCGCTGCCCAGCGCGATGCCGTCGCGCAGGCGGTTGAGAAACACCCCGGCAATGATGGGCATTTCGCCGTTGTTGGCGGCCTCGGCCTGCACCATGCTGCCCAGAATCACCCAGTCGCGCACGCTCAGGCCCAGCGCCTGCGCCCCCGCGACATTTTCGGGCGTGAACTCGGTTTCCATGCGGGCGACCATCTTTTTCACGACCTCGGTGGCGCTGTCCTTGGGCCGAAACTCGTAGGTGGCCGGAAACACGAAGCCTTCGAGGTTGGGCTGCTTGCCGTTCGCGTACTGGCTCAGGGCCGGGGTGTTCAGGGCAGTGGCAATGGCCTGCGCGTCGAAGCCCGCCTTCCCGAAAATTTCGGGCAGGTCCTTAATGCGCCTTCCTTCGGGCACCGTCACGTTGACCACCGGAATGCGGGCCGGACCGTCGAGGGTCTTGACCACCTCGTCCACCGTCATCTGGCCGCTGAGGTCGTAGGCGCCTTCCTTGAGCCGCTCCGCCGCGCCCGACTGCTTCATGGCGAAGCGCAGAACCTGGGCGCTTTTGACGATTTTTTTGTCTTCCAGTTCGCGGGCGATTTGCGGCACGGTGGCGCCGGGCGCGACTTCCAGGGTGTAGGCGGGGCCGCCCGCCGGAGCGAACAGGCTGCGGAAGTACGCGAAGGCGCCCAGCGCGGCCAGCAGCCCCAGCACAATCAATCCGAGCAGAAGTTTGGCCCAGAGCGGCAGGCCACGGCGGGAATTCAGGGTCGTCATGCGTTTACCTCTGGAGAAGCGTCAGGGGGAGAAAAGTCAGGGGCGGGAAGGGAAGACAGCGCCGCGCCCACACCCGACAGGCGCCGGGCGAGGTCGGCATCGGCAGGCGGACGGGCACCGAAGCGCGAGACCACCCAGCCGCCGACCTGCACGGCGACCCGGGCGGCGGCCTCGGCGTCGCGCCCGCGCAGCCACTGCGACAAAAAAGCGCCGCCGAAGGCGTCCCCGGCCCCGGTGGCGTCCACCAGCGGGTCACGGGTGGCGGGCACCTGCACGCGGGCCGTCTGCGGGCCTTCGAGCAGGGCGCCTTCCTCGTCCATCTTCAGGGCGATCAGGGCGTGGGGGTAACGCTCACGCAGCCAGGTCAGGGCGGCGGCGTTGTCGCGTTCGCCGCTCATGGCGCGGGCCTCGTCGTCGTTGGGAAACAGCACGTCGAACGGCACGGCGTCCACGATGCCCAGAAACTGTTCGCGCCCGAGCTGCTGAATCATCTGGAAACTGCCGGGGTCGAGGCTCAGGGTCGCGCCTGCGTCCTTGGCGATGTGGGCGGCTTCCAGCGCGGCGGCGCGGGGCGGGTCACGAAACAGGCTCCAGGCGGTCAGGTGCAGGTGCCGGGCACGGGTGAGCGCGGCGTGGGGCAGTTCGCCGGGCAGCAGCTCCCAGTCGGCGCCCTGCCCGGTCAGCATCGCCCGCTGGCCCCGGCGGTCGATCAGGGCGAGAATCACGCCGGTGGGGTGCGCCGCGCTTTCCGTAACCTCGGCCTGCACGCCCTCGGCCCGCAGTTCGGCGGTCGCGAGTTCGCCGAAGCGGTCCTTGCCGATTTTGCCGACGAAGGTGGTGGGGGTGCCCAGCCGCGCCGCCCAGACCGCGAGGTTGGCCGCGCTGCCGCCGCCGGAAAGTTCCAGGCGCCCGGTGGTGTCGCCGCCCGGAAGCAGCAGGGTGTCGGGCTTCGCCAGCACGTCCCAGGCGAGGTCGCCCAGCGAGACCAGCGAGGCCGAAAGGGTGGCGTCAGTCATGCGTAAGGCTCAGGATAGCAAGGCGCGGGACCGGGCATTTGGAGGGGCAGCCGCTTCCTCCCCTCCCCCCCGGCTCCGGTCAGTCTTCCCCACGCGCGGGCGCAGGCATCCCGCGCAGCGCGAGCAGGCTCAGGCCCAGTGCCAGCAGGTCCAGCGCGGCGTGCAGGCCGTAGACCGCCACCGTCAGCGGCGCTGGCCCCTCACCCGGCCCCCCCTCACCCGGCCCACCCAGCGGCACGGTGTTGATGACCCCGATGGCGAGCGCGAGCGGCGCGGCCACGTTGAGCCACTCCCCCAGGCGGCGCCGTCCCAGGGCGTTTGCCGGGTCGGTGGCGTAGCGGGCGAGCGTGCCGTACACCGCGTTTTTGGCGAAGATGTACCCGAACGACAGCGTTTGCAGCGCCGTGAGCGCCACCGCGTTGACCTCTGCCGACGCGCCGCTCAGCGAGAGCAGGCCCAGCAGCCACAGGGACAGCCGCAGCGCCGTGAGCCAGGGAAAAAAGACCCGCAGCGACCGCAGCGTGCCGTCGGTCTCCGGCGTGCCCTGCCCGAGCAGATACCGCCCGAACAGGACCGCCCACCACGCCCCCACCAGCGCGGCGAGCAGCGAACGCAACGCGGTCAGCGCCGTGCCCTCGTTCAGCCCTGGCAGCAGAATGTAAGCCGTCAGCCCCAGCGTGGCCGCCACGTAGAGCCACTGCGCGGCGAGCGCGGGCGTGCGCCAGCGGTTGACGGCTGCAGCCTGGCTCACAGGCCCAGCTTGGCCGTCAGCCGCTCGCGCACCACTTCGGGTTTGGCCTGCCCGCCCATCGCCTTCATGACGGGGCCGAACAGCGCGTTCATGGCCTTGGCGTTGCCCGCCCGCACCTTTTCCACCGTGGCGGGGTCGGCCTGCATCGCCGCGTCGATGGCGGCGTCGATGGCGGCGGTGTCGGTCACCACGCTCAGCCCGCGCTCCTGCACCAGCCGGGCGGGGTCGTGGCCCGCCATCACGTCGGGCAGCAGGTCTTTGGCGACCCGGCCACTGATGGTCCCAGCGTCAATCAGGCCCACCAGCGCGGCGAGGTGCGCGGGCTTCAGGTCGCTGTCCCCCAGCCCCTTTTCCTGCGCGGCGAGGTGTCCGGCCACGTCGGTCAGCAGCCAGTTGGCGAGTTTCTGGGCGCCGGGCTTCTGTGTATCGGGCTGACTTGCCAGCGCCTCGTCGTAAAAGCGCGAGAGCGGCACGCTGAGGCTCAGGGTCTGGGCGTCGGCCTCGCGCACGCCCGCCGAGCGGTAGCGCTCCAGCTTCTGCGCGGGCAGTTCGGGCATCTTCGCCCGGACTTCGGCAATCCACTCGGGCGTGATGTCCAGCGGCGGCAGATCGGGTTCGGGAAAATAGCGGTAGTCGGCCTCGCCTTCCTTGGTGCGCATCAGGAAGGTCTTCTGGCCGCCCTCGTCCCAGCCCAGCGTGTCCTGCGTAATCCTGCCGCCCGCGTCCAGCACACGGGCCTGCCGCGCCGCCTCGTACTCGATGGCGCGGGCCACGCTGCGGAACGAATTGAGGTTCTTGACCTCCACCTTCGTGCCCCAGGGCTGCCCTTCTTTGTGAATCGAGATGTTCACGTCGCAGCGCATCTTGCCTTCTTCCGGGGTGGCGTCGGACACGCCGAGTGCCTGCGCGATGGCCTGCACGCTCTCCAGAAAGGCGCGGGCCTGCTCGGGGCCGGTGATGTCGGCCTCGGTGACCATCTCGATCAGGGCCGACCCCGCCCGGTTGAGGTCGAGCAGGCTGTAGGGCGCGTAGGTCGGGTGCACGAGCTTGCCCGCGTCGTCTTCGAGGTGCGCCCGCTTGATGCGGATGCGTTCGGGGCCGTCTTTGCCCGGCAGGTCGAGGTGGCCGTCCCGCGCGATGGGGCGGTCGTACTGCGAGAGTTGAAAGTTCTTGGGCGCGTCGGGGTAGAAGTAGTTTTTGCGGTGAAACTGCGTAAAGCCCGACACGTCGCAGTTCAGCGCCAGGCCGAACATCATGGCGAGTTCCACCGCGCGGCGGTTGAGGGTGGGCAGGGTGCCGGGCAGCCCCAGGGTGTAGGGGTCGGTGAATTCGTTCGGCCCCGCGCCGTGGTAGTCGGCGGGACAGGCGCTGAAAATCTTGGACCGGGTGTTCAGTTGCAGGTGCACTTCGAGGCCGATGACCGCCTGATACGTCATGGAAGCCAGGATAGCGCCCACCCACCATGCCGCCGCGTAGCGGAAAAGGCCGGACACAGCCCGCAGCGAAACACTTCCGGCGTCTTCTCACGAAACTGTAAGGCAGACCCTTATGCAGTCGGGGCGGGGGGAACGGGGCAAGACAGGGAGCTGGTAGACTTTTCTCCATGCCGCGCATCCTGGTCGTGGACGACGACGCCGCCATCGTCAAGCTCATCAGCGTCATTCTCAGCCGCGCCGGACACGAGGTGCGGACCAGTTCGCATCCGGTGGAGGCGCTGGACCTGCTCAAGGTGTTTACCCCCGACCTCATCATCAGCGACGTGGTGATGCCGTACATGACCGGCCTGGAATTTCTGGAACAGGTGCGCGACCACGAACACCTCTCGGCGATGCCGTTCATTCTGCTTTCCAGCCACGCCGAGCGAACCGACGTGCGCCGGGGCATGAACCTGGGCGCCGACGACTACCTGCCCAAGCCCTTTACGCCCGCCGACCTGACCACCGCCGTAGACGCCCGCTTGCGCCGGGTGGGGCTGACCGCGCAGGCCGAGAGCGGCACGCAGGCCAAGGGGCTGGGCACCGCGCAGGTCATCTGGCAGGGGGGGCAGGTGTCGTGGGTGTCGCGCAAGGCGCTCGAACTGTTTTTCTACCTGCTGGAGCACAAGGAAGTCACGAGCTGGGAAGCCGCCGAGGCGCTGTGGCCGGAAAAAGACGAGTCGCGGGCGAGCAGCCTCTTTCACACCACGCTGCACCGCCTGCGCAAGAGCCTGAGCAACGAGGCCGTGACCAGCCAGAACCGCAAGTACGCGCTGGCCCCCGGCCTGAGTCCCGAGTACGACGTGCAGCGCTACGAACTGCTGGCCGGGCAGGCCGAAGCGGGCAGCCTGGGCTACGAGGAACTCAAGGAACTCGTCGGGCAGTACGGCACCTTCCTGCCCGGCGCCGACAGCCCCTGGGTGGACGACGTGCGCTCGCGGCTCGAACAGACGCAGATGAACCTGCTCGGCCTCGCGGCGCGGGCAGCGAGTGCGGCGGGCAAACCCAAGGAAGCCGCGCAGTACCACCAGCGGGCGCTGAGCCTGGACCCCATGAGCGAGCAGGACTGGAAAGGATTGCAAGCAGCCCTGGACACCCTGGGCGACCCCCGCGCCCGCATGGCCGAACAGCGCGAGGCGTGGTGGGCGATGGATTTCGACTGAGCGCAAAAGGAAGGCGGCGTCCCCGTGCAGGTGCCGGGACGCCGCCTTCTTTTTTTGCTTTACAGGAACGGATTGCTGCGCTTTTCCCTGCCGATGGTCGTGAAGCCGCCGTGTCCGGGGTAGACGTAGGTGTCGTCCGGCAGGCGGAGCAGCTCGCGCTCGATGCCCGCGATGAGTTGCGGGTGGTTGCCGCCCGGCAGGTCGGTGCGCCCGATGCCCCCGGCGAACAGCGTGTCGCCCGCGATGACGAAGCCGTCGCCCACGAACACCACATGCCCCGGCGCGTGCCCCGGCAGCTCACGGGCGGTCAGCGTCAGGTCGCCCGCCGTGAAGGTCTGGCCCTGGGCGATGCCCTGGTCGGGGTCGGCAGGCTGGACGAACGGCAGGTTCCAGCGCCCCGCCGACGCCGCGCCGAGGTGGTAGGTGGGCAGGTCGGCGGGGTGCAGGTAAACGGGCACGCCGAGCGCCTCCCGCACCGGCTGCACCGCGCCGATGTGGTCGAAGTGCGCGTGGGTGAGCAGGATGGCCTGCACCTCCACGCCAGCCGTGCGCACGAGGTCCAGAATCCGCGCCGCGTCGTCGCCGGGGTCGATCAGAAAGCCCTGGTTCCGGGCACCGGCGACGAGCAGTGCGTTTTCCTGAAGGGGGCCGGTGGGCAGCGACCACAGCCGGACAGGGCCGTGGGTGCGGGGAGCAGGCAGGGTCATGGAAAGCAGGATAGCGGGGCGCGGCGCTTGTTCCCCCGCCCCCCATCCCCGATGATGACGGCATGAAACACACCCGCACCTGGACGGACGTGTACGGCTCGCCCCGCGCCAGTTTCGAGGGCCGCGCCGGGGGGCACCGCTGGCTGGTCGCCGCGCCGCCCGAACTTGCCGCCGGGCTGCCTGCGGCCCTGGCGACGGTGGACGGCAAGGGCACTTTCGACCTGCTCGTACACGACGGCCTGACGCCGCTGCTCGGCGCTCTGGCGGAGGGCGGGCACCGGGGCGTGCTGGTGGTGGCGCCCGCGTCCCTGGCAGGCGGCCCGGCGGTGGAAGTCCCGGCGCGGGTGGTGGACGACCTGAGCGGCGCGCCCTACCACGAAGGCGGAGCGTTTCCGGCCTGGACCGGAGCAGGCGCGGCGACCGGCGAGCAGGGCGAGTGCGCGGCGGCGAGTGCGGCGGCCTCGCTGGGGGTGCCGGTGGTGGTGGCCGACCCGGAGAGCGTGGGCGCGGCGCTGACCGCCTGGCTGGGCGCCACCCCGCACGGGCGCTGAAAACCCCTCCCCAACCTTTCCGAACGGCCAAGAGCGGCAAACGGGCGGAGACTTACAATCTGAACCATGCAGATTCTTTCCAAACTGATGGTCATTCTCGGCCTGCTCGTGACGGTCGGAAGCCTGGTCTATCTCGGCATGAACGTGATCGAGATCAACCAGTTGCACGCCGTCGCCTACGCCAACAAGAGCAACGAAGGCCCCAACCCCGTCAACAACGTGATGCTGATGACCGCTCTTGCCGTGTTGGGCGGCTTTCTGTCCGGCCTCGGCCTGAGCATGCCCAAGCGCTGAGCGGGTCCAGCAACAAAGCACCCCTCCGCTCTGGAGGGGCTTTTTGCTGCTGGACTTCACGGCCCCGGCGCAGGCGACACCACCGCCTGAACCCGGCCCACCTGCCCGCTCGTCAGCCGCACCTTGATGCCGTGCGGGTGCGAAGGCGAGCGCGTGAGCAACTGAGCAACTATGCCGCGCGTGAGCTTGCCGGTGGGCTGGTCCTGTTTCTGCACGATGTCCACGGTCAGGCCGGGCCGAATCTGGGAACGGAGGGGGGGCATTCTCAGAGCCTACCCGCCGACGCCGACCCGCCGCCCCGGACGAAGCGGGCAAACTGCACCTGCCCGGCCCGGCGGGCGTGAACCAGCGTGCAGCCCGGCAAGGCCGCTTCCACCGCGCTCAGGTCGGGAAAGGTCAGGCCGCCGAGCCGCGAGAGCAGCCCTTGCAGCGGCCCGCCGGTGCGCGGCACGAACATCAACCAGAGTTGCCCGCCGGGGCGCAGCAGCCGCTCACCACTGCGCAGCAGCCGCCAGGGGTCGGCGGTTTCATTCAGCGTGGCCCCGACCACCACGCCGTCAAAGCGGGCCGGGCGCCAGTCGGTGCTTTCCAGATTCGCCTGCACCCACTCGATCTGGGGCCGGGGTTCGCGCCGCGCCGCCGCGTGCAGCATGACGGGGCTGAGGTCGGCGGCCACCACGCGGCAGCCTGCCCGCGCCAGCACCCCCGCATAGAAGCCGGTGCTGGTGCCCACGTCCAGCCAGCGTTCCCCGGCGGCTGGACGGCACAGGCCGAGAAACAGCCGCGCTTCCCTCGCCAGGCCGAACGGCTCACCCGCCAGCAGGGTCAGCGACCGTGCCCGCCACAGCGGATAGGCCCAGGCGGTCAGGGAGAAAAAATTGCTGCGCTGCGCGGCGGTGAGGGGCATACGACCTCCGATCGAAAGGGGAGAAAAAGGCGAAAAGCCGCCCCGGTGGACGGCCTTTGTCAGCGCAAGAGCTTCAGGCGTCGGCGTCGAGGGCCAGGGTGTTCTGCTTGCGGTACTCGCGGTTCTCGGCCCCCACACCCAGGATGAAAAAGGTGGGCGCCCACTGGCCGACGAACAGGGCGTCGCGCTTGGAGTCGCCGTCGCTCGCCGTGGCGTAGCGGTAAGCGCTGTAAGCGATGGAGGCGTAGCCCAGCACAATCAGGATATCGGACATCTTCAATTTCATGGGGGACTCCTTTGACCTCGTGTTCCGAAGTGGTGATGCCTCAGCATGAACCGCTCCGGCCCGCCGTGTATGGCAGCCGTCCTTAGCATTCCTAACGGGAAGCGCCGAAAAAGCGCCTTTTTGTAAGCAGACCCACACCTGGAGTCTTTGGCAAAAGACCCAGCAGGACGGACGGGCACAGCTGCGGAGCAGAGCATGAAGCGGGTGACGGTGCTGCTCATTCGGAGACCGGCGCTAGACCGTCACCTGCTCAGGCGAGAGGTGGTCGTGCCGGTTGACCCAGCCCACCAGAGGGCCGAACTCGGGTGGGTCGTGTGGGCCGGGCAGGGTGAGCAGGGTGGTGGAGGTGTTGGCGACGCGGAAAAACGCCGTGCCGTGGCTGATGAGTTCACGCAGCAGAAACTGGGTGAAGTGCCCGTGCGTGACGAGACCCACCGTGTCCTGAGGGCCATGCGCCGCGCGCAGCTCGCCCAGCACGCGGCCAGCGCGGGTGAGGTAGGCCGCGTGGTCCTCCGGCTCGAAGCCGCCCGCCCAGGCGTCCTGTGCCGCGAGGTCGGCGGGCCACAGCAGCGCGGGATTGTCCCCCAGCAGGTCGGCATGGGTGCGCCCCGGCACCGGCTGGGGCACCCCGGCCTCATCGCGCAGAAACAGGCCCTGCGTCTCGTGGGCGTGCGCCAGTCCCTGAACCGGCAACCCCAGCGCCGCCGCGAGGGGGGCCGCCGTCTGCACCGCCCGCGTGGTGAGGCTGCAATACAGGTGGGTCAGCCCGCGCAGCGCCGCGTCGGTGTGGGCAAAGTCGGCCAGCGCCCGCGCCTGCTCGTGGCCGAGAGGGGTCAGCGGCGGGTCGGCAGAGCGGCCCTCGCTGCCCCCCGTCTGGGCATAGAGCAGGTTGTTGGTGGACTGCGCGTGCCGGATCAGCAGGAGGTTCACGGCTGGATTGTAGAGGCCGCCCGGCGCCGCCTCCGAAAAAAAGCCCCCGCCGGGAAACTGGCGGGGGGGCGTCCGACTCAGCGTTTGAGTCTCAACCTTTGTTCCTGGGTTGCCACTTCTTGCGGCCCGTTTCGGCGTTCACTTCACCCGTCTGGACGGCGGCGGGTTGTGGCACGGCGGGCTGGGTCGTCACCGGCACCTCACCCTGCGCGGCGTCGGGGGCGGAGGTCGCGGCGTGGCCTTCTTCCAGGCCGTTCACACCCACCTCGTCCAGCACGACGTGTTCGGTGATGGGCGCGGGCGCAGAGGGTTGAGGACTGACCGTAGAGGAGGACGCTTCGGCCTTCGCCTTCGGGTTCCACTTCTTACGCTCGCCGCTCTGGGCGGGGGCGCTGGTGGCCGGGGCGCTGGTCTGCACTTGCGTCTGCTGGACCGGGGGCTGAGGCAGCGGGTCCTGAATGTCGTCCTGTACGGGAGCGGGAGCGGCGACAGGAGCAACGGGGGCAGGCTGCGGCGCGGCTTCCTGCACCGGGGCCGGGACCTCGGACGCCGCCGGCGCTTTGGCCCTGGGGTTCCACGCCTTGCGGCCCGTGCTGCCGGATTCGGCAGGCGCAGCGGGAGCGGCGGCCTGGGCCACGGGTGCCGGGTTCACGTCGTCACGCACCGGGGCAGGCGCAGGCGCTTCGGCTTTCGCCTTCGGGTTCCAGGCTTTGCGGGCAGGCGCGGCACCGTCGGCAGACGCAGGAGCAGCCGGGGCCGGGGCGGGCGCGGGTTCCTGAGCCACCGTTTCAGCCACCGTCTCGGCGCTCACGTCTTCGGCCTTCGCCTTGGGCTTCCAGGCCTTGCGGGTGCCGGTCTCGGCAGCAGCGGGGGCGGGAACAGGTACGGCCTCGGCAGCCGGGGCCACATCGTCGCTGCTCGCCTTGGGCTTCCAGCTCTTGCGGGCGGGGGCGGCGCCGTCAGCGTCAGGAGTAGGGGCTGGTGCGGGCACAGCCGCCGCGCTCACGTCGTCGCCGCCCTTGGGTGTCCACGACTTGCGGGCTGCGGGAACGGGCGTGCCTTCGCCGCTGGGCGCGGGGCTGGGGGCCGCCGCCTGGGGTTCAGGCTGCGTGCCCGCGTTGGCGACGGGGCTGCCGGGCTGGGCGTTTTCCACGTCGGCGCTGGTGGTGCCCACCACGTCGTCACGGGGGGCGTCGGCAGCGGGGGCGTCGCCGGTGCGCTCCATCGGCAGGGCGGCGTTGGGCACTTCGACCTCGGGCGAGGGCGCCGCTTCGGGTTGCACCCACTCGCCGCTGGCCCGCTGCACGCTCTCCAGCATCAGTTCGGCCACGTCCTTGACCACGATGTCGTCGCGCTTCTGCTTCTCGGGCGTGGAGTTCATCATGGACTTGCAAAAGGGGCAGCCCACCGCGAGCACCTTGCCGCTGCGCTCAAACTCGGCGCTCGCTTCTGCCGCCGAGTCGAGCCGCGCCTGCAACTCGCGGAAACGGTTGTCGGACACGCGCTCGCGGCCTTCTTCCTCTTCTTTCCAGAACTGGGCGCCGCCCGCGCCGCAGCAAAAGCTGTTCTCGCGCTGGCGCTCGATGTCCAGAATCTGCCCGGCCATCTGGGTGATGAGCTGCCGGGGCGCGTCGTACACGCCGTTGTGGCGGCCCAGGTAGCAGGGGTCGTGAAAGACGATGTTGTCGGAGAGCTGAGCGGTCGGCAGCTTGCCCGCCGCCACGAGCTGTTCGAGGTACTCGGTGTGGTGGATGGTGCGGTAGTCGCCGCCGATCTGCCGGTACTCGTTGCCGATGGCGTTCATGCAGTGCGGGCAGGTTGCCACGATGAGCTTGGGGGCCACCTGATTGAGCGTTTCCACGTTTTCCTGCGCGAGTTGCTGGTACAGGAATTCGTTGCCCGCACGCCGGGCGCTGTCGCCCGTACAGGCTTCCTTCTTGCCCAGCACGGCGTAGTTCACGCCTGCCTTGTCGAGCAGTTGCACGAAGCTTCTAGCCACCTTCTGAGCGCCGGGGTCGTAGCTCGCGGCGCAGCCCACCCAGTAGATCACGTCGGGTTCGGGGTTTTCGTCGATGGTGGGGACCTTGAGGCCCTCGGCCCACTCCATGCGCTTGTCGCGCGAAATGCCCCAGGGGTTGCTGGCCCGCTCCATACCACGGAAGGCGGTCTGAAGCTGCGGCGGAAACTCGCCCTGAACCATCACGAGGTTGCGGCGAATGTCCACGATGTCGAGCATCTGCTCGTCCTGCACCGGGCACACCTGCATACAGGCCCCGCAGGTGGTGCAGGCCCAGACGGACTCCTCGTTGATGGCGTATTCCAGCAGCGGACGGGCGGTGCTGTCACCCGCCTCGAACGGCACGGGCCGCAGCACGAACGGGTTGTGCTGCGCCGCGATCACGTTCAGTTCCATGCGCTTGTTGATTTCCAGCGCGGCGGGCGAGAGCGCCTTGCCGGTGGCGTTCGCCGGGCACACGTCCTGGCAGCGGTTGCACTGGATGCAGGCGTAGGCGTCGAGCAACCTAGGCCATTCCAGGTCTTCGAGTTTTTCCACGCCCAGCTTGGGGTCTTCGGACTCCATCGCTTCTTCCAGCCCCTTCATCGGGGGCAGGGTGCCGCTGTTCACGGGGCGCTTGAGGGCATAGTTCAGAGGCGCCATGAAGATGTGGATGTGCTTGGAGAAGGGAAAGTAGCTCAGGAACAGCAGGATGCTGCCCAGCGCCCCCCAGAACCCGAAGATGCGCCAGCCGTGCAGCGCCGAGTCGCTCAGGCCGCCGAACAGGGCGCTGCCCAGGGCCGAGGAAAACGGCTGGAAGGCGTCGTACTGCCCGCCGTGCAGCCGGGCCTCTTCGACCATCTTCGCCATGTTGCCCAGAATCCGGCTGCCGACGTGGAACAGGATGAAGCTGGAGACGATGAGCGAGTCGCGCTTGATGTAGTTCTCTTTGACCAGCGGGTGCAGCAGCGTCTTTTCGGTAAAGCGGAAGTCGCGCCGACTCTTGCCCCAGAGGCGGCGGTAGAGCAGCCCCAGCACGCCGATGAGGACACCGAAGCTCAGCAGGTCGGCCAGGAAGTTGTAGGCGGCGCCGAGGGGGTGGCTGCTCGGAACCGAGAAGTGGAAGTAGCCTTCCAAGCCGTCCACGACGTTGACGAGCAGGTAGTAGACGAAGCCGTAGAAGATGAACGAGTGCAGGACGCTGATCCAGGGCCGCTTGCGGAAGGTGCGCTCCTGGGTCAGCGAAGTCCAGAGGGCATAGCCGATGCGCTGCGGGGCGTCGTTCCAGCGCCACTCGGACGCCGGGGCGCCGCGCTTGACGCGCAAAAAAAGGCGGTAGAACCCGAAGGCACCGAGGCCACCGGCAACCAGCGCGAAGACGAAAAAGGCGATCTGATGTTCAAGGGGAAGCAAGGGGGAAACCTCCGGGGGAAGCGCGGGGGCGCGGCGCAGCGGGGCAGACGGAATATTGAACTCAGTACAAAGACTCGGGAGAGTATAGCGAGTTCGCGGCGGCCTACAGCATAGGCGCCTGCGCGTGGTCTGGCCTGTTACAGTCTGGCCCGTTACAGTCTGCCCCATGCCCCTGGGATGCCTCGCTTCACTGTTCGGCCTGCGGGACGCCCCCACCCCCGCCTCGCCACCGTCCTCTCCCCCACCCGCCGAAAAACGGGTGCCCGACTCTCTGCCGGTTGCGGCCCGGCGCTACTTCTTTTCCGCCGACGAGAACGCCTTTTTCCGCGCGCTGGAAGACGCGCTGGTCGGCACGGGTTACCGGGCGTTTCCCAACGTGCGGCTCAACGACCTCTTTACCATCACCGACCCCGCCGAGCGCGGCGCGGTGCTGGGGCGGCTGCGCGACAAGCACGTGGACTTCGTCATCGTGGACGCGGCGGACCATTTCCGGCCCCTGCTCGCCATCGAACTCGACGGTCAGTCGCACCGCAAGGCCGAGCAGCAGTACCGAGACTCGGTCAAGGACGTGATTTTCCGCTCGGGGGGGCTGAAGTTGCTGCGGCTGCCTTCGCGCCGCTACGCGGTGGCCGAGTTGCGGGGCGTTCTAGAACGGGAGGGCCTGCGCGGCCCGCGTTGACCTATCCTGCCTTCCAACACACAACCTACGGGAGGCTCTACCTTGAAACGCACCGTTCTCACTGCCCTGCTGGTCTGCTCCCTCGCTGCCGCCCAGACGGCCCCCACTACCCCTTCTATGCCCACGCCTGCCGACCTGACCCGCCTGCTCTCGCCCATCAGCAGCGACCCCATTTTCGTGGCGTATCCGCCCGACAAGCACAGCGTGGCCTTCGACCATGTGCTGCTGGAAGGCAGCGTTCTGCCCGGCGCGACCTTCAGTATCGGCGGGCAGGCGGTGGACGTGGGGGCAGACGGTCTGTTCATCGAATGGGTGCCGCTGCAACCCGGCGAGAACGTGCTGAAGCTCGAAACCACCCTCGGCGGCGTGACCAGCACCAAGGAACTGCGCGTGACCAGTCGCCCGAAAACTCTGCTCAGCGGCGCGGCGCAGATCGTGGAGGGCAGCGTGCTGCCCGCCGTGGACCGCGTGGCCTACCTGCAACCCGTGAATCTGGAAACGCGCGGCGTGCCCGTGGGCTTTACCGGCACGCCCGGCGGCAAAGCGAGCTTCAAGGTGGGCGACCTCGGCCCCTTCCCGATGACCGAGAGTGCCTCCGGCGAGTACGCGGGCACGTTCCTGCTGCCCGCGCAACTGGCCGCCGCCCCCTTGACGTTCACCCTGACCGGCGCGGACGGCTCGGCCGCCACCGCCACCAGCAAGGGCAAACTCAGCGTGACCGGCACCGGCCCCCGCGTGGCCGAGGTCACGGCCACCATCGCCGGGCGCGGCCTCCAGGCGGGCGGGCAGGTGTGGCGCAATGGCGCAGGCCGCAACTACGTGGTCTACCCCCGCCCCGGCGCGCAGACCGTCATTGTCGGCGAGGAAGGCAGCACCTACACGGTTCAGGCGTCCGGCGGCCTGACCCTCAACGCGCCCAAGTCCACCCTGACCCTGAAACCCGAGGGCACGCCCCTTCCGCGCGCCATCTTCACGACCATCAACGTCAGGAACGCGGGCACCCACAGCGAGGTTCAGGTGGATCTCCCCGCGCGCGTGCCGTTCACGGTGGAGCAGCAGGTGGGGCAGGGCGGCAGCAGCCTGGACCTGAGGCTGTTCCACAGCATTGCCGACGTGGATTACATCGTCTCCGATTATCCGGTGGGGGCCGTACGCGACGTGCGCTGGTTCCAGGACGCCGACGGTGTGGCCCGCGTTCATGTGGACCTGAACGGTGCGCCCTGGGGCTACGACGCCACCTACGGCGCGGACGATTCGGCGCAGCGGAGCACCCTGACCCTGCGCGTGCGAAATGCCCCGGCCATCAACGCCCGGCAGCCGCTTGACGGGCGCAGCATCGTCCTCGACCCCGGACACGGTGGCGACGAGTTCGGCGGGGCGGGGCCGCTGCGGGTGCCCGAGAAGAATCTGGTGCTGCCGCTGACCCTGCGCGTGGCCGAACTGCTGCGCGAGAAGGGCGCGAACGTGATCCTGACCCGCGACCGGGACGTGGTCACGCCCATCTATAACCGCCCACTGCTGGCCGAGGAAAAGAACGCCGAACTGCTCGTCAGTATTCACGCCAACGCGCTGCCCGACGGCGTGGACCCCCGGACCAAGCGCGGCGCGGGCGTGTACTTTTACAATCCACAGGCCCGCGCCCTGGCCGACGCGGTGCAGGGTGCCCTGGTGGAAAAACTGCCCGACGTGGGCAACGACGGCGTGCATTACCAGAACCTCGCGCTGACCCGGCCCACCACGCAGCTTTCCATCCTGATCGAGACGGCCTTCCTGACCGACAAGCAGAACCTTCGCCTCCTGATGAGCGACACAGGCCGCGAGCGGCTGGCGCAGGCCATCGCGCTGGGGCTGGAGCGCTTTTACCGGGACGCGGCGCTGAAACAGCGGTAATACGGTTTCAAATTGAGTCCCGGACATGTCCGGGCGTAATTTTGCGCGGAGCGCATGGAAAAAATACGGTTTTAATCCGATTCCCGAACATCCGGAAAGGCGCCGGATGTCCGTCCATCTCCTTAAAACCGTATGAATACTGAGGTCTTCCTTGACCATGAAGCTGTCACCGTACAGCCCGCGCTCGTGGTAGCCGGTGAGATGCACCACCGCTTCCCGGAAAGTCTTGCTGGGAATGGTGCCGGTGTTGGTGCAGACCCCACCCACCACCGCCTGCTTTTCCACGACCGCGACCCGTTTGCCGAGCTTGGCCGCCTGAATCGCGGCCCGCTGCCCGCCGGGGCCGGAGCCGATCACCAGCAGGTCGTAGGGATGAGGCTGACTCTGGGTTGAGGACATGGCTCAGGAGAGGCGCGCGCGGTCAGAACAGCGCCAGCCCGCCCGAATTCAGAACAAAGGCTGGTTATCTTGTTTGACAAGATACTTGCCGAGCATTACCTTGCAGAGCATGAATCCCCTCAAATCCGGCACGCTGGACCTTGCGCTCCTCGCGGCGCTGGAGGACCAGCCGCGCTACGGGCTGGACATCCTGGCGCACGTCAACACGCGCAGCGGCGGCCTCTTCGAGATGAAGGAGGGCAGCCTCTACCCCGCCCTTGCCCGGCTGGTCAAAGCGGGCTGGGTCGAAACCGAGTGGCAGCCGAGCGACCGGGGCGGTGCGCCGCGCAAGTTCTACCGCCTGACCGACGATGGACGCGGCGCCCTGACGGAAAAGAAACAGGAATGGCGCACCCTGCGCGGGGCACTGGACGCCCTTCTGGTCACGCGGCTACTGCCAAAGCCGGAGCGGGCATGATTCGCCGCCTGCGCGGTAAGAAGGCGCCCCTCACCATTGACGAGTATGTCCACCGCGCCACGCTGGGCCTGCCCAGAGCCGAGCGGCTGGACGCCGCCACCGAACTTCGCGCCCACCTGCTGGAGCGCGTGGCCGAGTATCAGGCGCAGGGGTACGCCCGCGAAGAAGCCGAGTTTCTGGCGGTGCGGGGGATGGGGGAGGTCGGAGAGGTCAGAAGGGGGTGGGGCGAGTACGCCCTGCTTAGAAAGGTGGGTTGGGGAGTTTTGGCCCTGCTGTTGGTCGGAACGGTTGCTCGGCAATTTGTAGGCAACCAAGAAGCCGCCCTCATCACTTACGGCGAACCTCTCCTGGTCAACTCTTTTACCAATGGGGGCGTCCTGCCCAACTTTTACCAGAGTTACAAGTTCAAGACGCCTCCGAAGACCCGCTTTGTAGAGGTGGCTTGGGTCGGTACTCACGCGGCGCAGCGAGCAACCCTGCCCGCTTCCGCTGGTACTGAGGGACAAGTGTTTTCGAGCTGGCCGACTTGGAGAGAGTGGTGGAAAGACCGCACACCTCTACCGCTGGCCGACTTGCCCTGGCGGGAAAAATGCCGTGACCAGCAGCCTGTGCATGTGGGTCTAGAAACGTCAGCTACGGCACAGGCTTATGAGGCTTGGCAAGCGGGTAAGAGCACTCAAACGGCCATCACGCAAACAGGTTCAGGGCCGTCTATGAAGGTGGGGCTGGAAATCCCCAATTCCAACCTGCGCGGCGTGCTGTGGTGCAGTGGCCTTAAGCCCCCGCCCCCGTCGCGCAGTGCCACCAGCAGCGGCAGCGGCGCAAGCAGCAGCAAAGGCGCAGCAGTAAGTGGCGGCACAGTAGAAGTGCGGCAAAGCGACGGGCAAGGTGATGGGGGTCGCCTCCGTTTGGGGCACTGGACACTGCTTTATCTCTTCGTGCAAGACAGCCGCGCCACCTACAAGACGGGCGAACAAAAGGTGCAGGGCGAGGCCGCCATGTTTATCCGCGCTACAGACGATGAACGCCCCGCACCCCTTCCAGAGATGCACTATGACCGCCAACACGACACTTGGGATATTCGTGAACAACCTGCCCAGCCCAAAGGAGACCAGCCATGAAAAACCTCCTCCTCCCCGCCCTCGCTCTCGCCCTCACCGCCTGCACCCCCACCCTGCAAAACGCTTCGGCGTGGGTGTCGCCCTCAGCCGTAGAACTGCGGCGCGGCGCGAGGACCGAAGTCTCGCTGATCTTTGTTGACCGCGCTGGGCGAAACGGCATGTACAGCGTTCCCGCCTACCCCAAAACGGCGGGCGGCGTGACGGTGGCACTTATCGGCTCCGGCATGGTGAACGGCAACAGCGGCACCATCCGTTACAGGGTCAGCGCCGCGCACAGCGCCGAACTGGGCAAACACACCTTTGACCTGACACTCACGGGCGAAGGGGGCCAGCTCACCCAAACCCTCACCGTGAATGTGCTGCCCTATGCGCCGTAAGAAGGCGCCCCTCACCATTGATGAGTATGTCCACCGTGCCACGCTGGGCCTGCCCAGAGCCGAGCGGCTGGACGCCGCCACCGAACTTCGCGCCCACCTGCTGGAGCGCGTGGCCGAGTATCAGGCACAGGGGTACGCCCGCGAAGAAGCCGAGTTTCTGGCGGTGCGGGGGATGGGGGAAGTGCAAGTCACTAACCGCGAACTGCTCGGCCATTTTTTCACCCACCGGGCGGGATGGCTCACCCTTTTCGCGCTGCTGGCGGGGAGCGGCGCGTGGGCGGCGTACCGGGCTTCGCAGTGGGAAGGGGTGCGGCCCGCTGCGCCCATCGCCCAGGATGACACGGCGGTGTTGCAACTGATGGCAGGCGTCTGGCCCATCTTTGACGAGTCCATCTTCAGGCAGGCGGCTGAAGTGCGCTTTCCAAAGGGAACACGGAGCGTCTTTGGCGCCATGCTCACCAGCGGAGCGAAAGGAATGAACCCCGCCTGGTCATGGCCGGTCCCCTCTGGCCTGACGGAGTTCGGTACGTTGGGTCAGGGCTGGCGGCCTTCTGTTGCCGACCAGTTGAAGTTCTGGCAGGGCCGCTTCCGGCTGCTCAGCACTGCCGGGCCGGACTTCACCATAAAAGGCGAACGCTGCAAAAAGGGACAATTTGCTGTTGGGAACCTACTTTACGGCTTAAACACCTACCAGCCCAAGATAAAAGGACTGATGTGGAAGAGTGTGGGGGCCGTGACCTACACCTCTGACCTGGCGAGCGGCTTCTGCTTTCCCAACGATTCCAACACGGTGCAGATGCACGCCAGTTCTCTGTCCCTCAACACCTGGACTCTCATCACGGACCTTCCCGCTGGCCCACCCGGACAGGGAACGCTGGCCCTCCTGTTGTATCCGAGCAGCGGCAGTATCACGCAGGACCCACCCGCCCCTGAACGCGCCTACCGCTACGACGCGGCGCAGAGGCAGTGGCTGCGGCGCTGAAGCCCTCCCGCCCCCGTACACTGACCCAATGGATTTGAAGGCCCAACTCAAAGCAGCCGTCGAGCAGGCCGCGCACCAGATGGGAATGCCCGTCGACGCCGCCATTCAGGAAACGCCCGCGACCAAGCCCGGCGACTACGGCACCCCCGCCGCCTTCCAGATGGCGAAAGCGGCAGGCAAGAATCCCGCCGAAGTCGCCGCGCAACTCGTCCAGAACATCACGCTGCCTGCGGGCATCAAAAAGGTCGAGGCCGCCGGGCCGTTCATCAACTTTTTCCTCGACGGCGGCGCGTTCGTGCGCGGCGTCGTGGAAAAACCCTTCGAGATGCCCAAATTAGGCGGCAAGGTCGTCATCGAGCACACCTCGGTCAACCCCAACAAGGAACTGCACGTGGGGCACCTGCGCAATGTGGTGCTGGGCGACTCGATGGCGCGGATTCTGCGGGCGGCGGGGCACACCGTCGAGGTGCAGAACTACATCGACGACACCGGGCGTCAGGCCGCCGAGTCCCTGTTCGCCATCGAGCACTATGGCCGCGTCTGGGACGGCGTGCAGAAGTACGACCAGTGGCTCGGTGAAGGCTACGTGCAGCTCAACGCCGACCCGCAGAAGCCCGAACTCGAAGCGGGCATCATGGAGGTCATGCACAAGCTCGAGGCCGGGGAGCTGCGGCCACTGGTCGAGCAGACGGTGAAGGCGCAGCTGCACACCTGCTTTCGCCTCGGCGCGCGTTACGACCTGCTGAACTGGGAGTCCGACGTGGTGGGCAGCGGGTTTCTGGCGCAGGCGATGAACATTCTGGAAGGCAGCAGGTACACCTCGCGCCCCCTTGAGGGCAAGTACGCCGGGGCGTTCATCATGGACGTGTCGGAATTCATGCCGGGGCTGGAAGAACCGAACGTGGTCCTCGTGCGCTCGGGCGGCACCGCCATGTACGCCGCCAAGGACATCGGCTACCAGTTCTGGAAATTCGGGCTGTTCGAGGGGATGAAATTCAAGCCCTTCATGCAGGACCCCGAAGGCAACACCATCTGGACGAGTGCCCCGGACGGCCAGCCCGACGATGAGCGGCGCTTCGGGCATGCGCAGGAGGTCATCAACGTGATCGACTCGCGCCAGGACCACCCGCAGACGGTGGTGCGTTCGGCGCTGGGCGTGGCGGGCGAGCAGGAGAAGAAGGAGCGAAGCATCCACCTCTCCTACGCCTTCGTTACCCTGGAAGGCCAGACCATCAGCGGTCGCAAGGGCATCGCGGTCAGTGCCGACGACGCGATGGACGAGGCCCAGAAGCGCGCGCTGAGCGTCTTGCAGGGCATCAATCCCGACCTGGCCGCGCGCGAGGACGCCGCCGAAATCGCCCGCCGCATCGGCCTGGGCGCCATCCGCTTTGCCATGCTCAAGGCCGAGCCGACCCGCAAGATCGACTTCCGCTGGGAGCAGGCGCTGGCGCTGAACGGGGACACCGCGCCCTATGTCCAGTACGCCGCCGTGCGCGCCGCCAACATCCTGAAAAAAGCGGAGGAAGCGGGCTTTGCCGTGAACGGCACTGGCGCCGACTGGGACGCGCTGCCCGACATCGACCTCGTGCTCGCCAAGCAGATCGCCAAGCTGCCGGAAGTCGTGGCGCAGGCCGCCCGCATCCACTCGCCGCATGTGGTCGCGCAGTACGCGCTGGACCTGGCGACCTCCTTCAACGCGTGGTACAACGCCAAGACCAAGCAGGGCAAGCCCGCCACCAACGTGCTGCAATCCGAAGAGGGGGTGCGCGAGGCACGCCTGGCGCTGATGGTGCGGCTGCGCCGGGCCTTCGAGGAAACGCTGGACCTCATCGGCATCGAGATTCCGGCGGCGATGTAAAACCGGGGCAAAAGGGAGGCAGAGAGACGGTCCTCTCTGCCCCCTTTCTATCCGGCTTTTGGGCCGCTCAGCTTTTCGGCACCGCCACAGGGGGCCGCTGCACCGCCGGGGCCGCCCCCGGAAACTCCCGGTTCTGCCGGGCGACGGCCCGCTGCTCCAGGCTCTGGTAGAAGCCGACCAGCCGCTCGACCATCTGCGGCGAGAAACGGTTGCCGCCGAGGTGGGGGCCGGTGAGCCGCACGACCTCGCTGACCCCCTGTTCGGCGTAGGGAATCAGCAGCTCGGCATTCTTGCGCGAGGCCACCACCGTGTCGGTGGGACTGAACGCCACGAACAGCGGCAGCGGCACCGCCCGCTGTGCGAGGGGCAGGGGGTCCAGTTTGGGCGTGGGGGGCGCCGACAGGCCGTATGCCTTGCCGATCTCCCGCTGCCGGGTCACGGCGCTGCCCCAGGCCCCGCGCAGGCTGACCCAGGCGTCGATCAATCCCACCCCGCTCACCCAGTACGGCGACTCGGGCAGGGCGCTGCGCAGAGACAGCAGGCCGCCCATGCTCAGGCCCAGCGCGTAGGTGCGGCTGTTCCAGCGAAAGCGCCGGGTGGCGTCGCGGTGTACCTGCGCCACCTCGCGCAGCGCCGCCGGGCTGCCCCAGGTGTTGACGCCGCCGTCGCCGCTGAGCAGCACCGCGAAGTTGGCGGCCAGCAGCGCCTGCGCGATTTTGCCGACCTGCGCACTGTCGCGCAGCCGCGCCGCGTCCTGGGCACGGGGGTGCGACACCACCACCAGCGGGCAACTGCGAAGCTGGCAACCGGCAGGCACCTGAAGCAGCGACGGTGCCGTCGAACGCCCCAGCCGTACCCAGCGCAGCGCCGCGTTGGGCCGGGCCGCCGACGGCGTGGCGACCGTGGCGACCAGCGGCGGGGCCACCAGAGGCGAGGCAAACAGCGACGCCGCCAGTCCCGCTCCTGCGGGCAACCCGGCTGCGGCGCTGCCCGGCGTGGCGGCGAGCAGCGGCCCCAGAACAGCCAGCAGCGCGAGCACGCGGGCCGGGGCAGGTCGGGTGGGCGGAAAGCGCATAAGGTGCCAGTGTACGGTCTTCCTGGCTCTGGCAGACGCAGAAGTGGAACACGGGCGGGGCAGGTCGGTCACGGGGAAGACACGGGAGGGAGCAGCCACGGCCCCCAAGTATGGCGCGGGGCCGAATGGGGCAGATGAGCGGACTGCCGGAAGGCCACCGCGAAACCCGGCCCTGAGAACCCCTTTCTCCCCGTGCCCCCCCAACCCGGCAGCAATCCCCACGCCGCCGCAGTTGCCTGCGCCCCCGGCCCACTATCATGGCGGGCATGAACGAACAGCCCCGGATTCACCTGGGTTCCCTGCTGCGCACAGCCGAGGACGCGCACGCGGAAGGCGAACTCGACCACCTCCAGTACCTCCAGGGCAAAGAGCCGCAGACCCTGCGTTTTGCCGAACCCGCCGCCTTCGAGGTGGACATCAACTCGCTCGGTGGCGACGAAATGTACCTTCAGGGCAGCTTTTCTCCCACGCTGGTCATGGAATGCGCCCGCTGCCTGCGCGAGGTGCAGGTGCCGCTCGACATTTCGCTCGGCACGCTGATGCGCTACGAGCCGTCTGCGCAGGAGCCTTATCTCGAAGAAGCCGAAACCGGCGAGGAAGTGCTGGTGTTTGGCAACCCCGACCTCGACCTCAGCGCCTACCTCGCCGAGAGCACCCTGCTCGCCGCGCCGCTGAGCGTGCTGCACGCGCCCGAGTGCCGGGGCCTGTGTCAGGTATGCGGCCACGACCTCAACGACGGCCCCTGCGAACACAGCGCCCAAGTGCCTATCGAGGAACAGGTCGTGGAACTCGGCTCGCCCGAGGGCAGCAGCCACGCGAAGCAAAACCCCTTCGCGGGCCTGAAGGACCTGGAACTTCCCGAAGAATGAGTGACCCGGCCACTGGACTGAACGGCGACGCGCCGCAGCTCACCCATTTCAGGGACGGTCAGCCCCGCATGGTGGACGTGTCGGCCAAGGCGCCCAGCACCCGCACCGCCCGCGCCGAGGCCTGGGTGTTCCTGCCCCCGGAGTCCCGCGCCGCGCTGCTTGCCGGGCAGACGCCCAAGGGTGACCCCCTCGGCGTGGCGCGGCTGGCCGGCCTGGTCGGCAGCAAGCGCACCGCCGACCTGATTTTCCTGTGTCATCCCATCCCCGTCACGGGCGCCGAGGTGGACGTGTCCCTGGCAGACGCGGGCATCCACATCACCGCCACGGTCAGGACCACCGCGCCCACCGGCGTGGAGATGGAGGCGCTGACCGCCGTCACGGTGGCGGCCCTCAACGTGTACGACATGCTCAAGGCCACGAGCAAGGCCATCGAGATTGGCGGCGTGCGGCTGCTGTCCAAGACCGGCGGCAAAAGCGGAGACTATCAGGCACCAGAGAGCCTTCCCCGGCCCTGATTCCAGCACTTATCTAGACAAGTCCCGGCAGCGCTCGACCTGTTGCCGGGAACCCTTCCTGATGGTTCGGCGTAAAGAGAGTGTTAGGGAGAGCGGGTGAGGGCAGGTCAGCTGCGTACAGGCACCGGGCAAGGTGGACAGAGGGGAGGTGGACAGAAACGACATGGGCAACGAACTGGGCAAGACGGAAGCGACATGGACGGCGGCGGGGTGTGCCGCACCCCTGACCCCCGAACTGCGGGCGCTGCTGCACCGAGAGGCCGACGGCGACCTCAGCGTGGACGAGCAGGCGGCCCTGGACGCGGCCTCCCTCGACCCGCAGGTGCAGGAGGCGCGGCGTTCGTTGCGCGGGGCAGTGGCCCTGCTGACCGGCCCGAATCCGCCCGCTCCCCGCAGCGTGGCGGGCGCGGTGGTGGCCGACCTGCGGCTGCGGCAGCAACTGGCGGCTCCGGTCCTGTCCCCCACCCTGGCGCACACGCTGGCAAGCGACGTCAGCCGGGACATCGCCAGGGACGCGGCCCTGGAGCGGGCACTGACCCCTCCCCCCCTGCCGCACTCGCTGGCCGCCAGCCTGCCCCGCGACATCGCCTTTTCCCAGCAGCTGCACCGGCAACTCGCCGCTTCGCCGCTCCCCCCCGTGCCCCCGCTGGCCCCGGCGCTGGCGTCCGAGATTGCGAGTGACGCCCGGACCCGCACCGCGCTGCAGGGGTCGCCCACGCCTTCCCTGCCCCGCTCGCTGGCGGCTTCCCTCGCCGGACGCATCGCGCAGGAGGCTTCAGATGTCCCACGAGCCTCAGTCGTCCAGCAGGCTTCACCCCAGGCCTCGCCCCAGGTCGTGGCCGCGCTGCACGCCGCTGCGCCGACCCCGGCCTTCGCCCAGGCGGCCCCGCGCACCAGCCGTGCTCCCCTGCTGCTCGTCAGTGCGCTGCTGGCCGGGCTGACCCTGCTGACCGTCACGGCGGCGTGGCCCAACCTGGCGGCGGGGGCGCTGGTGCTCCAGACCGTGCTCGAACATGTGGCGCCGGTGGCCGGTCTGGGCCTGCTGCTGCTGCTGCTGACCAGTGCGCTGGTCACCTGGATGCCCACGCCTGCCGTGCGGCGCTTCGGGGCGGGGGCCTTCGTTCTGGCCGGCGTCCTGACGCTTCCGCCGCTGTACGGCGTCGTCAACGGCGAACCCGGCCTGAGCTTCGGCCGCCCGGTGGAGGTCCAGGGGCTGGTCAAGGGCAACGTCGTCGCCATCGGTGGGGACGTGATCCTGCAACCCGGCGCCGAGGTGGAAGGCCGGGTGGTCACGCTGCTGGGCGACATCAAGCAGGCTCCGGGTGCGCGGGTCCACGGCGAAATGAGTGCCGTGCTGGGTCACACCCCCGGCGAGAGTGCCGCAGCCGGGGCCGTGCCCGCACCGCAGGGCGTCCAACTGGCGACCGCCGCCGCCTTCCGCCCACTGGTCGGCTGGCTGAGCGCGGCGGCGTGGCCGCAGATTTTCGTGGCCCTCACGGGGGGGCTGCTGCTGCTGCTGTTCGTGGCGGGCACGGCCCCGGTCCTGGCCCGGCGGCAGCGGCACGCCCCGATGAGAACGCTGGCGCTGGGCGTGCTGATGCTGGCGGCGCTGCTGCTTCCGGCCCTGGCGCTGACTTTTGCGGGACTGCTCGGTGCGGGCCTGCTGGTGCTGGCACTCGCCGGGCTGCTGGTCGCCACCGGCCTGAGCGTGACCGTCTACGACCTGGGCCGCGCCCTGGCCTGCCGCCTGCGGCTTCCCGTTCCCGACACCGTCGGGGCTTTCCTGGGCATCAGCCTCGTCGCGGGCAGCCTGAGCTGGGCACCCCTGGCCTTTGCCCTGGCACTGGTCGGCGGCGCCTGGGGCGCGGGCACCCTCTTTCTGCAACGCCAGACAGGTGAGGCGGGACGGACCCGAGCGGCCCTGTAGCACCGTTTCGAACCGACCACACCGCAGCGGCACCCCTTTCCAAGCCATCGGAAAGGGGCGCCGCTTGCCATATCAACTACGTATGCGAAACACCCTACGGAACAAATCGAAAAAAGAGAACGGCGAACCGTTCCCTTCTTCAGAGCGGCATCAGTTCAGGATGCGCTTGAGGTGCAGGTAGATCTCGTACCAGTCCTGCTTGTCGCGCGGGCGCTTGCCGCGCAGTTCGATGCGCGAGAGGGTCCGCACCCAGTCGGGCGTGATCTGTGGTCCCAGCGTGGGATCGGCGACCAGGTCGGCCAGCCCCTTGGGCAGGGCGCCGTCGGTCGATTCGCCGTAGAACTCCACCCCTTCGAGCAGGTCGTGCACCGTGATGCTGTAGGCACCGGCCAGCGTCTGGAGGGTTTCCAGGCTGGGGTTGGTGCGGCCACGCTCGAGGTCGCTGAGGTAGGGCACGCTGATGTCGGCCACTTCGGCCACGTCCTTGAGCCGCAGCCCACGTTCGCTGCGCAGTTCACGAAGTCGTTCGTGCAGTTTCAATGTCATTCACCTCCTGGGCTGCGGCGGACCACCCCTCACCGGTCGGGGATGCCCGAAGGACTGGTGAAATGGAACCGCCTGGCGTTTGCTTGTGGGCAGAATCAGGCACCCTTGGTCGGAGTGTAACACCCCCCCTTGCTACGGTCAACACAGAATAAGGGGGACAAGTTCGCTCTATTCCAGCCCAGGGAACGTGAAAGAGGCCGTGTCCGTGGCTATTGCCAGCGTTCGTGGCTCTCCGGCTGTTCGCCGAGCAGCAACGGGCGCAACTCTCCCAGCAGGTAAAGGCTGCCGCACGCGAGCGCGAGGTCCTCCTCCGGGCGCAGCGCGGCCAGAGCCTGAGCGGGCGTCTCTGTCCGCTCCAGCGGCACGCCGGGAAACAGCGCCGCCAGCTGCGCGGGGTCGGCGGCCCGGGGACTGAGGGCCGCCCGCGTCAGGATGACCCGCGAGGCGAGCGGCAGCAGTTCGGCGGCCACTCCTGCCAGGTCCTTGTCCTCCGCCGCACCGAAAATGACCGGCAGCCGTTCCTGCCCCTGTCCGGCCAGCAGGGGACGCAGCGCCTGGGCCAGCGCCCGCGCTCCCGCCGGATTGTGTGCTCCGTCAAGCAGCACCCGGTGGCCTCCCTGTCCGGTCAACCCCTGTCTGGGCAACCCCTGTCTGGGCAACACTTCCAGCCGCCCCGGCCAGCGGGTCTGTGCCGCTCCCTGCACGATGGCCGGGGTCGGTACGCCCAGCCGCGCCGCCGCGACTGCCGCCAGCGCCGCATTGAGGCCCCCATGTTCCCCCAGCAGCGGGGTCCGCAGCTGCGTTCCGCCTCCCGGCCACTGCACGCCCACTTCGGTGCCGTCCCAGCCCAGGCTGCGGGTCTGCGCGGCCCAGTCACGGCCCAGCGCCCAGAGGTCGGCGCCCTGGCGCTCCAGGATGGGCAGCACGTCCGGCGCCACGGCGGTCACGGCGCTTTGCCCGGCCCGCAGAATGCCTGCCTTCTCCGCCGCAATTTGCCCGGGCGTGTCTCCCAGAATGGCCGTGTGGTCGAGCGCCACGTTGGTGATGACACTCAGCCGGGGGTCGAGCACGTTGGTGGCGTCGAGTCGCCCGCCCAGCCCGACCTCCATCACGGCCAGGTCCACCTCCGCCTCTGCAAACAGCAGGCAGCCCAGCGCCGTAATGACCTCGAAAAAGGAGGCTTCGACCGCTTCGCTCGCCGGACGCACGCGGTCCAGGGCCGCTGCCACCGCCCCCTGCGGCAGTTCGGCGCCACCGACCACGAAACGCTCGCTCAGCCGGGTCAGGTGCGGACTGGTAAAGAGGCCGGTGCGCCTGCCCCCGGCCCGCAGCATGGCCTCCAGGGACGCAGCGGTGCTGCCCTTGCCGTTGGTGCCGCCGACGAGCACCACCTCGAAATTCCGCTGGGGAGTGCCCAGTCGCGCCAGCAGCTCGCGCACCCGCTCCAGGCCGGGGTGCACCCCGAAGCGTTGCCGGGCAAACAGCCATTCCACATTCGCGCCTTGCGTCACGGGCGGAGCATACCGCCGTGAGCCTGCCAGAAAAACACAGCCCCAGGGACACAGCAACGGGGAGACGGGAATGCCCTCCCCCGTCCCCCCTGGCAGGCGCAACGCTCAGGCTTCAGGCGTGAAGTACTTTTCCAGCGTCGGCACGATCTGCTTTTTGCGGCTGATGCGGGCGCCCAGATCGGCCACCTGACCCTCGGCCTCGACTCCAAAGGCCTCGCGCAGCACCTTGGCCTCGGTGGCCCCCAGCACCAGCGTACGGTTGGTTTCGTTGAGGATGTCCACCACGCTCAGCAACACGCCCGAAAGGCTGTCATCGGCCTTGACCTGATCCATTGCCGTGAGCAGCTCCTGCTGACGTCCGAACACGTAGGCCGGGTTGGTCGTCTCGATCACGCCGAGGCCCCAGTGCTGTGGCTGCGCCGCGTCGCCGAAAGGAAAGACCTTGTAGTCCATACGCAGCAGCGTTTCGGCAGGGGTGTCGCCCAGGTCGCTCTTGGCCGCAAACATTGCCAGGGCGTAGGCTTCGACGTCCTCGACCCCGGCTATGGGCGCCAGGAAGGCCACCGCTTCACGGTCCTGCGGGGTGGTGGTGGGGCTGCGGAAGTGCAGGGTATCGCTCAGAATCGCGCTCAGCATCAGCTTGGCGTCCTGGGGGTCCACGCTCAACCCCGCTTCCCGGTGCAGCGCGAGCAGGATGGTCCCGGTGCAGCCGACCGGCTCGAAACGCAGGTAGGGCGTGCTGGTGGTCGTCAGGTCGCCGAGCTTGTGGTGGTCCACCACGCGGGTGACGTCCAGTTCACTCAGGCCGGGGAGCGACTGCGCGCTCTCGTTGTGATCGACCAGGGCCACCTTGCTGCCGGCGGGCAGTTCGGTCAGCAGCGGGGGCGCCTCCAGGCCGAGTTCGCGCAGCACGTAGGCCGTCTCGAAGTTGGGTTCGCCCAGTCGGTAGGCCTGGGCCTCGGTGCCCTGCCGGGTCAGCAGCCGGGCATAGACCATCGCCGCCGAAATGGCGTCGGTATCGGGGTTGAGATGTCCAAAAACAGCGAGCATGGCGCCAGTCTAGCGAGTTTGTCCGCGGCGCACCGGAACTGTCTCCAGAACAGCAAGAACCCCCGCCGAAGCGGGGGCCGTTGCCCGGCAGGGCCGGGGGCGAGGGGCTTTAGAAGTTGACCTTGTAGCTGATCTTGAAGGTCTGGCCGCGGGCAGGCTGGCCGTTGCCGATACCGCTGCCGTACTCGGTACCGCTGGTCATGTCCTTCTGGCTGAGGGTGTAGGTCCCGTAGCTGAAGATCAGGTCCTGGTAGGCGCCTTCCACGTACACGCCGTTCAGGTTGGTGCGGCGGTTGTTGTTGCTGTCGCTGAAGAAGCCCTGGGTGCCGCTGCCGTCGAAGGGGGTGTACTGACGGTTCTGGGCCACATAGCCGTCGTAGCGCACGCCGATCTTGGTCTGGGGCAGCAGGAAGTCGTTCAGCACCACGCCTGCGCCGTACTTGGTCGCGTTGGCGTTGTAGGTGAGGTTGCCAGTGCCCAGACGGTTGTCGGCGGTGTAGTAGGCCACCTGACCGTTGAGCTGAGGACGGAAGGGCAGGTTGGCGAGGGGGTCGGTACGCACGATCAGGCCGACCGCACCACGGGTCCCGGCAGGACGGCTGTCGAGCTGGGTGTTGGTGGTCGAGAACGAACCGGCGAGGCGCACGTTCGCCACACCGACCTTGCGGTCGTAACGGGCGTCACCGTAAGCGACCGAGCCGCTGAAATCGCCCGTCGTCGCGGTGGCGGTGGTGGGCACGTACACGCGCGAGTAGCCCACGCGGAAGAACAGGTCCTTGACCAGCGCATTGGCGTTGTCGCCCGCGTGGCCCGCTTCCACACCGTAGGAGGTGAAGCAGGTGGAGGTGCGGCTCTGATCAAGGTTGACCGCCGGGTTGAGCACGCCGCCCACACCGTCGATGTCCCGGGTACCGGTGCCGAAGTTGTTGTCGGCGCAGCGCAGACCGGTGCGGTAGGCATTGTTGCCCACGCCGGGCTCGAAGCTGGAAGCCAGGTAGCCACGGCCCAGCAGGCCACGGTCGGTGGTCGAGCGCACACCGTTCACGTTCACGTCGCGGTAGTAGGCGCCCACGAACAGGCCCAGGCCAGGGGTCACGTCCGCCTGCACGGCGTAGCGGCGCACCTGAGCGTCGTCGATGATCTGGGTGCCAGCAGCGTCACGGTAGATCTGGGGACGGTTGCTGTCCAGGGTGTTGTACGTGCCACGCAGCGAGAAGATGCTGTAGGCCAGCTTGGCCGAGCCGCCCGCTTCGGTCATGCGGTTGGCATTGTCGCCGTTGGCGCCGGTGCTGGTGTCGTAGTAGCCGCCGATGGCCACGGGACCGAGGTTGGCCGCTGCCTTCACGCCGAAGCCCATCTGGCCGATCTTGGTGTTGGTCACCACAGCGGTGCCGTCGGCGTTGCGGTCCGGCGTACCGTCGTTGTTGGCATCGGTGTAGCTCTGACGGTCGAGGTTGGCAAAGGGAGCCGTCACACCGGTGTCGGGGTTATAGGCGATGTTCTGGGCCGAGGTGCGGCTGTAGGACCCGTAGCCATACTCGCTGATGCCAGCCACGTTGGTGTACCCAGCGTCGATCTTGCGGTAGTTCAGGTCGTACAGCGCCACGCCGAAGGTGTCGTTGCCGATCTTGGCTGCCGGAGTGTTCAGGTCGAACGCGAGGTTGTCCTTGCGGGTCGCCACGCGGGCGTAGAAGGCGTTGCTGGTCTGAACGGTAGCATTGGCCGTGTTGGGGCGCACGCGGCTGGTGGCGTACTCGCTGTGCAGTTCCACGCCGAACGCCTTACCGTGCAGGTCGGCGCCGTAGGTAGTGACGTCGGAAGGCGTGCTGGTGGTGTTCTGAGCCGCGCCGAAGAGGTCACGGCCTTCCTGCGCGTAGTGGATGCCCGCCGTCAGGGTGCCGACGGGGGTGATCTGCGCACGCACACCACGGTAGTACACGCCGTAGCCCGCTTCGCCGGTGCCGTCGAGACCGCCACGGCTACCGTACACGCCCTTGATCTGGGGCTTCCAGGCGCCGATCACAGGCACGTTGCTGCCGTCCACCGTGACGGTGAAGCCGTCGCCACGGCCATCGTAGTTGTTGTCGAAGACGTAGTCGCTGAAGTAGAACTTCTGCTGCTGGCCCAGGGTCACGATGACCGGGTTGTTGCCCACGCTGAACTGGGTGGTGGCGTTCTTGAAACGGAAGAACACGGGGCGGTAGATGTTGCCCGCAGGATCGCGGAGGGTGGCCGCCGTGCCGCCGCTGCCGAGGTAGGTGCCGCGGCCAGTCGCTTCGCCGTCGTCCTTCTTGCCGTTGCCGTTGGTGTCGATGTAGGCGTCGCTCGGCAGGCCCGTGACCAGACCGAAGTTCAGGTCGATCTGGTTGACCTGGAGACGACCTGCGGTGCTGAACAGGCTGCCACCGGTCCCGCTGGTGACCTGGCTGAACTGGCCGCTGGTGTCGAAGCCCAGGCTGATCCCGATGTCGGTGCTGCCTTCCTTGTAACGGGCCAGGTTGTTGAACGCGAAACCGTTGGTCCCCTTGGTGCGGTCAACCGTCTTGCCATCAGGCGCAGTGTAGCCGGCGGTGTTGAGGCCGTTGTAGGTCGCCGTGGTGCCGTCGGTAAAGTACACCGTGTAGCTCACACCGTCAGCGAAGCCGTACAGACCAGCTTCACCAGCAACGACAGCGTCGGAAGCGTTGCCGAAGTCGCCGAAGTCGCGGCGCTGCGCACCAGTGTCGCTGTCGATGCCGCCGCTGGTGAAGGCGTTGTTGGCGACCGTGCCGTCCGCGTTCAGGGGGAACAGGCGGTCGACGTCGAAGTTGCGGTTGGTGCGGCTCACGCTGTAGCCGATGGTCAGGCTGGGCTTAACGCTGAACGCGTTGCGCTCCAGAGCAGCGATGCGGCCACTCAGGGTGTTGTTGACGGTTTCGACGCGGGTTTCGACAGTGGTCACGCGGCCACCGAGGGCGTCGAAGTCGCTGCGCTGCACGAAGTCGGCCTGCGCGGCTTCCACGGCGCTGACACGGTCCTGCAGGTCCAGGATGTCCTGGTTGAGCAGCACGGTCAGGTCGTTGAGGGCAGCGATGCTGCTGGCGTTGTCGTCGACATCGGCACGCAGCGCGTCGTACTCGTCCACGCGGGCGGTCAGTTCGTCGATCTGACCCTGGATGTCCTCGCTCGCGCCCTGCTCGCCTCCGGCAGCCGCCACTTCTTCGATGCGGGCTTCCAGACGGGCGAAGTCGTCCTTGCTGACGGCGTTCGCCTCGAGGTC